>NZ_JBOFBG010000013.1:0-156794 GCF_051594305.1 Paenibacillus sp. IHBB 3054 | reverse complement strand
TTTTTAATTTTATCTATATTGGATTGATCAATACTTAAAAGAGCTCACTGAGCATCGAACGGTCGTACTACCGGTTGCATGTTACGAAACAACGATTAATCAAAATATAAATGAATATATACCGCTTCATTGGCATGATGAAATTCAGTTTGTTCTGATTGTAAAAGGGGAAGCCTGTGGAGTGAAGTGCTTTTTATTAAGCAAACTAGGGGATGTTAAATACATTAAATAAATTTTATTTTAGGGGGGAATGACATGGAAGTTTTTGCAGAATATTTAGCGCAAATTGATAACCCGGAACATCGGGACCGAGTGGAAGAGGTTTTGGCTTGGGTAAACAATGAATTTCCAAACATAATGCCGAAAATTGGGTGGAATCAGCCTATGTTCACCGATCATGGCACATACATTATTGGTTTTAGCGTAGCCAAACATCATATGGCTGTTGCCCCTGAAATCGCAGGGATTAATCATTTTTCTGCTGATATTGTGCAGGCTGGCTATGATCATACCAAGCAGTTGGTACGCATTCGGTGGGAAAGTCCGCTTGATTTCTCATTGCTTGAGAAAATGATCGAGTTTAATATTTTGGATAAGGCAGACTGTTCAACCTTTTGGCGGAAATAAAGTCGTCAAGATATGAGCGTGTTGCTTGAATTTCATCATATTAAAAGTGAGGTGCTGAATGAAACAGCGCTTCACTTTTTTTATGGAAATTTGATGTTGTTTGGTATTAAAAACCGATTGATGATTGTATAATATAACAGAATATGTAAGCGTTTACTGAGCATAGTGATTTCATAAGAACCCCCCATATGTTATGTGTCTTAATCATATCCGCTATGCTAGAACGATAATTCTTCTTAGATCTGATGATCTAGATGCCTCCATATGCTAATGCACTTCCATGTTACCTACCGACTACACCCTAACGATTAGATAACTACCAACCCTCAAGCCTGTCCTTTCACCCTTTTACATCGTTAATGAAACACCAAGACATACCCCATAGATTTGCAAGCTTGGTGAAGGGGGGATGAATCTTTTCGGAAAATAGAGCACGGGAAAGTGCAGCAAACCATTTAAGGAGGTAGCTTTATATGTTCAAAAAAATGTTTGCGGTTTTTTGTGCATTAATTATCACCTTCATGACCGTATCTTTCGGCCCCCCGCAAAAGGTGAAGGCCGAAGCTAATTCAGTCGTAGCCCAAAATGGCCAACTGCGAGTTTCTGGGAACCAATTAGTGAATCAGGCGGGAGAAGCGATCCAATTAAAGGGGATGAGTTCCCATGGGTTGCAATGGTTTGGCCAGTACGTGAATTATGATAGCATGAAATGGATGAGAGACAATTGGGGAATAACTTTATTTCGGCCAGCTATGTATACGCAAGATGGCGGCTATATCAATGATCCTTCGCAAAAAAACAAGGTGAAAGAAGCTGTACAGGCTGCGATTGATCTGGGAATCTATGTGATTATCGATTGGCATGTGCTGGGTGAAAAGGATCCGAATATTTATAAAGAACAGGCAAAAGGTTTTTTTGCAGAAATGGCCAATTTGTATAAGGATTATCCGAATGTGATCTATGAAATCGCCAATGAGCCTAATGGGTATGCTACGTGGAACGGCCACATTAAGCCATATGCAGAGGAAATGATTCCGGTCATCCGTTCCATTGATACGAATGGGATCATTATCGTAGGAACCGGAACATGGAGCCAGGATGTACATGATGCCGCCAACAACCCTATCGCCCAAAGCAACATTATGTATACAACACATTTCTATGCCGGGACTCACGGTTCATTGCTGAGAGATCGTATTGATTATGCAAGGAGCAAAGGTGTAGCTGTATTCATCACCGAGTGGGGAACGAGTGACGCTTCCGGAGACGGCGGTCCTTTCCTTGCCGAATCTAAAGTATGGACGGATTTTATGAAAGACAGAAAACTGAGTTGGACCAACTGGTCGTTATGTGATAAAACGGAAGCCTCCGCTGCATTGACGCCTGGCGCAAGCCCTTATGGTGGATGGTCTGACGCGCAGTTAACGGCATCCGGTAAATTTGTCAGAGAGCAGATAAAGTCAGCAACGTCGCCTCCAAGTGATGGTATCGTTTCTGGTAAAATCTACAAAATGGTTAACGTAGGCAGCGGTAAAGCATTGGACGCAGCTGCTGCAGGCACTGCAAACGGCACAAATGTACAGATCTGGGACGATAACGGAACGGGTGCTCAGCAGTGGATAATCACAGATGTTGGCGGAGGCTTGTATAAGGTTATTAACGTCAATAGTAATACAGGTTTGGATGTAGCAGAGATGGGGACTGCCAATGGATCGAATGTGCAATTATGGAGTTATGGCGGCGGTTCCAATCAGAAGTGGAGCATTGTTAAAGTTGGAAGTGCTTATAAATTGCTTGCCAGCAACAGTGGGAAAGCTCTGGATGTCGCTGCTGCTGGTACTGAAAATGGAACCAACGTTCAAATTTGGGATGACAATGGCTCAAACGCACAAAAGTGGAATCTGTATCAACTAAACTAGCGGGGAGGTTTGAAGAAGACTCCCGGATTGAATTTATCTCTGCTCAATGTTAATCTAACTAATAGAGATGCATACAAAGGAGCGTTAACCTGATCATGTGGATTACTCTGTAAAGATTAACAATGCGAAAGGATGCCTGTAATAGTGATTACACTATTTTATTCGGCATGCTTTTCTTTAATCTTACAGGGTATGCAGGGAAAGGTGTAATGTAAACCCATTCTGCGGATACCTTAGGGTATCCGCTTTTAATGTTGTGGGAAACCGCATCTCTATCGCTCCTAACCTACATATCCTCCTAATAATGATTGGAGGGATTTTATTATGAAACCGAAGTTAGTCTTGATTGAGGGATTACCAGGATTCGGAAAAACAACAACGGCTCAATTAGTTCATGAAATTCTTACGGAAATGAACCTTAAATCTCAGCTGTTTTTAGAAGGGGATTTGGAGCATCCAGCGGATTATGAGGGAGTCGCCTGTCTCGAGAAAAATGAATTCGATGAATTATTGAGTACCCATGGGAAGTTTCGGGAATTGTTGAATAATCGTGTGATTAAACAAGGGAACCATTATTTCCTGGAATATCGAAAAATCGCAAATGAATATGGGCCGGATTTTCCAGATGAGTTATTGCAGGCAGTTGCCAAAAGTGATGTTTATGAATTGTCGCTAGCTCAAAACAGGAAACTGATAACAGAGCGTTGGAAGGGATTTTCGGCGAGTGTTTTAAATGGCTCAGAAACCTTTATTTTTGATTGTTGTTTTATACAAAACCCTGTAACCATTGGGATGATTAAATATGGTGCACAGAAGGAAGACGTTATAAGTTATGTTCTGGAACTGGCAGCGATTGTGGAGCGGCTGAATCCATTGCTGCTTTACGTAGAGCAGAATGATCTTGATCATTCTTTCAGAAAGGCCGTTAAGGAAAGACCTAAAGAATGGTCGGAGGGATTTATTGAATATTATACTAACCAAGGGTATGGAAAAAAGCAGGGTTATACAGGGTTAGAAGGAACCTTGGAGGTACTGAAGGCAAGAAAAGAATTGGAAGAAGAGATATTTAACGGCATAAACATAGTCAAGAAAAAAGTGAATAACTCTTCTTATGACATGAATGAGTATAAGCAAGTTTTGGTGGGGATTTTATCAGAATATTTTAGTTCAGCAAATTAAGTACAAATGACAAGCTGAGTTGATTTCAGGCATTCACTGCTGACTTCACTCGGCTTTTTTTTGCTTAAGTTTTATATATTGACGTGATATATATCAGTCTGGTATATTGCTAAGTGTAATATATAGATATTTTTAAATAAGGAGGAGCTATTCTTGAACAGTCAGGATGTTATTTTAGGCTTGCTCATGAAAGAAGCGTTGACTGGCTACGAAATAAAGCAGTTATTGGAGAATGTGTTGTCTAATTTCTATAGCTCTAGTTATGGCACGATTTATCCTACGCTTGCCCGAATGGAGAAGGAAGAATTAATAACCAAGGAAATTGTGCCCCAGAAAGGTAAGCCAAACAAGAATGTTTATAACATAACGGCTAAAGGGCGAGATTGTTTTAACGACTATTTACTAGCGCCACTAGAGGGAGACAGTAGTAAGAAATCCGATTTTATGATGAGGCTTTATTTTGGCCGATTTGTGGGGTATGACAAGGTGATTTTCTGGTTGAAGCAAGTACAAGAGGAATCACAAAAAAAGTTAGATCAGTTATTAGAGCAGTATTCACATTATAAAGATGAAATGCACCCGGCCCAGATCATCTGCATCCAGATTGGGATAGCAGAATATAAAGCTAAACTTGCAACCATTGCCGAGGGATTGTTAAGCATGGAGCAGTTAGTGGAAGAGAAGAGCAGCATTTAACGAATTCTGATACTTTTAGGAGGAATTTTAATGAAAACAATTTTTATCACGGGTGCTTCATCTGGCATTGGGAGAGCTACAGTAAAACATTTTGCTGAAAGAGGATGGAACGTAGTAGCCACGATGCGTGCACCTGAAAAAGAAACTGAATTCATTACATTGGACAATGTGTTGGTGTTGCGGTTAGATGTTGAGAAAACAGATACCATTCAATCTGCATTAGCTGAAGCTGTCCAGCGGTTTGGTAAAATTGACGTTCTCCTGAACAATGCCGGATATGGGTCAATGGGGCTTATAGAAGTAGCTACGGATGAGCAGATCCGCAGACAATTTGAAGTGAATGTGTTTGGTCTTATTAGTATGACTAAAGCCATGTTGCCACATTTTAGATCCAATCAGGAAGGGTTGCTAATCAATATCTCCTCAATGGGAGGGATCGTGACCTTTCCTACGATGTCTCTGTATCACTCCACTAAATTCGCGGTAGAAGGTTTTTCTGAATCCGTATCTTTTGAATTGGCATCACAAAACATTAAAGTAAAGTTGATTGAACCAGGAGCCATTAGCACGGACTTTGGCGGAAGATCGATGGAGTTCTTTTTTAATGATGGCTTAACGGATTATAAATCATTCACTACTGCCTTTCTGGGTAAATTAGGGGAAATGGAAAAAGCTCCAGACTATGCCTCGGCACCAGAACTTGTAGCTGACACTATTTATCAAGCAGCCACAGACGGTACAAGCAAATTCCGTTATGTAGTGGGAGAAGATGCGAAAATGCTCATAAGTATGAAGAAAAATACGGTTGAGGAAGAGTATCTAAGTAATATAGCTCAGCATTTTTCATAAAAAGAGGAAGACGGTTCCCCTAATAAAGGGAATTACATTCTCCTTGAAGAATAAAATGGTAGGAGTCCCGCGGGCGCGCAGCCAAAAGTGAATTGACAGCGCGACACACATAAGCCTATCGAATGGAGAATGACCATGAGAGAAGAGATGATGGATACAGGCTTACCCAGCGAACGAGGAGCACGCACGATGACGGCGATGGTCTATGATGCCTACGGATCGCCAGAAGTCTTACGTATTGAAGAGGTGGATATCCCTGCACCGCAAGACCATGAAGTGTTGATTGAGGTCCACGCTGCCTCTGTGAATTCCTGGGATTGGGATCTCCTCCGCGGCAAACCGTTCATGAACCGCCTTGGCGGGCTCCGTAAACCCCGTTACCGTATTCTTGGTGCAGATATCGCGGGACGGGTCATCGCCGTAGGCGCCAATGCCAAAAGATTCCGACCGGGGGACGAGGTTTTTGGGGACCTTTCCGGTTGCGGCTGGGGAGGATTTGCGGAGTATGTATGTGCCAGTGAGAAAGCCTTGTCACCAAAGCCGGCCGGCCTGAGCTTCGGGCAGGCAGCGGCTATTCCTCAGGCAGCCGTTCTAGCCTTACAGGGTATGCGCGACAAAGGAAAGCTGCGAAAGGGCCATCGGGTTCTGATCAATGGGGGCGGTGGCGGAGTTGGTACGTTTGCGGTTCAATATGCCAAATGGGTCGGAGCGGAAGTGACCTGCGTTGACAGCGCCGAGAAGCTGGATATGCTGCGTACCCTCGGGGCGGATCATGTATTGGATTATGCAAAAGATGACTTCACCACAAGCGGACAACGATACGATTTAATCCTCGATGTCGTCGGCAACCGTTCGGTTGTCGCGATGAAGCGCGCACTAACGTCAGGCGGCACGTATGTCATGGTCGGCGGTTCCTTTTCTTATATCCTCCTGGCTCTGTTGGTTGCACCGCTGTCTGCCTGGTTTGAAAAAAAGAAAATAGCACTTCTAGTCCATAAACCGAACCACGAGGATCAAATGGTTTGGAAGGAGCTTGTCGAAGCAGGCTACGTAGTGCCTGTTATTGATCGGCAATATCCGCTAAGCGGCGCGGCCCATGCCCTTCGTGATCTTGGAGAAGGCCGTGCGAAGGGGAAAATTATCGTGTGCATAAAAAGTCAGCTAAGCTAACAGTGCTCATCCAATATGCAATCGATATTTATTATTTGCCAATTCCTCTATAAGAGCACCGGTTGACAATTGCTGGATTTCTCTGTAACTTAAACATAACTAAATAAGAAACCACTAGGGGAGCCTGAATAGGCTGAGACGGGAAAAATGCATTCCTGGACCCTTGAACCTGATCTGGATCATACCAGCGTAGGAAAGTGGAGTCGGACCTTTATTTCATTGTTGGCGTTAGCCTTTTATGGATATTTGAGCCGCTCCATGTGGAGCGGCTTTTTTGCGCGCACTCTTATTTATTTAAACCTTAAGGAGGAAATAAGATGCCGAATCAAGAGAAGAAACATGAGGTCGATCTGTGTGCTTTTCCGGGAAGTCACAAGGTGTATGTGGAGGGCTCACGGCCTGATATTCAAGTTCCGATGCGCGAGATTACATTAAGCCGAACCTCGGGTACTGCCGGAGAAGCGGAGAATGCTCCTGTCCGTGTCTATGATACAAGCGGGCCTTATACTAATGATGAAGCCTATAGCGATATCCGCAAGGGGTTAACGCCTCACAGGCTTCAGTGGATCGCGGAGCGGGGGGATGCCGAATCTTATGAGGGAAGAGCGGTCAAGCCGGAGGATAACGGAAATCTCACAGAGAAGTCGGCGGCAGAGGTGTTTCCGGGATTGCAGCGGCGTCCCTTGAGAGCTATAGAAGGCCGCAATGTCAGCCAGCTGCATTATGCGCGCAGAGGCCTGATTACGTCGGAAATGGAATTTATCGCAATCCGGGAAAATGTAACCCCTGAGTTTGTTAGAGAGGAAGTAGCCAGCGGCCGTGCGATCATTCCAGCGAATATTAACCATCCGGAGAGTGAACCGATGATTATCGGGCGGAATTTCCTGGTGAAGATCAATGCCAATATCGGGAATTCGGCGGTGTCCTCTTCCATTGATGAAGAAGTAGAGAAGATGAGATGGGCGACCCGCTGGGGAGCGGATAATATTATGGATCTGTCGACGGGCAAAAATATTCATACCACCCGTGAATGGATTATCCGCAACTCTCCGGTACCTATCGGGACAGTGCCTATCTATCAGGCTTTGGAAAAGGTAAACGGCAAGGCCGAGGATTTAACTTGGGAGGTATACCGGGACACCCTGATTGAGCAGGCGGAGCAAGGAGTGGATTATTTCACCATTCACGCCGGGGTACTGCTGCGTTACATCCCATTAACGGCCAAAAGAATGACGGGCATCGTCTCCAGAGGGGGTTCGATTATGGCGGCCTGGTGCCTGGCCCACCATCAGGAGAATTTTCTCTATACACATTTCGAGGATATTTGTGAAATCATGAAGGCTTATGATGTGGCGTTCTCTTTGGGTGACGGGCTGCGGCCAGGCTCCATTGCCGATGCTAATGATGAAGCCCAGTTTGCCGAGCTGGAGACATTGGGTGAATTAACCTCGCTTGCCTGGAAGCATGATGTTCAGGTGATGGTGGAAGGCCCGGGCCATGTACCGATGCATCTGATCAAAGAGAATATGGATAAACAGCTTGAGCTCTGCAATGGCGCTCCTTTTTACACACTGGGTCCGCTGACTACGGATATTGCACCCGGCTATGATCATATCACCTCGGCTATTGGAGCGGCGATGATCGGCTGGTTCGGCACGGCGATGTTGTGTTATGTTACCCCGAAGGAGCATCTAGGATTGCCTAACAAAAATGATGTGCGGGAAGGCGTCATCACCTACAAAATTGCCGCCCATGCAGCCGACTTGGCCAAAGGACACAAGGGCGCGCAGGATCGGGATAACGCACTCTCCAAAGCGCGCTTCGAGTTCCGTTGGCGGGACCAGTTCCATTTGTCACTCGACCCGGAACGGGCACTGGAATATCATGATGAGACCCTTCCGGCGGAAGGGGCCAAAACGGCTCATTTCTGCTCTATGTGTGGACCCAAGTTCTGCAGTATGCGCATTTCTCATGGTATCCGCGATACGGCGAGGTTGCAGGATGGACAAGAAGAACCGGAGCAAGAGATGATTGCCGCAGGGATGCGGGATAAAGCAGAAGAGTTTAAGGAAGGCGGAGGTCTGATCTATAAATAAACCGTCGGTCCGGGACTGTCGCTAATCGCCCTCCTCCCTCTCAATTGACAGTCTCCGGGCGTATACCTATAATGTAAATCAGATTATGAAAGCTGTTTCATTTCTGATAGATAAGTTTGTTTCGGTGAGATGGAACCCCTTAATCAAGCGGGTTTCATTTTGTTTTTTCAGTGTATTCTTGTTCCCAAAAAGGAGAAGCCATGGACACAACGTTCTGCAAAATATTGGTGGTGGACGATGAAATGCTGGTACGGCAGGGGATAATCCATCTGCTGGACTGGGAAGGGGAGGGGTTTCAGATTGCGGGCGAGGCCTCCAACGGAAGAGAGGCTTTTGAATTAATTGAATTACAGCGTCCGCATATCATCCTGACCGATATCGTTATGCCTGTGATGGACGGGGAAGAGCTGATCCGGCTCGTCAAGGGGATGTATCCGGAAATTGAGGTGATCGTGCTCAGCAGCTTCAGTGAGTTCGAATATGTGCGTTCGACCTTCCAAAGCGGGGTTGCCGATTATATCCTGAAGCCCAGACTGGAGGCCGCTTCCCTGCTTGCCGTTCTGAAAAAAACCGCGCAGCGGATTCCGCTGCTTCAGCATGTGGACTGGAGAAGCGACAAGCGGCAATCCGCAGACTATATTCTGGACAAACTGGTTTCCGGATTTCCAGTGGAGTACGACGAGGAAGCGCTGCGGGTAACGTTCCCCTTTCCGGGATTCGTGCTGCTAATTGCTGATACGGGCGACGAACCCGCTGCGAATAGCCGCAAAGAGGAGTGGCTGGAGAACAGCATTCGTTCTCTGTTGCACAGCAGCGGCAGCAGGGTGACCTTCCGCCGGCTGTCTCCGCTGGAGGGGCATGTCCGCCTGTTGTTTAATCTGGAGGAGGCTGGGTATGAGGCGCTCGTCCGTCTTGCAGATCAGGTATTCACCGCGGGCATCCGTGCAAATATGTTCCTGAATCTCGCGGTCAGCCGGGTTTTCACTGAGCTGAGTGAACTGCATACGATCTATACGGATGATCTGATGAAGCTGCTGGACCGCCGCTTCTTTCTCCCGGATCACTGTTTGCTGGTAGATAACGGCGAGGAGGGGCGGCAGGGTCCCGCTTTCGATCAGGATGCCTTCGGTGTAGAGCTGAACCGGCAGGAGTTCGACTTGGCTTTCGGCCGCTTAAGCGCATATGTCGCTTCCATGTCCGGCCGGAGAGATACAGGGATGTTCGAGTTCAAATCGTTTTTATGCCACAGTATGTTTCAGATCATCGGAATGCTGCTGCATTTCCATTACGAGGCCCGCGCCTTGGACGAAAGCAAATACGAGTTCTTCCGCTCCATTCATGAGGCACGGCATATCGGTGAAACGGAGATACGGCTTGAGCAGTTTCTGCAAGCTGCGACGGAATGCGTAACCAAGAACCGCGGCGGGGTACCAGCCATTCAAAAAATTTTACTGTATATCGACGAGCATTATTCACGCCAGCTTACGCTGACCGAAGTGGCAAGGCAGTTTCATTTCAACCCGTCCTATCTGTCTAATTATTTTGCGCTACATAACAAAGAGGGCTTCAACGAATATTTAAACCGGGTGCGGATAGAAAAAGCGTGCCTGCTGCTGAAAGAAAATGCAGGTTTATCCATTTCTGAAATCAGCAGTCTTGTGGGCTACTCAGACCACAGCTATTTCACCAGAGTATTCCGCAAGCTGATGGGAATCTCGCCTAGTCAATACCGGAAAGGCTAATGCAGCGGGAAGGAGCCCGAAATGGGACTAACGGAGAAATGGCTCACAAAGCTCAAGGATCAAAGCCTGTTCAGTAAAATATTCGCCGTCATGGTCATCAGCATCATTCTGGTTACTGTCCTGATTACCGGAGTGACCGTACAAATGTCCCAAAAGCTGTTCGTGCAAACCTTCAGCATCACCAATTCCAAGATTATCGACCAGATCAAAAGTGCGCTGGAGAACTCCCATTATGCAACCGTCAACAGCGCTATTGAAGTCGGGCAGAGCGGCGTGATCAGAAGCTTCATGACGGAGAAGGATATCAATTCACTGGCGAACTTCAAGCGGTATTACAGTATGCGGGATCAGATGGACCGCATTCAATCCGGCATCGGGGGGACCAATATCGGCCTCTCTATTCTGGGTGTGAACGGAAGAAGCTACACCAGCGATGTTACCTACTGGTCGGGCTCCTCAGAAGAGTTAAAGAATAATCCCATTACAAAGGCCGCTCAGGAACGCAATGGGCAGCTCTTCTACAGCTTTATGGACGCCAGCCCGTTCAATTCACAAAGCCGTTATCTGGTCGCCGCCAAGGCGTTGACCGCCCCGGGTCTATCCAAGCCGTACGGCACGTTGTATATGTTCACCCGTGAAAGTGATTTCCGCAAGAACTACGCCAGCTTTACGAGTCAGGGAAACGATGTAATGTTTCTGGATACATCGGGCCTGATCGTGTCCAGTAATCGGACGGAGCAAATCGGCAGCATGTCTCCCGACCTGCTGGAGAGTGCGCAGCAGATCGCCGAGGTGGGCAAATCCAGCCAGGAGCTCTCCATCGGCGGGCGGGAGGTCATCGTGCTGGCGGACTATTTGCCTTCGTACAACCTATATATTGTGAATCTGATTGATAAGAAACAGACAATCGGCACGCTGCTGGACAAAAAGGCGATTTTTCTGATCGTTGCAGCAATCGCCGCCGTAGCCGTACTCGTCATCTATTTTCTGACGAAGAGGCTGACGCAGTCTCTGCGCACCCTGGTCAAAAAAATGTCCAATGTCACCAAAAAAAGCTTCCATAACTACATGTCGGTTACCGGTACCTATGAGACAAGACAGCTCAGCACCGCATACAACTATATGCTCAAAGAGCTGAACGACTATGTCGGTCAGCTCGTGGAAACCCAAAAGGAACAGCGGAAGGCGGAATTGGCCGCACTTCAACAGCAGATCAATCCCCATTTTCTATACAACACGCTGGCGTCAGTCAATATTCTGGTGCAGAGAGGAAGCAAGGAACAGGCGACGGAGACCATTCATGCGCTGATTTCCCTGCTCCAGAACACCATCAGCAATGTGAACGAGACGATTACAGTGGAAGAGGAGCTTATTAACCTGAAGCATTATGTATATATTAATCAGGTTCGCAATGGCAACCGCATTAAGGTGGATTATTTCGTTTCACCAGACTGCATGTCTGCTAAAGTGCCCAAGCTTGTTCTTCAGCCATTTATCGAAAATGCCTTCTTTCACGCGTTCAATATCAAAACCTCCGGCTATATCTATGTCACCATTATGAAGGACAGGGATACGTTGCACTGTGAGGTGGTTGATACGGGAGATGGGATGGATTTGGACAACAAGGATTCGATTCCCGCCTCATCCGTCAGCAGGCAGCTGTTCAGCGGCATCGGCATCCGCAACGTTCATGACCGCCTGACATTGCTGTACGGTGAGCCTTACGGCGTATCTATCTCCAGCACACCGGGGCAGGGGACGAAGGTTTCTATCAAAATTCCCTGCTGACTACGGATTGAACCGGTGTTTTTGCAGCATACTATCCAAGCCACGCCATGAACCGGCGCCCTATAAACGGCGCCGGTTTTTTGTATGTGCGATGTTTATTGGACGGGTATTTACCTAAAAAAAGTGCGAAAGGAGAAAATAAATGCTAATTTACTCTCCGTGGAAGCGGATACAAAGACAATATTATCACTATTTTAACTAAATTAATTTCTAACGAAATGAAGGACCGGGATGATATTCTTGATAAAGAAAGCACTTTCAAATATACGTTAGGGGGATATACATCATGAAGAAAAAAGCTACTGCTCTTCTGCTCGCCGGCTTTATGCTGCTGACAGCCTGCTCCAGTAACGCCAATAACCAGGCAAATACCAACAATGGGGAAGCTACAGGCACCTCCAAGGAAATCACGGTCTGGGCATGGGACAAAAACTTTAATATTGCCGCGATGAATCTGGCGAAGGATGCGTATGTGAAAGACCATGCGGATGCTAAAATCAACGTTATCGAATATGCCCAAGATGATATTATTCAGAAGCTGAACACCGGCCTCAACTCGGGAAGCGCATCGGGTCTGCCGAATATCGTTCTGATTGAAGATTACCGTGCTCAAAGCTTTTTGCAAACGTATCCAGACTCATTTCAGGAGCTCGGTGATGCCATTAAACCCGCTGATTTCGCCGATTATAAGATCGGACCAACCAACTTTAACGGCAAGCAATATGGCGTTCCTTTCGACTCCGGGGTTGTAGGCCTGTATGTCCGCACAGACTATTTGCAGGAAGCGGGCTACACAGTTGACGATCTGCAGGATATCGACTGGCAGAAGTACATTGAGATCGGCAAAGCAGTCAAAGCTAAAACCGGCAAAGATATGCTGACCCAGGACCCGAACGATCTGGGGCTGATCCGGATGATGATCCAATCCGCCGGCTCCTGGTATCTGAAGAGCGATGGTACAACACCTGACCTGAAGGACAATGCTGTACTGAAGGAAGCGTTCGAAAGCTATAAAGAGCTGATGTCTGCGGATATCGTTAAGGTTAACTCCGACTGGAGCTCGTTCCTCGCCGGCTTTAACAGCGGTGCCGTTGCATCCGTTCCAACAGGCAACTGGATTACACCATCGGTGAAATCGGCAGCTGACCAGTCCGGCAAATGGGCGGTTGTACCGTTCCCTAAATTGAAAAATGCGACAGGCTCCGTGCATGCCTCCAACCTGGGCGGCAGCTCCTGGTATGTACTTAACAACGACGGCAAAGAAGCTGCAATTGAATTCCTGGGGGCAACACTCGGCTCTGACACTGACCTGTACCAGAAGCTTGTGACAGACGTTGGCGTTATCGGAACCTATAAACCGGCTGCTGAAGGCGAAGCTTACACTGCCGCAGACAACTACTTTGGCGGACAAAAGGTCATTTCCGACTTCGCAAAATGGACTGCGGAAATTCCGAATGTTAACTACGGCATGCACACCTATGCTATCGAGGATATCCTCAAGGTTGAAATGCAGAATTACCTGAACGGTACGGATATAAATAAAGCGCTCGGCGATGCTCAGTCCCAAGCGGAGTCTCAAATCCAGTAACCCCTTGTAGGACCTGATTACTCCGCTGTCCCCCCGTACCGGCCGATTTGAGCCTTGGCGGGGGGAGGGCGGCTTATCCGTTTTCCGATTCACGCCTGTATAGAGAAAGGATTGAGAGCTGTGAACCATACCATGCGCAACCGCGCTAAGCTTACCGGCTGGTTATTTATTGCTGTGGCCGTCCTCATGATTTGTTTGTTCTACTTTTATCCGATGATTCAGGCTTTGCTGCTCTCCTTCAAAACGGGCGCAGGAGCCAATCTTCATTTTGACGGATTAAGCAACTATAAACGGCTGCTCAGCGACAAAACCTTCTTTACCGCCGTAAAGAATACCTTTCTGTTCCTGATTGTGCAAGTACCGCTCATGATCACTTTTGCGATGATTATTTCGGTGCTCCTTAATGACAGCAAGCTGCGCTTCAAAGGGTTTTTCCGTACCGCTATTTTCCTGCCTTGCGTAACCTCGCTTGTGGCATACTCCGTCGTATTCAAATATCTGTTTGGTAATGACGGACTGGTGAATCTGGCTTTAATGAACATGCATTTGTTATCCGAACCGATTCAGTGGATCTCCGATCCCTTCTGGGCAAAGGTCACAATTATTATCGCAATTACATGGCGGTGGACGGGATACAACATGATCTTCTTCCTCTCGTCGCTGCAGAACATCGACAACTCCATTTATGAAGCCGCGCGGATTGACGGCGCCTCGGGGGTCAGACAATTTTTCTCGATCACCGCTCCGTTGCTTAAGCCGATTATTCTCTTTACGTCGATCACCTCGACTATCGGGACGCTGCAATTGTTCGATGAAATCATGAATATTACTAAGGGAGGTCCCGGCAACGCGACGCTCTCCATTTCACAATATATTTATAACCTTTCGTTCAAGTACACCCCTGACTTTGGATACGCAGCTACTGTGTCTTATTCCATCGTTGTCATGATTATTGTACTGTCCTTCCTTCAAATCAAATTGGCAGGTGATGATAAGTAATGAGAACCTTACGCCGCGCACCTATTTATGTGTTTCTGTCCATTGTAGCGATCGTTTCGATCTTCCCGTTTTTGTGGATGATTATTAGTGCGACAAACCTTTCGGTAGATGTAACTCAGGGAAGAATGCTTCCCGGAAGTCATTTGATCGAGAATATCAAGAAACTGACGGATTCAATCAATCTTGTGCCTGCTCTGTGGAACACGCTCAAAATCTCTGTGACGACAACGATTCTGGCCTTGCTGATCTCATCACTGGCCGGATACGGATTCGAAATTTATCGCAGCAAAGCAAAGGATATCGTCTTCAATTTGTTATTGTTATCCATGATGATTCCTTTCGCCGCGTTGATGGTACCGCTCTATCAAATGTTCTCAAAGCTGTCCGCTACAGCTCCGCTCATTGGAGTCAACACGATGGCCGCGGTCGTTCTTCCGACCTTCACAACGGCGTTTCTGATCTTCTTTTTCCGTCAGAGCTCCAAGATGTTCCCGCGGGAACTTCTGGAAGCCGGCCGGATGGACGGATTGTCGGAGCTGGGATTGTTCTTCCGAATTTATGTTCCGACCATGAAGACAACTTACTCGGCTGCCGCCATTATTACTTTCATGTCCAGCTGGAATAATTACCTCTGGCCGCTGATTGTGCTGCAGACCCCGGAGAAACGGACAATTCCGCTGCTGATCTCCAATCTGGGCTCCAGCTATTCGCCGGATTTCGGCGTGATTATGGCCGCGGTTGTCATCTCTACGATTCCAACGGCACTAGTCTTCTTCCTGATGCAGAAGCAGTTCGTGGCCGGCATGGTTGGTTCCGTGAAATAACAATGACTAATAAGCTGAACATAAGAATGAAGCAGCTAACCTTCTTATGTTCACGTTCTAAAGGAGGAAATGAAATTGGCAGTTACCCCAAGTTTGAGCTGGCTGGAGGACCCCGGTGTGTTCAAGGTGAACCGGCTGGAGGCCCATTCGGACCACCGTTATTATTCAGACATGGCTAAGGCAGAGGCGGGTGCGCCGATGGATATGCGCTATAGCCTTAACGGCAGCTGGAAATTCAGCTATGCGCCGAATCCGGCCAGCCGTGTAGAGTCGTTTTTTGCGGAATCCTATAATTGCTCCGCATGGGACAGCATCCAGGTTCCCGGACATATCCAGCTGCAGGGCTTCGGCCGGCCACAATATGTCAATACGATGTATCCGTGGGATGGACTAAGTGATGTCCGCCCGCCGCATATCCCGCAGGAGCATAACCCGGTCGGCAGCTATGTGAAGGAATTCCATCTCCCGGCGAACCTGGAGGACGGACCGCTCTATATCTCCTTCCAAGGGGTGGAATCGGCTTTTTATGTCTGGCTTAACGGGGATTTTGTCGGCTATGCCGAGGATAGCTTTACGCCGTCGGAATTTGATCTGACCCCGTATGTGCGTACAGGCAAAAACAAGCTGGCCGTCGAGGTATACCAGCGCAGTACCGGAGGCTGGCTGGAGGATCAGGATTTCTGGCGGTTCTCGGGTATTTTCCGCGACGTCTATTTGTATACTGTTCCGAAGCAACATATCCGGGATCTCGCGGTGCGGGCGGAGCTTGACGATACTTATACGCAAGGAAGCCTGAATGTTCAAATGCAGCTGTTGGATACTCCGCAGGAGAACGTTAGCGCTAGAATTGAGCTCAAGGATAAAGCAGGACAGGTCCGGCTGAGTGCGGAAGGCGGGTTCAGCGGACGTGAACTGACCTTGTCTGGAGACATTGCGGATGTTCTGACGTGGAGTGCAGAGAATCCGTATCTGTATTCGCTCTGCATCTCGCTGCTCGATGCACAGGGGAAGCTCATTGAAGCGATTATCCAGAAGGCGGGGTTCCGCCGGTTCGAGCTGAAGAACAAGCTGATGTGCATCAACGGCAAGCGGATTGTATTCAAAGGCGTCAACCGGCATGAATTCAACTGCCGCACTGGCCGGACGATTACCCGTGAGGACATGCTGTGGGATATCCGTACGCTGAAGCGCAGCAACATTAACGCCGTACGTACGTCGCATTATCCCAACCAAACACTATGGTATGAGCTGTGCGATGAATACGGCATTTACGTCATCGACGAAATGAATCTGGAAACCCATGGCTCGTGGCAAAAGATGGGGGCTGTTGAGCCTTCGTGGAACATTCCCGGCAACGATCCGAATTGGCGCGATATCGTGCTGGACCGGGCAGAGTCTATGCTGGAACGGGATAAGAATCATCCATCCATTCTAATCTGGTCCTGCGGCAACGAGTCGTATGCGGGTCAGGTCATTCTGGATGTGGCGAATTGGTTCCGCAGCCGCGATAATAGCCGTCTTGTCCATTATGAAGGTGTGTTCTATGACCGTAATTACAATGCCACGAGCGATATGGAGAGCCGGATGTATGCCAAACCGGCGGATATCGAAGAGTATTTGAACAGCAATCCGGACAAGCCTTATCTCAGCTGCGAATACATGCATGCAATGGGCAATTCGGTGGGCGGCATGCATAAGTACACGGAGCTGGAGAATAAGTACCCGATGTACCAGGGTGGCTTCATTTGGGATTATATCGATCAGTCGATTATAACTAAGGATCGCTATGGCCGCGAGTATTTTGCTTACGGCGGCGATTTCCAGGACCGTCCGACGGACTACAGCTTCTGCGGCAATGGCATTGTCTACGCCGACCGGCAGTGGACGCCGAAGATGCAGGAGGTTAAATTCCTGTACCAGAACTACAAGCTGGAGCCTGGTAAAACAGGCATTCGGCTCATTAATGAGAGCTTGTTCGCAGGAACCGGACATCTGGCATTGGAATACCGGCTGTATCGTGAAGGCGAGCTGCTCGGCGCTTGGACAATTGATGTCAATGCCGCGCCGCAAAGCGAGGTGCTGGTGCCGGTCGAGCTGCCGCAAGCAGACGGGAAACCGGGCGAATACAGCATTCAGGCCTCATTGCTGCTGAAGGATGCGGAGCTCTGGGCTGAGGCCGGATATGAAATTGCCTTTGGAGAGTCCGTCTTTGTAGTGCAAGAGGAAGCTGAAGCGGAGCAGCCAGCCGGCGAACTGAAGGTTGTGGAAGGGGATGTACAGATCGGCGTCCTCGGCGAGGGCTTCACCGTGCTGTTCTCTAAACAGGTTGGTTCTCTGGTGTCCTTGAACATCCACGGCCGCGAAATGATTGCGGCTCCTCCGGCCCCGCTGTTCTGGCGGGCGGCGACCGACAACGACAAAGGAACCAATCTCGGATACAATGCCGGATGCTGGTATGCTGCAAGCCTGTCGCGTAAATGTGTAGGGGTGAGCCTTGCACAGGAGGAAGGTGCAGTTACGGTGAGCTTTGATTACCGGTTCAGCATCCATCCCGGGCTGTCGGTTCAAACCGCCTATACGGTCTACGGCGACGGAAAGGTACGGGTACGTACCCGCTACAACGGCGCTGCCGGGCTTCCGGATCTGCCGATCCTGGCATTGTCCTTCAAAATGCCGGCCGACTACGACCAGACGGAATGGTATGCAATGGGACCAGAAGAGAATTATATCGACCGTGCGTACGGTGCCAGACTTGGCGTGTTCAGCCGGAGCGTACAGGAGCTGCCGTCCCGCTACCTTGTTCCGCAGGAATCCGGTAACCGCACCGGTGTACGCCGCGTGAAGATTACCGATAAATCGGGAGTGGGCCTGCAAATCTCGGCCCCTGCAACCGCGCCTGTGGAATGTAATTTGTCGCCGTATACCGCGTTCGAGCTGGAGCATGCCAGCCATGCGTTCGAGCTTCCGGCGGTTCATTACACCGTAGTGACAGTAGCAGGAAGACAAATGGGCGTAGGCGGAGACGATAGCTGGGGCGCGCCAGTATATAAGGAATACACCATCCCTGCAGAGCAAAGTCTTGAATATGAGTTTTTCCTTTCAAGCGTGGGAACGGAAGAGAAATAGCACGTTAGGCTTATTAAAGCCGTAAACCGGCCTTGGTCCTGAATTCATGGACCAAGGCCGGTTGTGTTTTTTTTCTGGAAGAGAGGAGGTCAATGAAGGCGGAGGTCTAATCTATAAATAAACCGTCGGTCCGGGACTGTAGCCTAATCGCCCTCCACTGAATACATTTGAAAGATAAGATGACTCAGGAGAGGATGTTGGCCATGCAAGCTGTTCCTCATGATTTTGTTCAAGGATGGATTGCCTACACGTCGGACCGCGCCGGAACGTTCGACATTTGGCTGTACCGACCGCAGGACGGTTTTAATTTTCAACTTACCAAGGGACTGGGTGCAGAGTTTTCCGTTCCTTATTGGTCTCCTGACAACAGGAGAGTCGCTTTCATTGGCGTTGGCAACGTGGTCTACCTAATAGATACCGTCACGTTTAGGGCTGCCCGGATCGACCAAATCGAACCCTACACGCTGCTGGATTGGTCCCCCGACAGCAAATTTCTGGCGTATGTCAAAAACGGGCGAATCGTCATCTATGATACATTCTCACATAACAGCAATAGCATCCCGGAGCCGGGCGCCAGTGATGTCCAATGGTTCCCTTCGGGCACGGAGCTTTTGTTTGCTGCTCCGGATTCCACCGGCAACACCCAGCTCTACCGCATCCGGACAGATGGTACAGACAAGAGACAAATCACGCAGAATACGGAGGGGCCGCTGCATGATGTTCGGCTTTCCCCGGACGGAGCCTTCGCGCTTTATACGTTTCCCGGCAGCAGCATCTCAATCATTTCCACGGTGGATCTGGCCACCGGCACCATCTACACACTGGAAGGGGGACCGCTCGCCAAAAACTATTTTCCAGCATGGTCCCCGGACTCCCTAACCATCGCTTATAGCGCAACCGATTATAAGGCACCGAATTATTATTCTCTCATCCAAATGGACAGCCGTACCGGTCAGCATCAAAAGACGTTAGCGGCTTCAGATTGTTTCGCGACTCCCGTCAGCTGGTCGCCGGAAGGCAGCAGAATCGCGTATTTATCGGGATGCACTAATGCAGGAAGAGCAACTCAACTCTGGATTGTCGATATCAGAGCGCCGATGCCGGTGAATGTCCTCAGCGGTGGTCATATTACCGCCCTGCAATGGTCTCCTCGTGTCAGGGTGCCGAAAAGCATCTACACAAACTCCATGTACCGGGTGTCCTTTCCGTATCCCTCAGACTGGCGCCCGGTCAGCGAAGTGAGGTACGAAGGGCCCGGCGGTTTTTTTCAGGTGTCCGCGATTTCAGCAGACAACCGGATTGCCGAGGTATGCAGTTCCGAAGCCTTTCATCCGTTGATGCCTTACGGAACTTCTCCCCAGATTGTCATGACGACGATACAAAAGCAGGAGGCCTGCTTCATTTTTCCGTCAGCGGATCAACCCGCGGAGATGAACAAACAGGCTGCCCTCATCGTAAGATACCCCCGCCCAGTACAAATCGGGGGAACGTTCTACAATTATTTTATTCTGTGGGCCGACGTAAACCATATCCGCCAAATTGGCGGGCGGCTGTCGTTCCATTAGCCAACCTTGCAGCGAACCAGCCCATTGAGGGCTGGTTTTTTGATAGTTCTTAAGTGAAGCTGACTAAATGGGTTGTTGCACCAATAAAACATGGTAAAATATGCGTTAAATAAAATTGGAAGGAATGGTAATACCCGGAGGTGGAGGAGGTTAGAAATGATTATTAGAGAATCCAAGATTTCAGATGCTAAAGGGATAGCAAAAGTACATGTAGATTGTTGGAGAACCACTTATAGAAATATAATACCTGACGAATTTTTGGAGAAGTTGTCTTATGAACAGAGGACTGAATTATGGATTAAGAATTTATCAAAAGATGATAACTATGTTTTTGTAGCAGAAAATAATCTTGGGGAAATTATTGGATTTGCCGATGGCGGAAAAAGAGAAACGAACACAGTAGAAAACTCAGCGGACTTAACCTCGATTTATATCCTTGAACAATATCAGGGATTAGGGATAGGCAGCTGTTAAGAATACTATTTTTACAATTTGAAAAGCTGAGTATAAACAGGGTATTTGTTGAGGTTTTGGAGGGCAACAAATCTCGTTACTTCTATGAAGCCTTTGGCGCTGAATGGATTAAAACTGAAAAGGTGAAGATTGCAGGTTCTGAATTGAACCTATTAGTTTATGAATGGAAAGGTATTGATTCTGTGGTTAATCATACATAAGCACGAAGGGCAGCAGGCGATATTGCTGCTGCCGTTTCTCAAATTATATAGAATGAACTTAATACTATCCAAAAAGGCAAAAGTAACGGAGGGGATTTTGGAACTGAAGGAGCGATAGCGACCGCCTTTGTCACCGGATTTCCACCGCATTTAGCGGGTTAAATCAAGAAATCTGGGGACAACAGCGGCCGGAAGTCCAAATATTCACCGTAGTTACGTCCTCGCCAAAATGGAAAATCCTTAAATTCAATTTATATAGTCAAAATAGTTCCGTGTGAAATTAATTTCTGCAACGGGACTATTTGAATTTATAGAAACAATTTCCTTTAAGCGGCGTCTATAAATAATGAAACCTAATTGCGGAGGAAGATAAAATGAAGAAAAAAATGATGCTCTTAATTTGTACTTTTATAGGGTGTACTATATTTACGATGCACTCTGTCCAGGCGGCTGCGCTTCAAAATGAACTTCGTCTAAACATAAACGGGGTGCAGACGGGGGATCAGAAGCCCATCGTAGTGAACAATGTTACGTTAGTGCCGATTCGTACGGTATCCTTTATTCCAAATGTAAATGTAGGTTGGAGCAGCAAGACCAAAACTATCACGGTAACTGACTCTGTAACAAAGGATAGTCTGAAATTAACAGTGGGCAGCAAGGAAGCAATTGTAAGCGGGGAACGGGTAACGCTTAAGACGCCTCCTGTAATCAGAGATGGAGCGGTGTATGTTCCTTTTCGGTGGATTGGGGAAGGGATTAAGGCAAATGTGGTATGGGATGCGCCAACAAAAACTGTAGTTATTTATAAGACGAGTCAAGAGTTGTTGAAGGATGCGGTCAGTGCTGATCTGGTCAAGTCCAGAAATGCAGCGCTTGATTTGCCGCGTATTACGCTGCAGGATGACCTAATCCCGGATCAAGAAGGCGGAGCGGGCGGAACTTATTATTTTCAATATGGGAAAAGCAATAGCTTTATCTATGAATACAGAGGTATCTCCACCTATTATAAAGTCATCAATGGAGCGGCCTGGGGGGTATGGCAAGGGAAAGAGGTACTTCAGATCGGAAACGGAAACCCGTTTAAGATTAATATGATGAAACCCAATGGAGAAGAGTGGGGAACCCGTCCTGATTACAGCGGGAAGGTTAATTATTTCATGGATCTGTGGAAAATGGAGGAAGTGAAATACGGTACGTTTGACGAAGCGGGTAATGTGATTTTTAGTGCTTCCAAATCTTTTCCGGCTGGAGCTAAGGATTTTATCTCGGAAATTCCCGGGGAACAATCCTAAAGATAAGGTAGCAGAACCTGAATACAAATAGAGGTGATACATGAGTGCCTGGAGAAGAATAGGGCTTGAGTTATTTTATGATATTAAGTTTCAGTTTAATGAAAAAGAGGACTCGATTTATTCTTTATTAGTGTTCTTAGGAGATAGACTTGTTGAAGCACATAGGAATAAGGATTGGAAAGAACAAGATAAGATTTATAATTATGCGGAGTGGTGTTTTAACCAATACCGGAGAAGTCCGTATTTGAATAACGCAATTTGTGTCGGCTTCTATGAGCATTTAGTTCAGGATGAGATGACTCTGCAAGCTATTCCATATAAGATTAAGCCGTATATTTTTGAAGCGGTCCGAACATTGTTCGAGTGGATGTTAAGCCAGCAGGAAGGGAAGTACAAGGAGCTATTGGAAGAGTACAATAAAGTAAATAATACGGAGTTTGAAAATTGATAGATTTGACTATATCCTTGCACGGAGTGAATGCCGATGGAATTTCAGGAGATAAAGAAAGACTTGTTTTCAATGCCGGAAGATTACTGTCTGGCCCATTGTATTTCAGCGGATGCTAAGATGGGGGCTGGAATTGCTGTACAGTTTCGGAAAAGATTCAAGCTGTCCTCCCTTCAAGAGAAGGCCAACAGGAATGAATTACTCGTAGGTGAATGTTATAAAGTGGACAGAGTGTTTAACTTGATAACGAAGTCAAAGTACTGGCAGAAGCCAACTTATGATACGTTAACGTTGTCCTTAAGAGCAATGAAGGAAATATGTCTGCAGGAAGCCGTCAATCAAATAGCTATGCCTGAAATTGGCTGCGGCCTGGATAAATTGCAATGGGAAAAAGTAAAAGAGATTATAATGAAAGAATTTAGTGATACCCCTGTACAAATCACTGTTTGCAGATTGTAGTTTGATTCCGTAGGCGGCTGATAAGGATGGATTCTTATACCCCAAAAAAAAGGGATGTCTGGGCGGCCACGTATTTCCTGGCTTACCGGACATCCCTTTTGTATGAGAACTTATTAGGATTGACTTACCCGCGGGCAAGCTCCTTGCGCACGATTGGCGCAACCTTGGTGCCGAGCAGCTCGATGGCACGCATGACCTCACGGTGCGGCATGGTGCCGACATTGACGTGAAGGAAGAAACGTGTAACGCCCAGGTTCTTATGCAGCAAAATAATCTTCTCAGCGACATATTCGGAGTCACCGACATATAGAGCTCCACGCAGGCTGCGGGCATCATCATAAGCTGCGCGGTTGTATGGCTGGCTCCAGCCCCGTTCACGGCCAATGACGTTCATTTGGGCCTGGGTGGAAGGATAGAACAAGGCTGCGGCCTGCTCGGTGGTTTCCCCGACAAAGCCGTGTGAATGTGTGGCAATCTGCAGCTTGCTAGGATCATGTCCGGCGCGTGCGGCGGCATCTTTGTAAAGCTTTACTAGCGGAGCAAACCGCTCCGGCATTCCGCCAATGATGGCGAAAGCGACCGGAAGCCCCAGCGTCCCTGCGCGGATCGCCGACTCCGGATTTCCCCCGGTGGCGATCCAGACCGGCAGCGGGTCCTGAACGGAGCGGGGGTATACTGCAAGGTTATCGATGGCCGGACGATGGCCGCCGCGCCAGGTTACCTTCTCTGATGCGCGGATTGCCAGCAGCAGCTCCAGATTCTCTTCAAATAATTCGTCATAATCCTCCAGGCTGTAGCCGAACAAGGGGAAGGATTCAATAAACGACCCCCGGCCTGCCATAATCTCCGCTCTTCCGTTCGAAATGCCATCCAAGGTAGAAAAGGCTTGATAGACGCGAACCGGATCATCTGAGGACAGAACAGTAACAGCACTGGTCAATCTGATCTGCTTCGTCATAGCCGCAGCTGCCGCGAGTACAACTGCGGGAGAGCTGCCCGCGTAATCTGCACGGTGATGCTCACCTATTCCATATACATCAAGGCCGACCTGATCGGCGAGAACAATTTCTTCGACCGCTTCGCGCAGTCTTTCCGCATGGCTCATCACCTTGCCGGTCACCGGGTCGGGCGTAGTTTCCAAAAAAGTGCTGATTCCTATCTCCATACTATTTTCCATTTGGGCCATTTCACTCCGCCTCCTTCGTCTCTTTATATTACTATACTTTTTAATGTTTCTCAACTTTAGTAAGTGAAAAGATGCGGATTTTTGTGGAAGTGCAGATTAAGCGAATGCGAGCTTGAGCTAACCGCTGTTCGAGAAGCTTGTCCGGTGTCCGGCAGGCTTTTTATCAGAAAAAAAGCCTGCTGCCCAGTAATACCCCGGGCAGCAAGCGGATTCAGGAGTGCATTTCTTTAGAATTTCCCCTTATTTACGGCGAGCTGTACGATCATAATGACAAGAACGAGCAGTGCAATGAGCTGATCTGTACTCATGAGTCCGACCTCCATTCCTGTGAAAGAATGGCTCTTCGGACCGGCATCTCCTCTCCAAGATGCTGCTTCGCTCCCCATTATCAGAATATGAGCTCCTACACGCGGTTAGTACTTCACGAGGTAAATAATTCATACAGCACTTTGGCCAATAAACATTGAATGCACCAGAAGCTGCATAACGGTCAACGAAACTTTTTCCATAATCAACACGTCTATATATTAGGTAAAATAAGGAAGCGGAGGCTTTCAGACATGTTCAAAAGAATCGGAATGGCATTATTGACTTTGAGTCTTACCACCGCAATTGCAGGAACCGGATGGGCAGCTCCTTCTCCGGCACAGATTGATGTCTCCCAAACGTCGTTCGACTTTGATACCGCCAAGCCAAACAGTGACGCAGAATTTCATCATGGGCTGCTGCTTGCAGTGCAGGCCGATGGAGATCTTGTTTATTATGATCGTACCGGCAAACAGGCTTTTATCCTCCCGGAGGGTATAGTGCCAGTAACAGACTTTGCTGAGCAGCGGGCTGTTGTGAAGGATTCGGCAACCGGACGGTATGGCTATATCAACACGAAGGGAATTGTAGCCATTCCCTGCCAATATGCATCGGCCGGAAATCTGTCGGGTGGTGTAGCCCATGTGGTGCTGGCTGAGGGTGCGGGCGAAGCCCTTATTGACCGGGCAGGCAAGGTGGTTACTACACTAACGGAGAAATATAGCTCGGAATTTTATTTTTCGGACGGACTGGCATTAGCTTACGCGCCAAAGGACGGGAAGATCGGATTTATCAATACTTCCGGCAAACTGGTTATTCCCTATCAATACACCGAAGCGAGAGGATACTCCCAAGGTTTGGCTCTTGTGAAGAACAGTGCAGGGCTGTACGGATATATCAATACGGCGGGAAAAACAGTGATTCCATTTAAGTACAAAGAGGGAAGCGACTTCTCAGAAGGACTAGCGTCTGTGAAGAATGCGAAGGGCAAATGGGGATTTATTAACAAGCAGGGCGAGCTTAGCCTTCCTTATCAATATGAGAATACCGGTGATTTCAGTGAAGGCCTGGCCAGCGTATACAATCCTGCTGGTAAAGTTGGCTTCATCAATAAACAAGGCAAGCTGGTCATCGGCTACCAGAAATACAATAGAGCCTTTTCGTTCAAAGAAGGCATAGCTTTAGTTGGCATCAGCAACCCGGCCGACAATTCCAAAGACAAATATGGTTACATCAACACCAAGGGCGAACTGCTGACCAAGCTTATCTATACGGGAGAATCCTCATCGTTCAGTGGCGGCTATGCCGTGGGGATGACTGCTCAAGGAACAGGTTATATTCTGACCAAACAAGGATTGGCCAAATAACATCATCAATCTGCATAATAAGGAACGGTCTGGACAGCATTGTCCTAGCCGTTCCTTATTTGTTGTTACTCCTCGCGTTTCGGGAATCCGTAGCCCGGATATTCCACCACAGGCCATTTCACCTTACGCAATGCATTTAGCAGCTCCGGCCCGGCATTCAGATTGCTGCTTACCAGCTGATGGGGAGTCAGGGCCATCCACTGGTTCAGGGAGACGTCGGCAAAGCGGTCGCTTTTGAACATTTCCAGAAACCAGAGACTGTCTGTGCCGGTATTCTGGATATAATGTCCATAAGCAAAAGGGACATAACCGACGTCTCCGGCTCTATAATTGAAGGTACGGGCTGCGCCGTTTCCCCCGAAGACGGTCATCCGTCCTTGCCCGGCAAGATAATATTGCCACTCATCATTATTCGGGTGCCAGTGCAGTTCCCGCATGGCTCCGGGTTCAATCTCCACCAGTGCTGCGGCAATGGTCCGGGAGATCGGGAAATTGGAGGAGTCGACGATTCTTACACTTCCTCCCGGGGTCTTCAGCGGGGGCTGGGCCAATAATTGATGTTTAAAGCTCAGCGGAATATCCCCATAAGGCGATTGCACTTTTTGACTCTGTATTGTACCAGGCACCTGATCCTGATAGATATAGACCTGATCGTTCGGTATGCAGTCAAAGGCGGCAACGGGCACGCCGAAATTCGCCGCCAGGACTTCCTTGGGTGTATGGGCGAACCAGTCGGAGATCGACAGTGTATTCAAATCGGAGAAGCTGCCGTCATCAAAGACGAGCAGGAATTCGCAGCCTTCGGCAAGTCCTTGAATGGAATGCGGAATACCCGGAGGGAAATACCATAGATCTCCGGGGCCGATGTCGGCAATGAAGTTGCGGCCGTTCTGATCCACGGAGGTGATCCGCGCGCTCCCGATCAGCATATAAGACCATTCCGCCTGCTGATGCCAGTGCAGCTCCCGCACTCCACCGGGCGTCAGGCTCATATTGACCGCTGCCAGAGTCGTGGCGACAGGCAGTTCCCTTACCGTAACTTCCCGTGACCAGCCGCCGCAGTTCAGCTGCATATGGGCATCGGAGAAGGAAAACTTCAGATTCGGAATCAGTCCGTTGTCCGTGGAAGGAGGAACGAACATATCCGGATTCTCGCGGTCCCGCATAATATCGCGCGGCCCGCGGTCGATATTGCCTGCGCCGTCGCTTCTTATCGGCTGGGGGATTTTCATTGTTCCGGCTGAATCCTGTTCAGTGGAATCCATAGATTAAGCTCCTTTCCATATCCGAAAATACATCAATGGGAATATATATGCAGGAAGCCGATTTTTATGAATGGCAGCGGAATGTGGGACACTGGACATGATATTGGATATAATTATTAATATTCAACAAGAATTATAGAGAGCAGGTTTAGAGAACATGACGAATAGCGAACAACAACGCTACCGCTTTAGTGAAGCGCCGATTTGGGAGCTGCAGCGGTCATATTACGAAGAATTGGGCTTGCAAGCCTGGAAAAATGACCAGGTTCCGCAATATATTACGAGCAACCCGATGATCGGGACAGCCTATGCTGAGATGATCTTCGGCTTCCTGCAAGACCGCTATGCACTTGGCCAGACCGATGAGCCGGTTATTATTCTGGAAATGGGTGCGGGGGCTGGCAGACTAGCCTTCCAGGTACTGCAGAAGCTAAGCGAATTGATCGACTATGCGGGGATTAAGCTGCCTCCATTCCAATATGTAATGAGCGATCTGCCTGTCAAAAATATTGCCGGCTGGCAGCAGCATCCCGGCCTGATCCCTTTTGTTCAGCAGGGAATCCTTGATTTCGCGCGCTTTGACGCGGTCCATGATACCGAGCTGCACCTGACGCACAGCGGCAACGTGATCCAGGTGGGCGGACTGAAGCAGCCGCTGCTGGTAATCGCCAACTATTTCTTTGACAGCATTCAGCAAGAACTGCTCTATATCGACGAAGGCAAAATTTATGAATGCGAGGTTTCCCTAAAGTATCCGGAGGAAGCCGAGTCGATGGGAACTTCAGAGGTGCTGAAGGGGATCATTCCGGAATATCACTACAGCCGTGCAGCCGGGTATGAAGAGAAGTCGTATCCGTATCACGTGGTGGCGGACTACTACCGGGAGAAGCTGGAGGATACCCATATTCTGTTCCCGGCTACGGCGCTGGCTTGTATGGAACGGCTGGACAGTCTGTCCCAAGCGGGCTTTCTGCTGTTGACCGCCGACAAGGGCGATCACCGGCTGGAGAACTGGGAGTTTGCAGAGCCCCCTAAGCTGATGCACCACGGAAGTATCTCCTTAACGGCCAATTATCACGCGATGCAGTACTTTTTTGAGCAAAAGGGTGCACTTTCGCTGTTCACCCCGCATCATTATAAGAACCTGAACGTTGGTTGTATTCTGAAGCTTAAAGATCCAGCGAGCCATGTGCATACCCGGCTGGCTTACCGGCGGTTTGTCGACCGGTTCGGACCGGATGACTTCTTCAGCCTGAAGGTATGGGTGGATCAGAACTTCGATAGCATCGGGCTGCAGCAAATTCTCGCTTTCTGGCGTCTTGGCGGATATGATGCTGAGCTGTTCATCCAGAGCGCTGAGCGTATTTCCAGCCTGCTGGAGGATGCGAATGACGAAGAACTGCTGGATCTCCAGCATGGTATACAGCAGATGTGGGCAGGATATTACCCAATGCCCCAGAGGTATGATCTGGCGCTGGATAGCGGACTGCTGCTGTTTGAAATGGATATGTACCGCGATGCCCGCATGTTCCTGGAACGCTCGCTTCATGAGAGTGATGAAGAGCCGGTAATTACAGTGCTCTATTGCCTGGCGATTTGCAGCTATGAGCTGGAGGATCTGGAGGCGGCACTGGATTATACACGCAAAGCACTGGTCCTGGAGCCGGAACATGAGGAAGCCTTGGACCTGCTGGCCGCGCTCAGTGAGGGGTAAGCCGCCCCTTTACAGGGGCAGGGATTGTTTGGTATTCTATACAAAATAATGACACGCGATGATGAGAAAAGTAGATAATTTCATTCCTTCACAGAGAGCCCCGGATGCTGAAAAGGGGCAGGGAATGTTTTGTTGAAACATGCCTCTGAGCGGCGTATCGGAACCGGCAGCCGGGGATGGTACGACAGGTGCTCCTGTTACAGAGCTAGAGTATAAGCCTTGCTTTCAGCAATGCCGTACTTGATGAGTTTAATATGGCGACATATTAATAAACCTGGGGTGGTACCGCGAGAATCTCGTCCCCAAGACGCAAAGTCTTGGAGGTGAGGTTCTTTTTTGTTGCGCAGAATTACTGTTTAGGAGCGGTTATTGCACACACACAGGAGGGTTTAGCTATGAGTAATGTAAATGAGACGCCAGAAGAGAAGAACGAAGAGAACTATATGGAGAAACTGATCAGGGAAGATGTGGAAGGCGGTGTCTACAGCAGAGCGGTCTGCACAAGGTTTCCACCGGAGCCGAACGGGTATCTTCATATCGGCAGCGCGTTTGCGATTCATACCAACTATGACATGGCCCGCAGATTCAATGGAGTATTTAATCTGCGCTTTGATGATACCAACCCTCTGAAAGAAGATATGGAGTATGTGAAGGCCATCATTGAAGATATTGAGTGGCTGGGCTGCAGCCCGGGAGAGCATTTTTATTACGGCTCCGACTATTCGGAACAAATCTATAGCAGCGCGATTGCCTTGATCCGCAAGGGCAAAGCCTATGTCTGTGATTTGTCTCCTGAGGAGGTCACCGCCTTCAGGGGGACTTTAACCGAACCGGGAACGAACAGCCCTTACCGGGAGCGCACGGTGGAAGAGAATCTGAGGCTGTTCAGCGGAATGAGAAACGGGGAGTATCCTTCCGGGTCCAGGGTGCTGCGGGCCAAAATAGATATGGGCTCGCCCAACATCAATCTGAGGGACCCCATACTGTACAGAATCATTCATGCCGAACATTACCGGACAGGGGAGGCGTGGTGCATTTATCCGCTGTATGATTTTGCCCATCCCATTCAAGACGCTATTGAAGGCGTAACACATTCCTTGTGCTCTCTGGAATTCAAGGATCACCGGCCGTTGTACGAATGGGTGCTGAATGAGCTGGAGACCCCCGAGGCGCCCAAACAAAGGGAATTCGGCAGGGTTAACCTGACCGGTGTTGTCACCAGCAAACGTTATCTCCGGCAGCTGGTTGTCGGCAATTATGTGGAAGGCTGGGATGATCCAAGATTGCCCACGCTTCGCGGACTGCGGAGAAGAGGGTTTACGCCGGAGAGCATCAAGAGCTTTGTGTTGGGGATTGGCATGGTCAGAAATCAGACAATGGTTGACTTCTCGATGCTGGAGCATAGCCTGAGACAGGACTTGAAAGCCAAAGCGCCTAGTGTAATGGCGGTGCTTGATCCTTTAAAGGTCGTGATCACCAATTATGCCGGGCAAGCCGGAGAGAATTTTGAGCTGCTGGAGATAGATAACAACAGTGAGAATCCAGAGCTAGGCACAAGAAAGGTCCCTTTCTCCGGAGTCGTATATATCGAGCGGGAGGATTTCATGGAAGAACCGTCTCCGGGCTTTCGCCGTCTGACGACGGGCGGAGAGGTGCGGCTGAAGGGGGCTTACATTATCAAATGCAATGAAGTGGTCAAGGACGCGGCAACGGGGGAGATCACTGAGCTGCGCTGTACCTATGACATTGAAACGAAGAGCGGAAGCGGCTTTAACGGGCGGAAAGTGAAAGGAACGCTCCACTGGGTATCTGCCGGTCACGGCATTCGGGCAGATGTATATCTGTACGAGAAGCTGCTCAAAGACAACGATGGTCCTAAGGGCGATACCGAGACATGGGGAGATGTCATTAACCCGGATTCGGTGAAGCTTCTGAAGAATTGCCTGCTGGAGCCATTTGTGGAAGGGGCATTGCCGGAGGCGAAATTCCAATTTATGCGTCATGGATATTTCTGTGCCGACAGCAAGCACAGCGGCGGAGACCGGCTGGTATTCAACAGAATTGTTCCACTGAAGGATAGCTGGAAGGGGAAGAAATAGCTCTTTGAGGAAGCGGGCAAGAACAGGGGATTTCACCCTGAATCTTGCCCGTTTTTTTAAAATTCAAGAATTTATGTGCTTCACGCTATAAATTATCCGTTTCCACTTGTGGAATCTTATATTGTGGAAGCTCCGCAAAATACCCAAAATCCGCTTTGCAGTGGAGGCTCACTTACTGGGCTTATGGTACATATGATTAATTATGATTGCCGGACAATAATTTGAGTTAAGAATAGGTAATAGTTTTATTGGAAAATTCCATGGAAATTACATTTACATTTTTCATTAAGCAGATTATAATAAAAATAAGTTAAATGTTGCACCAGGGAAACTTTCATGTGTGAAGACAACTTTTTCCGGGCAAGAGGAGGGTTTGAAATGATCGAGCAAAACGTGGTGGAAACACCCAAAATGATAAATAATCCTAAGCATAAGAATACAATTTCAGCACAAGCTGTACTTAACGGGGACGTCAAAGGATTGAAGAGACTCCTTCCGTTTCTGGGCCCGGCCTTTATTGCCTCAGTAGCATATCTGGACCCCGGGAATTTCGCCACGAACATTACGGCCGGATCGAAATACGGTTACCTGTTGTTATGGGTCATTGCCGCATCGAATTTAATGGCCGTGCTGATACAGTCCTTATCCGCCAAGCTTGGCATAGCTACCGGAAAGAATCTGCCGGAAGTGGCGCGCGAACGCTTCCCGAAGGGCGCTTCCATTTTTTTATGGATACAAAGCGAGCTGGTCATTATTGCCACGGACCTGGCGGAGTTTATCGGGGCAGCCCTTGGACTATATCTGCTGTTCGGGATACCGATGCTGCCTGCCGCAATAATTACCGCTGTCGGTTCATTCGCTATTCTTGAGCTGCAGCGGCGTGGTTACCGGACGCTTGAGGCCGGGATTGCTTCGATGGTGCTGATCGTCGTCTTAGCCTTTGCTTTCCAGGTCATTATGGCTAAGCCGGATGCCGGAGCAGTAATCACCGGAATATTCACCCCTGCATTCGAGGGTGTGGACAGCATCCTGCTGGCAGCAGGGATTCTCGGGGCAACGGTCATGCCGCATGCGATTTATCTTCATTCTTCACTGACACAGAGCCGTGTGGTCGGGATTGACGAAAAAGAGAAAAAACAGATTTTTAAGCTGGAAATGATCGATATCGTTATTGCGATGGTTATTGCCGGTGCTGTGAATATGGCGATGGTGATCGTTGCCGCTGCCCTTTTCTTTAAGAACGGGCTTGTAGTTGAAGACTTGGATGTGGCCTTCCAGCAGTTCCGCCATTTGGCCGGTCCGGTAACGGCAGTTTCGTTCGGCCTTGGACTCTTGATCGCAGGGCTGTCGAGTTCTTCGGTTGGGACAATGGCCGGTGATGTGGTTATGCAGGGATTCATTAATAAGAGAATCAACCTGTATCTGCGGCGGGCGATTACGATTATTCCTCCGCTGGCGATTATCGCCTTTGGCATCAATCCGACCCGCGCACTGGTGATGAGCCAGGTAGTATTGTCCTTCGGGATAGCCTTTGCTTTGATCCCGCTTGTTATTTTCACCAGCAACCGCCAGATTATGAAGGGGCTGGTCAACCACCGGATCACTACGATCTTGGGCTGGATCATCTCTGCGCTGGTCGTATCGCTCAATCTGTTCCTGATTGTTGAAATGTTCATCTAAAAGGCAGAATCAGACAAAACCCCGCTCCCCCGCGACTGTCAGGTATAACCTGACAGCACACCGGAAGGCGGGGCTTTTTGTACATAAGGATGTATAAGCTTTACGCTGATTATTGCTTCACGATATCCTGTACGGATTTATCCAGTTTTTCCAGGAGCTGATCGTGGCCAATTTGTCCGCCGAGATATTCCTGCATCGCAGCGCCGAAGCCCTGAGTTACTCCGTCAGGGAACATATCCCAGTTCCAGCCGAGTGCAGTTGCGGATTTTTCTTGGACCGCAACGGCAACCTGGCCGATATCTTCTGCAGCTGTTTCAATATCCGTTTCAGCCGGAATGAACTTGAATTCCTTCGTCAAATATTGTTTGCCGGTCTCCGAGGATACGAGCCAGTTCAGGAATGCTTTGGCTTCTTCCGGATGCGCGGATTTGCTGTTTACAACATAGTTATTAGGTACTCCTACCAGAATGGTGCCTTCTTCATCACTGATGGGTAGCGGTAGCAGGCCAAGGTTCAGTGCAGGGTCAATCTTGTCGATGTCACCCTGAGTCCAGTTGCCCTGCATCATCATTGCCGCTTTGCCGGAGGCGAAATCAGCAACCTGAGTCGCATAGTCAGTAGTCATTTTGTTATCTTGGGCGTTATCGAAGATTACATCCACCAGATCAAGCCATTGCTCGAACACGGCATTGCCTTTAAAGGTTTGCGTACCGGCTTTGACATCATCGACAAATTTCTTCGGATCAGGCTGGTGGGCAAGACCAACATTCACAAGGTGCATCCCCATGGACCACCATTCGTTGGTTGCTTCAAATGGAGTGATGCCGGCAGCTTTCAGCTTCGCGGCAGCGTCCTTAAGCTGGGACAGTGTTTTTGGTTCTTCAGTAATACCAGCTTTGGTAAACAGATCCTTGTTATAGATAAGGCCATAGCCCTCGACGTTCATCGGCATGCCGTACAGCTTGCCGTCCACAGTAGCAGGAGTTTTGGAGGTAGGGATCAGTTTTGCGGCCCAAGGCTGGTCTGACAAGTCGGTAGCGCGGTCCATGTAAGGAACCAGAGCGGTGTAGCCGCCGTTATTGAAAATTTCCGGTTCCGAGCCTGAAGCGATTTCCGCTTTGAGCAATGCGCCGTAATCTTCGCCGCCGCCATGCGTTTCGACTTCAACCTTGACTCCGGTTTCTTTCTCATACAGTTCAGCCAATGTGTTCAGCTGTTCGGCAATTTCGACCTTGAACTGGAACATTTTGATCGTCACATCTTTGGCAGGAGCTTTGGTCGCCTCAGTCGCTGCTGACTCTTTCGGGGCGTTGGTAGCGGTTCCATTGTTCCCGGAATTAGTATTGCCGCCATTGCCGCAACCTGCGATAATGAGTGTGCAAACGGTTGCGATAACAAACGCGAACTTTCTTTTCATAGAATAACCTCCCTGGTCTGTGGTTCCTACAACTTGATCGTAATGCATATGACCTTACACTTACACTTAATATTTTGCTCGAAAAAGTGGATATTGTTGCAACCCTTTTATCCCTTTACGGATCCTGAAGTTACTCCTTCAACAATATAACGCTGCAGCGTCAGGAAGAACAGGAGGATCGGTGTAATGGCCATGACCAGTCCCGCGAGCGCAAGATCCCACTTCTTCGTGTACTGCCCGAAGAATTTGGTTACAGCTACCGGCAGTGTAGTCAGATCCTTATTACCGCCGATGACCAGCACAGGCAGCAGGTAGTCATTCCAGATCCAAAGGGTGTTCAGAATAATTACAGTAACAATAATTGGCATCAGCAGCGGGAAGACGATTTTGAAGAAAACGCCGTAAGGATTGGAGCCGTCGACCCGGGCCGCTTCCTCCAGCTCAAAGGGCACGGTTTTGATAAAGCCGTGGAACAGGAAGACTGACAGAGGCATCCCGAACCCCAGATAGCAAGCGACAATACCGTAAAGTTCCCCGCGCAGCTCCAGGATACTGGTTACCCGGACCAATTGCAGCATCAGCGACTGGAAGGGAATAATCATCGCTGAGATGAGCAGCAGGAAGACAAAGGAATTGAAGCGCGACGGCTTTCTAACGATCTGATAAGCGGCCATGGAGCTGAACAGAACAATAAAGATAACACTAAGGATGGTAATCTGCAGAGAATTCCAGAAAGCCTGCGGGAAGTCTATGGCGTCCCAGACCTTAGAATAATTGCTCCACATAAAAACCTGCGGAAACGATGCAGCATCAGTCAGAATTTCCTTAAGCCCTTTAACAGAGTTGCTAAGCACCAGGTAGAACGGAGACAGGAAGACAAGGGCCAGGAGTATGGCGGCAATTTCCAGAATGAAATTTCCGGGGCGGTATCTGCTGCTGTTCATTATGCCGACACCTCTTTTCTCTTAGTGATCCATACCTGAGTAACGGTGATCAGTGAAACAGCAGCGAAGAAGAGCAGCGCTTTGGCTGTGCCGAGACCGTAACGGTTGTTGATCAGCGCTTCCGCATAAATGTTATAGGCGAGCGATTGGGTGGAGGTTCCCGGTCCGCCCTTGGTCAGCGACAGGTTGAGATCGAACATTTTAAAGGCATTGGATGTGGTCAGGAACAGGCAGATCGTGATGGCCGGCATGATCAAAGGCACATAGACGCTTTTGAACAGCTGGGGTGCGCGGGCGCCATCGATCTTGGCCGCTTCAATCAGATCCTTCGGAATCCCGGCTAGCGAGGCAATATAAATAACCATCATATACCCGGCAGTCTGCCACACAAATACGATGACAAGGCCCCAGAAGCCAGTGCTGGGCGTACCGAGCCAAGGCAGCTGGAAGAAGGAGATTCCGGTGATTTCGCCGATTGTCCCGAAGCCCTTGGTGAAGATAAACTGCCAGATGTATCCTAGCAGAATACCGCCGATTACATTGGGCATAAAGAAGATGGTACGCAGCAATTTCTTGGTCTTCAGTGTCGTCATCAGCAGGAAGGCCAGCAAAAGTGCCAGCACATTCGCGGCAACTACGGACACTATCGTGAAGCGAAGGGTAAAGAGCAGGGATTCCCAGAACTTATCATCATTCAGAAAAATCCGTTTCCAGTTGGCGGCGCCTGTCCAGACCGCTTTGTCCAGATCCAGCCCGTTCCAGTCGGTGGAAGAATAATAAAAGCCGAGAAAGAAGGGTGTGACCACAATGGTCAGGAAGAAGAGCAGGCAGGGTCCGAGGAAAACGATTTGCTGTCCCCAGCCTTTTTGCAAACGCAGAGCTTTTCTCATATGGAATCTCCTTTGTATAGTTTTTCAACGGGTTCATACCCTCATTATAGGAAGAGGCAGGAGTCATCAACACTCAATTTGATGATTATAAAGGTGGATTATATTGCAGGAGGAAAAGGGCATGTTCAGAAACAGTATCCGGACCCGGCTGATGGCGCTTGTGCTGCTGGCCTCGGTGATCCCGTCGGGGATATCCGTAACGTTCTCATATCTCTATACCAAGCAATCGGTAACCGAACAGTCAGTGAAGCAGAATACGAAGCTGCTGACACTTGGGGAGGCTAATCTCAGCAGTTACTTCAGCGGAGTGAATCAGCAGGCGATGTCCCTATACAGCGGAATCAATGTCCCCAGCTCCTTCTATACGAGCCTGCTTACGGCCAAACATCCGGATAATGCTCCTGAAAACTCCGTCTTGCCGGATAACCGGGCGATCATCTCAACACAGCTCTATAACCTGTTCCTCTCCGACCGGAACACCTTTCAGATTCACCTGTATGTCCGGGCGGCCAAGCAGTCGAATCTGGTGCTCGGTGGGTTATTCCGCCGGGAGAATAATGATGATTACGCCCCGGTGATCCAATCGGAGGAAACGTACCGGCCTTATATTGAGGTTACGCATATGGATCATCAATACGGGATGAAGTCCGGATTCCCCAATTTGAAATCGGGTACTGTGCCGGTTTTTACTGCTCATTTCCCCATGTACCGAACGCCGAGCGATGATGTTCTGGCCGATCTGTCGATTGATTTCCGCTTGGGGGAGCTGGAGGGAATCGTCAAATCTATGTACAATTCGGATACAGAACGGCTTTATATCTTGAATGAACAGGGGCAGGCCTTGTTTGCATCTGATTCCGATTGGATCGGCAAACCGGTCACCGCAGGCTGGAGCCAGTTGCCGGGGAAGGATGACAGTGGCCATTTCACCTGGAAGAAGGATGGTTTCGAGGGTATTGTAATGTACCGACACATTGAGAATACGTTGTTCAAGGGCAGCATCATCAAGCTGGTTCCCTATGAAGATCTGTATGGCGATGCCAGAACTATCACCCGGTTCAACACCGGAATCGGTGTGCTGTTCCTGATCCTTGGCGGACTCAGCGCGGTATTAATCTCCGTCGGATTCACAAGGCCGATCAAGAAGCTGATCTCCTTCACCCAGAAAGTGCAGATTGGTCAGCTTGATGCGCATATGGATGCCGAACGGGAGGATGAATTCGGTCTCCTGACACGCAAAATCACCGGCATGACCCGGACGATCAACGATCTTATCTTAAAGGAATACAAGCTTGAGCTGGCCAACAAGACCAATCAGCTGAAGGCGCTGCAGGCCCAGGTCAATCCTCATTTCCTGTATAATGCCCTGCAGTCCATTGCCAGTCTGTCCTTGCGCTACAATGCACCGAAGGTGTATGATCTCATCTATTCGCTTGGCAGTATGATGCGCTATTCCATGAACACGGAGCGGACGCAGGTCCCGCTTCGTGATGAATTGGAGCATGTGCAGAATTATGTGATCCTGCAGACGGAACGTTTCGGTGAAGAGAACTTAAGGCTGGATATTGATGCAGAGGAAGCTGCTCTGGAGATTGCCGTGCCCAAGATGATTCTGCAGCCTATTGTTGAGAATATATTCAAGCACGGTTTTACGGACGGGATCCGCGAGGCTGTAATCTCCATCACCTGTGCTCTGGATGCGAACGGTAGCCTGCGGCTTGCCGTCAGGGACAACGGCAAAGGAATCACTGCGGAACGGCTGGAGGAAATTACAGCCGGACTTCAGCAGAGCGGCCGGACAGAGCACGAAGAGATTGGGCTGCATAACGTACTGGCGCGTGTGCGGCTGCAGATGAGCAGCGGGGCAGAGCTATTGCTGCAGAGTGTTGAAGGCGGCGGGGTTAAGGTGACGCTTATTATTCCGCTGGATAAGATGGACCCAACAAATTAAGGGAGCGCAATGGACCCAAAGGAGCGGCAAGTGAGATGAAGGTGCTGATTGTAGACGATGAGAAGCATGTGCGTGAGGCGATCCGCTATTTTGTACCGTGGGAGAAATATCAGATTTCAGAGATTTTTGAGGCGACCAACGGGCAGGAAGCTACGCTGATAATGCAGGAGCAACAGCCGGCGATTGTCTTCACGGATATGCGGATGCCGCTGATGGACGGTGCGGAGCTGCTGGAATGGCTGCATCATCATTTCCCGAATACGAAGACAATTGTCATTAGCGGGTATCAGGACTTCAATTATGTAAAGCCGGCAATCGTCTACGGAGGGACAGATTATTTGCTGAAGCCCCTGAACAGCAAACAACTGATTGCCGCAGCCGAGCATGCCTTCAAGCTGTGGTTGGAGGAAGAGGAGGAGCGGCAGCAGAGTCACCGGCAGAATATGCAGCTTAATGTGCTGCGGCCGCTGTACTGGGACAAGATGCTCTCGGATCTGGTCTCCGGTCATGCCTCATTTCAGGAGCTGAAGCCTTCCTTGTGCGAAGAGCTGGGGTTGCCGGGGGATGCGGCAAGCTGCAGAGTTGCCGTAATCTCGCTCCAGCGTGCAAACTGCCGCCTGCTGGAGCGGTTTCATGGCGATGTGACGCTGACCTCCTTCGTGCTGGCGAACGTCTGCAATGAGGTGATCTCCCCCGGGAGAAGCGGCTTTGCCTTTCGCAGCTGGCAGGCCGGCACCGATATTGTCATTCTTTTCTGGACGGCGGCTCTGGATGCGGAAGTGTGGGTGCGGCTGATCAATGAATCGATGAAACAGACTTATGGGGTACAGGTGGATATAGGTCTCAGCCGGCCCGTGGCTTTTCCCGAAGGACTGCAAAACGCCTTCCGTCAGGCGCGTCAAGGCCTTAGTGAGCGCAATCTCCTGCAGCGGGAAGGGCGCATTTATCATTACAGGGAGCTGACGGAGGAGAGTGGGTCTGTGGAAGACCACGTGCTGGAATCACTGCTGGACAAGCTCAGAGTGGCTGTGTTATCGGGGGATCTGCAGAGAATGGAACGGGTGGTTGATGAATGGGCCGATCAGCTTTCAGGACTGTCACTGCTCACCGAGAATAGCTTTCTGCACCAGCAGGAACAGATCTGCGCCGTTCTGATGCGCTGGCGCCAGAATGAGGAGATTACCTTTGAGCTGTGTTATGACGAAGAGGGGCTTTTCTCCGTTGAGCACTGGCGGAATCAGTTAAAGAGCATGCTGCAGCGATTGTGGAAAGGGAATTCCCAGACACCGGACAGCCGGCTTGTTCAGGAAATCCGGGAATACCTCAATCAGAACTATGCCAAGGACATGACGCTTCAGCATATCGCCGAGCGCTTTTTTATCAGCAGGGAGAATGTGTCACGCAAGTTCAAACAGATCAGCGGGGAGAATCTGTCCGATTATTTAACTGCACTGAGAATAGACAAGGCCAAGACGCTGCTGCAAAATACAAACCTGCGGCTGTCGCAGATTTCGGAGCTGGTCGGCTATGAGGATGAGAAGTATTTCAGCCGGGTTTTTAAGAAATCGACCGGGCAGACTCCGCGTGAATACCGCAAGCAGGAGGGCTCTCTGTAGCGAAATAACCACTCCACAATGGACAAAAAATGGAGCCGTCCTACAAATTTCAGAATTCCCCATCTTTTACCGATAATAGTCATACGGATATCGCACATCATTTTATCGGTTAAATGGGAGGGTTGGTATGGTATGGATAGTTATTTAGGCAGAATCCTCAAAAATGATCTGATCAATGCGTACGGTGTAACTGTAATACCTGCAAGAAGCGTATTGAACGCAGAGCATTTGGAACTCATCCGCAAGCAAAGAATCAATACATTGGATATCGTATTCACCGATGAACAACCACAGACGCCGGCCTGCCGCGAGATGGTTAACGGTGTGGTGGAAGTGTCGAAGGATTTATTTAATTCTTTCAGATTAACCCGCAAAGTTCCATTGGCGGATATAAGAAAGGATGTTGTACCGGTTGTTCAGGAGATTTCACTCCTTCCCGATATTTTTGCGCTGTTCGAAGCGATTCAGGGGAAGGACGATTATACATACCAGCACAATATTGGCGTAGGTGTGTTATCCACATTGATTGGCAGATGGATGAATATGGGGCAGGCGGAGCTGTCGGTGCTTTCCCTAGCTGCAACCTTGCATGATATCGGCAAGCTCAAAATTCCTCCCGAGTTGTTGAATAAACCGGACAAGCTGACCGCTGAGGAATTCGCCATGGTCCGAAAGCACACGATCTATGGCTATGAGATGCTCAAGGAGACAACGGGGGCGAATTCCCATATCACCTTGACCGCGCTCCAGCATCATGAGCGAAATGATGGCAAGGGTTATCCGCTGGGGCTGAAGGAGGAGCAGATTGATTCCTACAGCAAAATCGTTGCCGTTGCCGACATCTTTCATGCAATGTCCTCCAAGCGGCCCTATCATGAAGCTATGCCGTTCCATCTCATTGTGGAGCAGATGAGGAGAGGCAGCTTTGGGGCGCTTGACCCGCATGTGGTCTCTGTGTTCCTTGAGAATATTGTGAAACGGACCGTCGGGCGTGATGTGATCTTAACCGACGGCCGTGTCGGTGAAATTGTCTACTTGAATCCCCATAACATCGAAACGCCCTTAATCAAGATAGATGGTGAATATATCGACCTTGGCAAAATGAGGGATCTCAAGATCAAAGAAATCAGTATATAGCCGTTTCGCCATTAACCTTTAAAATAGTCCGCGAGCCCCTCGGCAATTGCCTTGGCGGCTTTTTTCTGATAGGCAGATGTGCGGACGACCGCTTCATCGTTCCGGTTGCTTAGGAACCCGAGCTCCACCAGTGCTGCCGGAAGGTTGTTCTCCCGCAGAATATGGTAGTTACCGAAGGAGACCCCGTTGCTCTTCAAGCCGATGCCCTGCCCGAGCCGGTTCTCAATGGAGCGTGCCAGGCGCAGATCATCCGATTCCGAGTAATAAAAAGTCAGCGTGCCGCTTACATTCTTCGGGGAGGAGTTGTAATGGATGCTGACAAAAGCGTCCGCCCCCACAGACTGCCCGATCTGCACTCTCCTGGCGAGAGAAGGGCGCTGGTCTTGGGTGCGTGTCAGCTCCACACGGGCTCCCTTGGCTGTCAGATAGTCGCGGACATACAATGCCGTCTGCAGATTCAGATCCTTCTCCAACGTGTCAAAGGATGTGCCGAGCATGCCCGGGTCGCTGCCGCCATGACCCGGATCAATGACGATCCGCTTGCCATTGATCCCGCCAGTTTGCCTAAGGCTGCCAGTCGTTCGGCTCCCGCTTCCCGTGCTCACGGAGCTTCCGCTGGCAATATATTGTGCAGAGACCCAGCCGGTCTCCCCGCTGGCGGTGCGGATCCGCACCCAACCGTTCTGCCGCAGCACAACAGTTACGGAGTCCTCTGCCTTTAACGCCCCGAGTATCTTATAACCGGTTCCCGGACCTCCACGGATGCGCAGGGAGTCGGCTGTAACCATTGCTGTGCTGCTGCCGCTTCCGGAGGTCTTGGCGGATGTGGATACAGCAACTGCTGCACGGGCTTCACCGCCTGTCCCGCTCACTTTTATGAGATAATACCCCGCAACCCAGCCGGAGATTGAACCGGACCGCACTTTTGCCCAGCCATGCTGCTCATCGGTAACGGTCACCTGTGCACCGCTTTTTAAGGATCCTGTGACAGCCGCATTGGCTGCCGGCTCGCTGCGTACATTCAGGGAGCTTGCACTCACTTTTGCTGTATAGGCTCCTGCAGCGGAACTGGTTGCAGTCTGCAGCATGCTTCCAGTGAGCAAGCAGGCTGCCAGCACTGCGGTATGTATAAATTTGTTCATAAATTTCCTCTCTTCCCGGATGGATAAATGTCTATTACCCGTTTCATCGGTCAAAGAAAAGGATTTGGTTAAAATTTAATAGAAATTAAACCTCTGTTCCAAAGCGGCAAAGCGCTGTATAATTGTTTCATATTGGAAAAGTTTGTAAAGGAGTGCCGTCGTGACCAGACCCAAACTATTCATCGGATCATCCAGGGAATCCATCCGTTACGCCCGGGCGATCCACGAACAGCTAAAGCGAGAAGCCGAGGTTAATCCTTGGTATGCCAATGCCTTCCGTGCGAATGAATATACGATGGAGGCGCTGGAGAGACATCTGGATGAAAGCGATTTTGCCGTATTCGTCTTTTCACCTGATGATGTGGCTCAAATCCGCGGCAAATATTATTATGTCACCCGTGATAATACACAGTTCGAAATGGGGCTGTTCTGGGCCAGGCTGCGGCGCAGACGTGTCTTTTGCCTGCTTCCGGACCGGGTAACCCCGCGCACGGATTTGATTCCCGGCAAGAATATCGAAGAGTATCATCTCTTATCCGATCTGTCCGGACTCACCCCGCTGGAGTATGAATGGCAGCATGATAATCCGGTGGCAGCCGTTGATGTCAGCTGCGGGAAGATCCTGGACTGTATTCAGGAGCAGGGGAGCTACCGCGATCCCCTGAAGGAATTGGAACATTTGGGCTTGGAGCTTAGGCGCAAGGAAAGTATCCTTCATTTCTTCTGGCAATATAATAGTAATGTGGCCGGAGCTCAGGGTGGAGAGAAATACCAGGCGCTCAGCGAGGCTATCCGCAATTCCTTTTTGCCGCCTGGACAATGCCGGGTGATTGGCGCCGCGCTCTGGCGGGAAAGTGAGAAGGAAGGTCTGATACAGGTAGGCGGAAATGTGGGCCGTGGGCATTGTTACCCTTTTTCATTAAGTGAAGACAAGGGGAAGCGGCCCGGTGTGCTCGATGCTTATCTGAGCAAGGAATGGACCTTTTTTCAGCGTACTGAAGTTGCCGAGGTATATATCCTATGCTATCCTTTAGGTGAGCAGCATGTCCTTTCTGTGCATTTCTCGGGAGACGACGGGCTGTCTGCGGAGGATCTTACCACAGTGGTTGCTTACAACCGCGATTTGTTCCGTACCGTCAATTATTTAGTGGGAGGGGACTAGGAGCATGAAGAATATGAAGGGTGTAGTCAGTTTGTCCAGTGCGGTCCGCCGATCCGCAGGCGGCAACGGCAGCAGTTCCGGAGGGACACGACGCTCTAAGGGCAAGGCAAGTGCAGGCCGGGCAGCAAAGCCAGCTTCTTCGGCAGGCCACGTATATATTGCGCCATCGCTGGATGGCGGAGATGAGGAATACAAGAAGCTTATCAGCGGGAAAGTCGACAACAGCAAGCCTTCATTCGCCTAAATAGTTAAGGGGTCCCCGGCATCAGCCGGAGACCCCTTTTTGTAAATATAAGAATTTATATGCTTCGCACTTTAAATTATCCTTCTATTTCTCGCTGAAACGATACCGTCCTACAAAAAGGACGGCAAAGCAGTTTACACTTGGGTACGCCCAGTTTCTTAGATCTCCTGGCGGGAAGACAGGCTGCTCCGCTTCTTGGCAATTTCCCGCCGCACGACCGGTGCCACCTCGGTGGCTAGCAGCTCAATAGCCGTCGCTACCTTGTTGAAGGGGAGTCCGCCGATGTCCAGCTGGGTCATGAAGCGGTTATGGCCGAACAGCTCATGCTGGTACAGGATTTTCTCTATAATCTGTTGCGGACTGCCAACGGCAAGCGTGTTAACAGGAGAGACGAAACGCCCGAAATCGCTGCGGGATACTCCGTACTCCTGGCCCGGATGCGGACTGATGGCATTGCGGTAGCTGTAATAGTAAGGATAGTACTCGTCCAGTGCCTGCTGTGACGTCTTCGCAATATATCCGTGGCTGGTGATGGCGATCTTTAAGTCCTCTGGAGCATGACCGGCTTTGGCTCCGCTTCTGCGGTAGGTTTCGGCAAGGTTCTGAAAGGGTTCAGGACTGCCGCTGAGAATGGCGATAGCCATCCCAATACCAAGCGTACCGGCTCTTTCGGCACTTTCGGCCGAACCGCCAATGCCGACCCATAGCGGGAGCTTCTGCTGCAAAGGCCGCGGGGCGATCTCAGCATTCTTCAGCGGGGAGCGGAAGGTTCCTTCCCAGTTCATGACTTCATGCTGATTGAGCTCCAGCAGCAGATCTAGGTTCTCCGCGAACAGCTTCTTGTAATCTTCCAGCTCGTATCCGAACAGGGGGAAGGATTCCAGAAAAGCACCGCGTCCGGAGATGATCTCCGCCCGGCCGTCCGACAGCAGATCGAGTGTGGCGAAGTCTTCGAAGACCCGCACCGGATCTATAGTGCTCAGCACCGTTGTGGCGCTTGTCAGCTTGATCCGTTTCGTGGCCTGCGAAACTGCCGCGAGTACAACCGGCACCGAGGAGATGACAAAATCAAGACGGTGATGCTCACCGACGCCGAAGACGTCCAGCCCTGCCTCATCGGCCAGCTTGGCCGCTGCGATGACTTCATGGAGACGCTGCCGGGGGCTGATGGTCTGACCTGTATGGCAATCGGTTACGATATCACCGAGTGTGTAAATACCGAATTCAAACTCCGGCACGTTTTCTTGTGGAACGCTGTTATTCATAAATGCTAACCCCTTATTCAATAGAATGTAAAATATAGTAAATGGAAATTAGTCCGGTGTGAGAAGGAATATTGATGATTATAACATAACTGCTTACAAAATGTAAGTATATGAATAAATGATAAAGGTTCTGTGAATCGTGGAGGTCTTTCAGTCGAATATCTTCAGAAGAAGCCTATTCAATGCATCTGCTTGAATTAATGTACTTAAGTAAACACCGTTTTCGCTGTAAACGAAATGTGTATTTTTGTTGACAGACCTGTAGATAGATGATATTTTAAATTTACAAATTCCAATAGTTTTACTTTGGATTATTAACTGCCGACTGTTCAGACAGAGGTGCCCGTGTTATTTCACACGAGGTCCCTCTGTTTTTTTTGTGTAGATTTTGGGTTTGCCAATTGGAAGGAGGAGCATATGAATGGGTGAAGCTTTGCTGTCTATTACGCATTTGAACAAGAGCTTTGATACAGCGGGCGGGCAGGTACAGGCACTTCATGAGGTTGATCTGCATGTAGAGGAAGGTGAATTTATTACAGTGATTGGACCCAGCGGCTGCGGCAAAAGCACGCTGCTGCGCATCGTCGCCGGTCTGGATACCGGTTATACCGGCAGTGTTACTCTCGAAGGTGAGGAGATTGGCGGTCCGGGTATTGATAAGGGGTTTATATTTCAGGAGCACCGCCTGTTTCCCTGGCTTACCGTGGAGAAGAATATCGCCTCCGACCTGCCGCTTGGCAGGCCGGACATCCGGCAGAAGGTGGATGAGCTGATTGAACTGGTGAAACTGACCGGCTTCGAAAAGTCCTATCCCCGCGAGCTGTCGGGAGGGATGGCCCAGCGTGTGGCGATTGCCCGGGCGCTGCTGCGGAACCCAAAGATCCTGCTGCTCGACGAGCCGTTTGGCGCTCTGGATGCATTTACCCGGGCACATATGCAGACAGTGCTGCTGGACATTTGGCGGCGGAACCGGACCACGATGATTTTTGTAACCCATGACATTGATGAAGCTGTTTTTCTGGGCAACCGGGTAGTCATTCTGGAGCCGCGCCCGGGCAAGATCCGCAAGGTCGTTCCGGTCGATCTGCCGTATCCGCGCAAGAAGACGACTACCTCTTTTCAAGAGCTGCGTCTGAAGGTGCTGAATTATTTCGAGAAGGTGGATGAGCTTGAGCTGACTGACGGGGCAGGGATTTAAGGTTGTCTTTACTGAAACGATTTTACGGAAACAAGGGATTCGTGTTGTCTTTTATCCGACTTATGCGATGTGAATTATATGATAAAAGGAGGGGTATTTATGAGCAATCGGGCCATCGCGGCCAGAACCCCCGGAAGACCCGGAAAAGCGGCCATTGCCGGACTTGGCTTGCTGCTGCCAGGAAGTGTGCTGATTCTGTGGCAGACCCTTGGACATTATGGAATGATCTCGGAGATGCTGTTCCCGACCCCTTATACCATTGCCCAGTCGTTCATCTCGCTCGCTTCCACCGGAGACCTCTGGAGCAACCTCCGGATCAGCGTGATCCGGGCATTGTCAGGATTTCTGCTCGGCGGCGGTCTTGGCCTGCTGTTCGGTGTACTGGTCGGGCTGTTCCGCAGATCGGAGAAGCTGCTGGATCCCTCCCTGCAAATGATCCGGATGATACCGAGTCTGGCCGTAGTGCCGTTGTTCATCCTATGGTTTGGCATCGGTGAAGAATCCAAGGTGCTGCTGATTGCCAAAGGAGCTTTTTTTCCGGTATACATCAATACGTTTATGGGCATCCGCGGGACTGACAACAAGCTGTTTGAAGTGTCCAGGGTGCTTGGCTTCAGCCGGCTGCAGCAGATTCTCCGGCTGGTGCTGCCGGCGGCGGTCCCGAACATAATGCTTGGCGTCCGCCTGTCGCTGGGCTTGTCCTGGCTGGGACTGGTAGTGGCTGAGCTGATTGCTTCCACTTCAGGAATCAAAGGAAAATTCAGGAACGGGGATTATATTATGGAATCTGAATTTGTGGACGACTTGATACATCATGCAGAAGAAGTGCTTGCGCTTTATTCTATCTCGGAACCAGCAATTGAATTTATTAGACATAATGAAAATATGACGTTTAAGGTAACAGATACAAGCGACGACAAACAGTATTTGCTGCGCATACATAAACCTGCAACTGCAGGTCTGTTTGGTATACAACATACGCTTGAAGGCTTACAGTCAGAAATGTACTTACTTCAGGGATTATCCCAAAAGAACAGCCTGCGGGTGCAGAAACCCTCTGTTAACCGTGCGGGCCAGTTTGTTTCAGAATATACAGCCAATGAATTTGGCTCCTGTTACGCAACCTTACTGGAGTGGATAGAGGGTTCAACGCTTACTTTGCAGGAAGACAACATAGGGCAGATTGTTTATGCATTAGGGGAGAAGCTGGCGGAGCTACATCATTTTTCACGAGAATCCTCACTGCCGGCGCTAACCAGACCTGTATATGACGCAGCAAGAATAGATAGTGCGATTGAGGAACTTAAATATGGAATTGAAGCCAGCCTGTACAGTCAAGAGCACTATGAGATCATTAGGGAGGTTCTGGAATATGTAAAGGGACAACTGATGGATTTGGATGCTCAACAAGAGTGGGGGCTCATACATGCCGATGTTCAACTTGGGAATGTCATTATTACGAATGAGGGTCCCTGTTATATAGACTTTGGATTGTTCGGTTATGGCTATTACCTATTTGACCTGGGCAGCGCATCTTCCATCCTTCCAAGCGAATTAAGGAAAACCCTATTGCTGGGTTATGCTTCAAGGTCCACTTTCACTTTTGATCAGGTACGGTATATTGAAGGATTGATTTTTATGGATATATTTATCAGCTATCTATTTTTTATTCATGACCCTGACCGGAATGGCTGGATTAAAGAGGACGCAGCAAAAGTATGCGATACCCTGTGCAGGGATTTTCTTGCCGGAAAAGAAGTTTACTATTCATTTTAAGACCTGCGGAAAGTGAATATCTAATGCCTTGAATTTTATAGCTGAAAAAGCGGGAATAACATTTGACTTTCGCCCGAATATACAAGATATTTATATTGAAGTTTTAAAATAAGTGAATTTCACTCAATACTCCACAAACGGGCGGTGGATCAGATGTTAAGACAGCATGCGGAGGTATATTCCCACTTTGGACAGGCTTACAAAAGGGGAGTTGTTGGAGTAGCTTTTCTTTCTATGGATGAGAAATGGACCCGTATAAATCCCGCGGTAGTCTTGATGCTGGGGTATTCGGAGGAACAGCTCCTGGAGCATGAATTCGGTGAGTTTCTGCATAATGATTCTTTGGCGGTATATAAAAAGATGATGGGGGCTCTGCAAGCAGGAGAGGCCCCCTTTTTTGAATGTGAAATTAAGCTGATCCGTGCCGCCGGCACACCGGTCCGGCTGCTTCTGTATGCTGTGCTTGTCAGCGATCCTTGTACGGGGGAGAAGCTGCATTATTTAATTCATTTGGCTGAGATTCCGGAGGGAAATACCTCCGAAATCGCCCCTCCTCCGAGTGATGAACTCTACCGGCTGATCGCCGCGAACATAAGGGATATTGTGTATTATTCCACTTTGGACAACATTTGCCTGTATTGTTCACCTTCGATTCAGGAGGTGCTTGGGTATGAGCCGGAGAAGCTGATTGGACGCGATATCCGCGGGCTGATTCACCCTGAGGATCTTACAGTTTTGGAGCTCTCTGAGCCCATGGAGTTTCAGAGCATCCAGCTGCGAATCCGCCATGCCGACGGGCGATACCTCTGGATTGAATTCACCCTGCGTTTAATTGAGGATGGGAATAGCATGAGCGTGCTTGCGGTAGGCCGTGATGTAACGGAGCGCAAAGCTGTAGAGACGATGCTGCAGGAATCCATCGAGCGGTATACCTCCCTGAAAAAATATAATCATGATGCGATTATTTCCCTGGATCTGCAGGGCAATATCATAAACGGAAATGAACAAGCCTGCCAGTTGACAGGCTACACCATCCCTGAAATAGCCGGAATGAGTGTGAGTCTGATTATCGGCGCCCATCATCTGCATGATGTAATCGGTTATTGCAATGAGAACAACAGCAAGGAGCGGAACATCAATCTGATCTGGCACAAAGACGGCCATACCGTCGAAGTGCTGACAACGATCGCCCCCATCATCATCAACGAGGAGCGGGTCGGATTCTATATTATCGTGAAGGATATTACCGAGCAGAAGAAGCTGCTCATTGCCAAGGAGATTGCTGAGAATACGAACAAGGCCAAAAGCGAGTTTCTGGCGATGATGAGCCATGAGATCCGCACGCCGATGAATGGGGTTCTGGGGATGACCGATCTGCTGTTGGACATGAGTGAACCGGGCTCCGTGCAGCGCGAATATCTCGATATTATCCGGCAGAGCGGTGATACGCTGCTGAATATCATCAACGATATTCTGGATTTCTCCAAGAATGAAGCGGGCAAAACAGCCCTGCACGAAGAGCCGTTTGTGCTGAGGAACTGCATGGAATCCGCGCTCGAACTGCTGCTCCTTAAGGCGGAGGCGAAGGGGTTGTACATTGAGGTTACGATGGGTGCAGAAGTGCCGGAGCATTTGATAGGCGACGAAGACCGGCTGAAGCAGATTCTGCTCAATTTGGTCGGCAATGCAGTGAAGTTCACCTATACCGGAGGTGTCACAATACAGGTCCGGACTGCGGCAAAAGCCGCAGATGGAATTACGCTGCAATTCACTGTTGCTGATACCGGGATTGGTATCCCGGAAGACTCCCGGAGCCGGCTGTTTGAGCCGTTTTATCAGCTTGAGCAATTTATGGGCCGGCGTCATGAAGGAACAGGTCTGGGCCTGGCCATTACCAAACAGCTTGTTGAACTGATGGGCGGCAGCATCGCACTGGATACCGGCACAGAGAACGGTGCGGCCTTTGTATTCACTGTGGTGCTTCGCGAGGAGAACAAAGGTTCAGACGGAGAACCGGGTACCGAGTTGCCGAGCCTGGGTACGGTTGGCCGGGAGCTGCGTATTTTAGTGGCCGAAGACAATGAAATTAACCGAATCGTGCTGCGCAAAATATTGGAGAAGCGGGGCTACGCTGTTGATGTTGCGGTAGATGGACTGCAGGTAGTGGAGATGGCCGGCAGCAAGGACTATGACATTATTTTCATGGATGTGCAGATGCCCGGGATGAATGGGCTGGAAGCTACCAGGGTTATTAAACAGACGCTTCCGCAGGAGAAGCTTCCGGTAATTATTGCGGTTACGGCAAATGCGCTGAAGGGTGACCGTGAGCTTTGTCTCGAGGCCGGGATGGATGAATATATCAGCAAGCCGCTCAGAAGCGAAGCTATTTCGAATATCATCGGGAAATTTTTTTGAGGCGAAAAAACAGGCTTGGGCGCTTAATCTTATTAAAGGTTATTTTAGTTGCTTAAAGCTGCGAAGCGGTACATTGATGTCTTGCATCAGAGGATCTTATTGATTAAGATAGCATCAACCGGCGCAGAAGAAGCGCCGGCATATAACACAAATGACAATGACGAAGAGAGTAAGCGCTAGAAGCGGATCTTAACAGGGAAGGTGTGCCGGAGACTGAGAGCACCCTCATGAGACGATTAGCGCCGAAGTTCACTTCCGAGTCGGCCCCTGAAGTATTTGCTGCAGCAACTATGGGTAGGGAGGCCCGCGCCCCGCGTTATCGGGTGTAAGATAGGGTTAATCCCGGGCAGGAAATGAGCTTTCATTTTTTGTGCGGCGGTTGTTTTTGATTAATCCTAAATAAGGGTGGTACCACGGCTCCTCGTCCCTTGCGACGGGGGGCCTTTTTGCGTTCATAGGTTGAATTAATCGAGAAGAGGGAGTGGAAGGTAATGAGCAACGTGGAATTGGATGGGCTGAGAGCCCGCCTGGATGAAATTAATGAGCAGCTGCTGGAGCTGATCTCCGAGCGTGCCCAGGTAGTTCAGGAAATTGGTGTAGTTAAAGAAAAGCAAGGCGTGCCGAAGTTCGATCCGGAACGGGAAAAACAGATGCTGGAGAAGCTGGTAGCGGGCAACAAAGGACCTTTCACAAGCGGAACGATCCGCAGCCTCTTCAAGCAAATCTTCTCCGCTTCTCTGGATTTACAGTCTGCCGAGCACAAGAAAAGCATGCTTGTCAGCCGCAAGAGCCACAAAGAGGACACCGTTATTGTCCTGCCGGGCGATGTGACCGTCGGCGGCTTGTCGTCGCTGATGGTAGCAGGCCCTTGCTCCGTAGAAAGCGAGCTGCAGACCCATACGGTGGCCGCGGCGCTGCAAAAGGCCGGCATCCGCGTAATGCGCGGTGGAGCGTTCAAGCCCCGGACTTCGCCGTATGATTTCCAGGGCCTTGGCATGGATGGGCTGCGGATTCTCCGTGAGGCGGCTGATGAATACGGCCTGCTGACGATCAGTGAAATCGTCGATCCGGCACATCTGGAGCCGGCGCTGGATTATGTGGATATTATTCAGATCGGCGCACGCAATATGCAGAACTTTGAACTTCTCAAGGCGGCTGGAGAACTGAATAAACCGGTTCTGCTGAAACGCGGGCTTGCTGCAACGATGGAAGAATTCCTCCATGCGGCTGAGTACATCATGTCACGCGGAAATACCCAGGTCATGCTGATCGAACGCGGTATCCGCACTTACGAGAAATGGACGCGTAATACACTGGACATCTCGGCCGTGCCGATCCTGAAGCAGGAGAGCCATTTGCCGGTGCTGGTCGATGTGACCCACTCCACCGGACGCAAGGATATCCTGATCCCTTGCGCCAAAGCGGCACTCGCCGCCGGAGCCGACGGCATCATGGTGGAGGTTCATCCCGACCCGGCGACTGCATTGTCGGATGCTGCGCAGCAGCTTAATATCGAGGAATTCAATACCTTCTTCAATGAGGTTAAGGCTTCAGGACTATACCGGTAATTTAAAACTATTGAATGGACTTGATTTTCGCAGCATACGCGAGAAAAAGACGGAAATAAACGCTTACAAGTACAGGCTACACTTTTGTGGAGGTTATGGCGGGTCAGGTACAATAGGAATCATTGGCGTTGCACCGGCCCGGACTGTTCGGAACAGTCCAATCAACCATAACAGAAACAGGAGGAAACAGAAGCTTGAAGCAGCTAAAATTAAATAACGGGTGGTTTTCCAATACACGGAGCGATGTTCTTTCCGGAATGACGGTGGCGATTGCACTCATTCCCGAAGCGATTGCGTTCTCGATCCTTGCCGGAGTAAGCCCGATGGTAGGTCTGTATGCCTCCTTCTGCATCGCAATTGTAACATCGTTTGCCGGAGGCAGACCGGGCATGATCTCGGCAGCCACCGGCGCAATGGCGCTGCTGGTCGGCAGTCTGGTAATCCAGCACGGAATTGAGTATCTGTTCGCAGCTACCGTATTAGCCGGAGTTTTCCAAATCGTGATGGGGATGCTCAAGCTGGGGAGATTTATTACCTTTCTTCCGCAGCCGGTCATGACCGGCTTTGTCAATGCGCTGGCTATTCTGATCTTTATGGCACAGCTTACGCATTTCAAGGGCCAAGGCTGGGTGATGTATGCCCTTGTAGCCTTGACTCTGCTCATCATCTATACGGTTCCGCGTTTCACCAAGGCGGTGCCTTCGGCGCTTGTGGCAATTATTATCGTTTCAGTGCTCAGCATTGTGCTTGATCTGGATGTGAGAACCGTGGGGGATATGGGAGAGATAACATCGGCATTGCCGCTGTTCCATCTGCCGCAGCTGCCATTTACAGTGGATACGCTGCTCATTATATTGCCATATTCACTGTCACTCGCTGTGGTGGGGCTGCTGGAATCGCTGATGACGGCAACTTTAATTGACGATATAACCGGCACCGGAAGCGACAAGAACCGTGAAGCGAAGGGGCAAGGATTGGCGAACATCGTCACGGGCTTTTTCGGAGGCATGGCAGGCTGTGCGATGATCGGCCAATCGATGGTTAACATGAAATCGGGTGGACGCACCCGGCTATCTACCTTTGTGTCGGGGATATTCCTCTTGTTCCTCATCCTCGTTCTTGGTGATATCGTGAAGCAAATCCCAATGGGAGCGCTGGTAGGCGTCATGATCATGGTGTGCATCAGCACCTTTGAATGGGGCTCGCTGAAGACGCTGGCCCGCGTACCGCTAAGTGATGCGCTGGTAATGATTGTAACGGTTGTTACGGTCGTGCTAACGGATAATCTGTCCATCGGGGTGTTGTTCGGTGTTCTGCTCAGTGCCCTGACGTTTGCCTGGAAAATAGCCTCGATTTCCCTGAGCGTCCAGACATCCGCCGATATGGCCACATATGTGGTTTCCGGCCAGCTGTTTTTCGGTACGACAAGCCACTTTATTCATGAGTTTAATTATGAGGGCGATTCAGAGAACATCAGGATCGACTTCACACATTCCCATGTATGGGACCAGTCAGCGGCTGGCGCCATTGCCAAGACGATCAGCAAGTATGCGGCGTATGGCAAAACGGTTACGATTACCGGATTAAACGAGGAAAGCACACAGCTGGTAAAACGGGTTGGCTTGTCCTTATCCGGCGGACATTTGTAATTCATATGATTAATAATCATCTTTTTAGCAGCTTTCTCTATGGAGAAGGCTGCTATTTATATATTATAGAAGAACGGCGATATTCCGGGCAGAAGAGGAGTGGAGAAATGAATCTCATCCTGAAAAAAATAACCGCAGTGCTGCTTGTGCCGCTGCTGACATTGGCATCCGGCTGCTTGCCGTCCGGCAAAGAAACTGCGGAACTCCGCGCTACTGCCGCTCCCCAGTCAACGGCAACGGCTGCAGCTATCTCCGGCGGTTTGGATGGCATAGCCTCCCCGCCGCCGGAGGGAAGCTCCCATCCGGAGAACAGAGCAGGGCTGATTCCACTGGACTGGCAGCGGGTGGAACTACAATATAGATAATAAGGGGACACCGGCGGAAATGCTGCGAATAGACACAGGCCATACCCGGGAGCTGGATGTTGACGGCGATGGTTACCGGGAGGTAGTGGCAGCACATGGAACACCGATGACCGCATATGTATACCGCTATCACAGCGGGTACGCTGAATTTATATACCTTAATGACGCCTTGCAGGCCCAATCCGTTGTGCTTAGAGACGATTTGGTCTACGAAGCCTCCGACATGGGCGGGGAGATAACGAGAGAATACCGCATTACTCCAGAAGGAATGATTCCGGTAGCCGCTTCTCCCTAATAAAATATAGAATACTTCCCTACTAAAAATTCCTTGCGACCGCTGGTGCTGCACAACCGTATAAAAGGTTAACAATACCAAGCAGAGCATAATTAGGGAGGTTTCAACAATCATGGAGATTAATTCGAAATTGAAGCAGACTAGGCCAGGCAAACTCATAGGCATCACGGCAGCGGTATTGGTTCTGGGGCTAATCGCCGCCAACTCATTTGCTACCGTAGAGTACGGACATGTAGGTTTGTACAAAACCTTCGGCAAACTGAACAACAATATGCTGACACCGGGCATTCATTTGAAAATCCCTTTCTTCCAGAGTGTGATTCAGGTCAACACGCAGGTAACCAAAGCAGAGACGGACACTACGGCATCCTCCAAGGACCTTCAGCCCGTATCTACCCATGTAGCCGTTAACTATTCGGTCAATAAAGACTCTGCCTATAATCTGATGAATAATATTGGAGGCAATTTTGATGCGGTGATCATCAACCCGGCGATTCAGGAGATTGTGAAGGAGGTAACGGCTAAATACCCCGCAGAAGATTTGATTACACGGCGTGATGCCGTGGCGGGAGAAATCAGTGGTCTGCTCACTGCACGGCTGGCCAAATATGATCTAGTCGTTAATGACATCAACATAGTCAATTTCAAATTCTCCGATGCCTTTAACCAATCGATTGAAGCGAAGCAGGTCGCTCAGCAGCAGGCGCTGAAGGCGGAGAATGATCTCCGGCGGGTCGAGATCGAAGCCAAGCAGAAGATTGCCCAGGCACAGGCGGAGGCCGAATCCTTAAGACTGAAGAAGCAGGAGGTTACACCTGAGCTGGTGCAGCTGAAGCAAATTGAGGTCCAGGAGAAAGCGCTGGAGAAATGGAACGGCGTACTGCCGTCCGTAACGGGCGGGGCGACGCCATTTGTGGATATTGATTCGCTGACGAAAAAGTAACCCTTGCCTTTGACATAAAGAAGAGCCTTGCTCCAGAATGAGAGCAAGGCTCTTTGCATGATTGTAAGAAGATAGCTTGTCCGGTTTCCCGTTAATCAGTATTGGAAGAGCATCGTCGGAATTTGCCAGCCGGCGCCTACGGACCAGAAGAAGATATAATCCCCGCGTTTGATCCGTCCATCCTCAACTCCACGCTGAAAGGCGATAAATGGACTGCTTGTGGCGGTATAGCCGAATTCGTCGCCAACATAGATGAATTTCTCTTCACTAAGGCCGAGCCCCTCTTGAATCAGCTCAATATTTTTAAGTGAGAATTGGGACAGGCAGAAGGCAGAGATATCATCGGTAGTCAAGCCGTTGCGGCTCAGCAGCTCTTTAATATCGGCTATGGCCGCATCCACGCACACGGTACCGTCAAACGGCGTCCAGCGGATTCGAATCTGCTCTGCTGTTATATCTTCGCGATAGATATTGGACAATCCGCATGCTGGAAACATAATGTTCTCACAGCCTTCGGAATCTGTGTAGTACAAGGAATCTGTAAATCCCCCAGCTTCACTGCTCCGCTCCAGAATAACGGCGGCTGCCGCATCTCCAAAGTTAGGATAGGTAATTTCATCATCCGTATTGCAGTTGACTGAGCTGTAGTCGCTCCCTGTGATCAGCGCATAACGGATGCTTGGGTTCGACTGCATGTAACGGCTTGCCTGTTCAACAGCCGCTACCATACCGGCGCAATTGGCATTGGAATCCAGAGTAATGGTGCGATGCTTGCATTGCAGTTTGTTGTGCAGCAGCAGGGCATTGGTAGGATAAGTATACTCCGGTGTCTGTGAAGCGAACACAATCATATCGAGATCTTCACTTTGCAGACCGGCATCCTCAAGCACCTTTTGTGCCGCCTTTAATCCCATCGTCAGCGAATTTTCGTTTTCGTCCTTGATAATGTATCTGTTCTTGCGGCCCATCACTTCAAGGAACCGCTTGATGTCTTTCCCCATTTGCGCGAAATGATCAAGGTAATAATCATTGCCAACAATGTGCTGTGGATGGTAGTACGCGGCATTGCGGATTCTAATGTTTTCTCCGGTATGTTTCATCAGGTTCACCTACACTTCGATAATTTCATAGTTTGCCAGTTTTGTGGAGCGGGCCACCCGGCTAAGCTGCATTTTCAGCACCGGACTTTTGGCGATCGTGAAGACTACTTTTTTGAACCCGGATTGTTGGTACAGAATATAGCATTGCTCCAGCATAGGCAGCACATCCGGGGAAGAAACATTCAGCGCAGTGCAGTCCAGGACAATCTCATATTCAGCCGGGTCAAACTTGCTTACGGTTTGATTATATTCCTGAATAAACCGTCCTGCGTCCTCCTCTGACATGGTTCCTTCGACTTGTACATCCAGTTTGTGCTCTTTGGTGTTCGTTGCGAATTTAAAACTACCCATCTGTCCAAACATCTCCTTCTACAAATTAATTGTGAAATCAATCAAGAAAAATATGGAAACCAATAATTCCATATAATTATTATCGTTGTTTTGAAAAGGATTATTTAGCATAATTAAACTTTTTATTTTTTTATATTTATAAAATAGGGGTTAATCCATTCCGTGCAGAGGTACATAAGCATATTGAAAGGTGTAGAACGCTCTCCTTTGCCTTTCCAAAGCGTTCTTCTATTGGTATGATTACAGGGTGTGAGAATATCTACTGCTATGGAGGAATTAACAATGAGTGAAATTACACTATCCGGGATCATTGATCATACGCTGCTGAAGGCGGATGCACGGAAAGAAGATATCATCAAGTTGGCGGAAGAGGCCAAAGCCTATAAGTTCGCCTCGGTCTGCGTAAATCCGGCATGGGTATCTGTTGCCCATGAAGTCTTGAAAGATACACCTGAGGTAAAAGTATGCACGGTTATCGGCTTCCCGTTAGGCTCTTCCACACCGGAAACTAAGGCCTTTGAAACAACCGATGCAATAGCAAAAGGCGCAGGTGAAGTCGATATGGTGATCAACATCGGCGCTTTGAAGGATGGCAATGATGAATTGGTGAAGCGTGATATCTCTGCTGTTGTTGATGCAGCCCGCGGCAAAGCATTAACCAAAGTCATTATCGAGGCTTGCCTGCTGAGCGATGAGGAGAAAGTCCGTGCCTGCAAGCTTGCCGTTGAAGCGGGAGCAGATTATGTGAAGACTTCGACCGGATTTTCCACCGGAGGAGCCACCAAGGAAGATATCGCACTGATGCGTGCAGCAGTCGGTCCGGACATCGGCGTCAAAGCATCCGGCGGTGTGCGCAGCGCAGAGGATGCCCTTGTTATGGTTGGAGCCGGAGCGACAAGAATCGGCACTAGTGGCGGCGTGGCTATTGCCAAAGGCGAACAGAGCCAAAGCAGCTATTAAAGTTCATGCAGTCCAGCTACTTCAGCTACAAAAAACCGGCTGCGCCATCCTTGTATAAAGGACGGCGCAGCCGGTTTTTTTCTAAAGGTAGGACTTGATTATATAATTCACATCATTATAACTAGGGTAGTGTTTTCCGCTGCAATGTCCATTGAAGGAAGGTACAACTGGTGCAGCTCAGATTAGACCAGTCCTTTGTCCATCGCTTTGCTGATCAGAGTGGCGAACAGGCTGTTGGACCAGGCGAACCACTCGCGCGAGAAATCGGCGGGGTCGTCAGGGTGGAAGCCTTCATGCATATATCCGGTATCCGCATCCGTCCGTATAAGCATATCGATCAGTTCTTTGATCTCCTCATCATTGTCTGCCGTCAGCGCCTGCATGGACAGCGCCATATGCCAAACATAACCTCCCGGCGTATGCGGACTGCCGATCCCTTTGGCATGTTTGCCTTCGAAATAGAAAGGGTTGTCGAAGCTGAGAGCAAACCGGCGGGTGTTCTGATAAATTTCATCCTCCACACCCACATAACCAATATAAGGAATGGACATCAGTCCCGGTGTGCCGGCATCATCCATCAGGGAATAATTGCCGTAGCCGTCCGTTTCATAGGCGTAGATTCTGCCGTATTTCGGGTGGTTTACAATTCCGTAGGTACGGATGCCGAAGTCAATCTCCTTGCGCAGCTTTGCAGCCCGGGCCGCCAGTCTTTCGTCCTTGTACACCTCGCTTGCGATCTCACGGATATACCCCAGAATCACCACGGCGAACATATTTGAGGGAATATTGTAGCCGAATTCGCAGCTGTCATCGCTTGGACGGAAGCCGGACCAGCTCATGCCGGTGTAATTGACGGGCATACCGCGTCCGTTGTTGTACAAAGTCTCCGTATCCTGAAGCGTCTGCCGGATGAAATGGTACGGCGATTTCTCCCCGTGATACTGCTCCGTTTCTATAACGTTCACGATGGAGGTCAGCGCCTGGTAGCAGGCGGTATCGAAGATATCAGTCTGCTCCGCTTCCTTCCAGTACATATAAGCCAGTTGTACGACGAAGCAGAGGGAGTCCAGCTCGTATTTGCGCTCCCACATCCACGGATTCAGATTGCAGTCGTCGGTGTCCCGGTAATGCTTGTCGCTTGCTGTTTCGTTGAAGGCATTGGTATACGGATCGGTATTGACATAGAACATCTGCCGGGCAATCAGGCCGCGGAGAATCCGCTGAAGCTCAGGATCAGATTTGGCAAAAGGAATATAATGGCGCACCTGTTCAGTGGAATCACGCAGCCACATGGCCGGAATATCCCCCGTGAATACGAAGGTAGTGCCGTCATCAAGTAGTCTGGTTGTAGTCTCCAGCGTATTCGGAAAACAGTTACGGAACAGTTTTTGCAATTTCGGATGGTGAGCAAGCCGTTCGTCGGCTTCATTCAGATACTGGGTAATGGAAGCTGGCAAGTTCATAGTCTAACTCCTCCTGGTATGGTTGATATTAGGGTTGTAACGGTTGCAGTGCATAGGTGACAATTTGGGCTTTGCTGACGGAACTGCGAAGGATTCCTTCGTCTGATGCTTCCCTGTGGTTCCGCCGCTCCAGAATATCACTGGCGTATGCAGCCTGTACGGGAAAATGAGCCTTAAGCGTAAAGTCCTGCTCCTTGTGCGCCAGATTATACCACCGCAGGACAACGTCCTCAGTGTCTTCGGACATTTTGAATGCGGAGAGGGCCAGTGTGCGGCCTTGCCACTCCAGTGGCTGATACTCGGCAGGCAAGGAGCCCTGCTGCCAGCCGGTCTGGGTAGTGAACCATGGGGCCTGATATTGATAGGCCCAGGCAAAAGCCTCGGGCTCGGCAGCATCTCCGGCATAAGGACGAATCGCAAATTCTACGGTATGCTCACCCAGGCACTGGGCTTCCGGTGTAGGGAACACACCCCAGTCCCCCAACTCCGACACGCTGCGCAGCAGAGTCACAGCAATGGTATTCCTCCCGTCGCGCAGGACCTCGTATTCATTCAGTCCTTTGTTGGCGATCATAAGTCCGGCGCTGCCATCCGACACACTGACAAAAGCCTGCTGATGCTGGGCGTTGCTTGGATTAATCCAATCGGGAGCCGGATCAATATCGCGCTCCGCCGCTTCAAATATGGAATCGGCCAGAAGGGTGGAGGCGGCAAGACTAGTAGGGAAGAGGACGCGCAGCCGGTGGTCCATGGCCTGATTATTAAACTTGGCAGAGACCTGAATGCCGGTCCCTGCAGCCTCAAGGCTGATCCGGGTCACGATCCGCAGCGGCACTTGCTCCGAGGAACGTCCTGCCTTGCGTTGCCGGAACGGAACCATTTTGCGTTTCTCTTCCGCGAACGCAGCATCGGCGGAAGCTGGGATTTCCCATTCGTGGACGATTTCGTAGGTAATGCGGTAGGGTTCATGCTCGGCAAGAGAGATACGGGCCGTGAGACCACGGGTAGTCAGCGGCACATCGCCCTCCGGCTGACGGAACACATACTCATTCCCCACATCGCCGCAGTTCTCATAGACGCCGAGTCCCTTAAAGACTTTACCGGTATGTTTGTCCGTTACATCATAGGAGCCGTCCTCCCGGATCCCAATAGCGAGGAAGTCGTTGGCCATTCCCTGTTCCATGAGTCTCAGTGGACTGGCAGCAGCTTCGGTACGGACATCCGGTGACTGTATCCAGGCATATGTTTTGTAGCCGAGCGGTGGTACCTGTGCGGCCTCGAAGGTCAGACGGAGTTTGCGGGCCATATAAGGCTTGCGGAACTGGTCGTCCGGCAGCTCATAGCCGAACTGGGTGCCCAGATCTTCCGCCCGGCAGGAAATGCTCCGCCCTTCACTGTCCAGCAGCCGGCCGTTGTCCAGATCAAGCGGCAGCCGGTCCAGCGCCTCGGCAATCGCCGCCGGGTTCGGCCCTTCCTTGAAATAGCGCTTGCCGACAATGACCTCCACGCTTACCGTACCGCTGCGTTCCCAGCCTGTAGTATTGAAGACCGCTGCCGGAACGGCGGATTCCCCCCAGGAAGCCGTGTTTGCAGTACCGATCACTCCGGTTATGGCCTTCAGGCTTTCTTCAATAATGGCTTCACCCACATGTCTGCTCTTCTCGAAGCGTCCAATCATTTCGCGGTGAACCTCATCCACGCTGCAGCCGCAGATGCTGTCATGCGGATGATTCTGCATCAGGGTCTTCCAGGCGTAGGTTAGCAATGCATGGGGATAAGCCTTCCCGCTGACCAGATAAGCCAGTGTAGCCAGAGGCTCGGCGCCCTTCTCCAGCAGGGTCTGACCCCGCTGGTTCATCTGCTTCAGGTAGACGCGGGCGGAAGCGGTGTTCACAAGCGTGCCCCAGCCGTCGGTGTGCTGGCTGCGCAGCTCGCCGTTCACGGTCACGAGATCTTCAGGCAGCGAGGGCTTAAGCGCCTGCAAATACTGCTCGAAGCTGGAATGGACGAAATCCACATCCGGATACAGCTCCCTGGCGGTCTCCAAGGCATCGGCGAGATTGCGCTGCACAGGCTGATGATCACAGCCGTTCATGAACAGCAGCTCCGGGGTGGAGGCATATTTACCGGCATCGGCAAGCTTTTTGTCCCAGAAGGCCGTGGCTTCCTGCGCCTCCACAGGCACCTCGTTACCGTTGCTGTACCAGTTCGCAAAGAGCAGTCCGAGCACGCTTGAGCCGTCGGGAGACTCCCAGAACATTTCGGAATAAGGCGATTCATAGCTTGCACTGTTCAGCTCACCGACCATATTGTCAAAGCCAGTCGGCTTCACACCGCGTCCGAACACTGCAGTCTCAATATCTGCCTGCCGGAGCAGCTGCGGTGCTTGTCCCATATTGCCAAAGGAATCGGGGAAATAGCCCAGCTTGGAGATGACGCCATACTTGGCCGCATCCTGATGGCCGATCAGCAGATTGCGGACATTGGCTTCCGAGCTCGTCAGGAATTCATCCTGCAGCACATACCAGGGTCCGATGACAATGCGTCCTTCACGGATGAATTGCTCCAGGATTTCTCTTTTCTCAGGATGAACCTGAAGATAGTCTTCAATAATAATGGTCTGTCCGTCCAGGTGGAAATAACGGTAGCGTTCGTCCTTCTCCAGGGTCTCCAGGAGTTCATTCATCAGCTTCGCCAGCAGAGCATGATGACGCTCGTAAGGCATGTACCATTCCCTGTCCCAATGCGTGTGGGAGATCAGGTGGGCGGTTGTACGGGTCATGACAGAAACCTCCTATATCGTCAGTCAATCATTTAGTCAGGCATTCGTAGCAAATGTTTGCATACCTGTCCTGTGATCACAATATGTAACTTTTGCAGCCCGGAGGGAGGTTCATAATTCACACATTTCAGGCGGTGGTCCATACGAAGGTGACAATGGCAGAGCAGGCCGGAAAGTGCCGTAGCAGCGCGGTTTTACACTCCCTTAACATGACAATGCAGAACCTACATATTTACGATGTCAGCTTAGTTTCACTACAATTTGTGTTGTAAGCGTTAGCAAGAGTTGCATTATGAAGAATGCGAAGCAGCTACACGACTTAATGTTATGGAAACTAACATAGAGAGGAGTGGAAGAATGAAGGGGAGTAACGCTGCGGTATCCGGAAGTCCTTCATTGAAGAACAAGTCCCTTGGCAAAAGGATCTGGAAAAACTGGGAGCTTTATCTGTTCATGCTTCCCGCATTACTGTATTTCTTCGTTTTTCATTATGGTCCGATGTACGGCATCCAGATTGCTTTTAAGAACTTCGTGCCTTCCAAAGGAATCACGGGCAGTGAATGGGTTGGTTTTGACCATTTCGAACGGTTCTTCAATTCCTATTTTTTCTGGGATCTGCTCTGGAATACCTTCAGCATCAGCTTCTATGAACTTGCGATCGGGTTTCCGCTGCCGATTATTCTGGCGCTGGCCTTCAATGAGGTCCGCAACGGCCCGTTCAAAAAATCGGTCCAGACGGTCACCTATGCACCGCATTTCATTTCTGTAGTTGTCATGGCAGGGATGATCATTACCTTTTTATCACCCTCTATCGGAATGATTGTGCGGGTCATTGAGTTTCTCGGATTTCAGCCTGCACAGTTTCTGACCGATCCGGCCTGGTTCAAGACGGTGTATGTCTTCTCGGGCGTCTGGCAGAGCACGGGGTGGGGGACCATTATTTATCTTGCGGCCCTCTCGGGCGTAGACCCCCAGCTGCATGAAGCGGCTATAGTGGATGGAGCGAGCCGGCTCAAACGGGTGCTGCATATCAATCTGCCGACAATTGTGCCGACGATTACGATCATGCTGATCTTGAATATGGGTAATATTCTCGGCCTTGGCTTCGAGAAAATTCTGCTGCTGCAGAACTCGCTCAATATGGAAGCTTCCGATGTAATCTCCACCTATGTATACCGCGCCGGCCTGGTGAACGCCCAATACAGTTTCTCAACGGCTGTCGGATTGTTCAACTCGGTGGTCAACGTCATTCTGCTGGTTACCGTCAACCGGATTGCCAAACGCACCAGTGAGAACAGCCTCTGGTAGAAAGGAGTTGAAGTCTATGGTTACTGCAATGAAAGAATCCAGGGGGGATAAGCTGTTTCTGATCAGCACCTATATTTATTTATGTCTTGCGCTGGTGGTTGTCCTTTATCCGCTGATCTATATTCTCAGCGCTTCAATCAGCTCCCCGCAGGACGTCAATTCGGGGGCCATGTGGCTGTTTCCGAAGAATGTGACTCTGGACGGCTACAAGCTTGTTTTTGAGAACCCTAAGATATGGAATGGTTATTTGAACACAATTATCTACACGGCGGTAGGTACCTTGCTCAATCTCGCCGTTACCCTGCCGGCCTCTTATGCGCTCAGCAGATCTGATTTTGTCGGACGCCAGCTGTTTATGGGCATCATTCTGTTCACGATGTTCTTCAGCGGCGGACTGGTGCCGACGTATCTGCTGATCAAGAACCTGGGCCTCATTAATAGTATGGGTGCTTTGATACTGCCGGTGGCCGCTTCAGTCTGGAACATCGTCGTGGCCCGCACATTTTTTCAGACGACCATCCCTAAGGAGCTGCAGGAGGCGGCACACATTGACGGCTGTACGAATCTGAAGCTGTTCATCCGCATTATTTTGCCGCTATCCGCACCGATTGTAGCCGTTATGGCCTTGTTCTATGGTGTAGGCCACTGGAACAGCTATTTTCCGTCCCTGATCTATTTGAATGATGAAGCCAAGTATCCGCTGCAGATGGTTCTGCGCCAGATCCTTGTCCTTCAGGAAATGTCGGCCGAAACCACGGGGGCCGCGATTAACAGCGAGGTGGCGATGGCCATGAATTCGAAGGCAGAAACGGCATCGCTGATCAAATATGGAGTCATTGTCGTCTCCACCCTGCCCATTGTGGCTGTCTATCCGTTCCTGCAGCGTTACTTTGTCCAAGGGGTCATGATTGGCTCTGTCAAAGGGTAAGTGTATAAAATGTAATGATAATAAGGGAGGAATCATCTATGCAGACCACACGTAAACCATGGAAGTTTCTGCTGTCTTCAGCTGTGATCCTGACACTGCTGGCAGGCTGCGGCAATTCGAAAGAAGGGGCAGCGAACAGCGGTACCGCAGAAGTCACTGTGAGCAAGGAAGGATTTCCGATTGTAAGTGAACCCGTTACGTTAACGATGCTGGCACCGGATGTAGGGATTCAAAACTGGGAGAACATGGCTGTGCTTCAGCAGATGCAGGAGCTTACCGGCATTACGCTGGAATACCAGAATGCGCCGAAGGACAGCTTTGAGACTAAAAAGAATCTGGTGTTTGCGAGCGGGGATTACCCGGATATTTTTTATGCTGCCGGTCTGACGACTGCAGAACAGATGAATTATGGAGAGCAGGGTATCCTGATTCCCCTGGAGGATCTGATTGATGAATATGCCCCGAACTTCAAGGCGCTGCTGGAGGAGAATCCCGATGTCCGCAAGTCGATTACAGCACCGGACGGGCATATTTATTCCTTGCCGGTGGTGGAGCTCAGCCAGCATTGGTACCGCAACCCGATGTGGTATAACGGGGATTTCCTGAAGGCGCTGAATATTGACAAGCTTCCTGAAACGACCGAAGAGCTGTATACCTATCTGAAGCGCGTGAAGGAGGAAGATCCGAACGGCAACGGCGTCGCAGACGAAATTCCCATCTCCTCGGTGACGACAACCGCAGCGAATCTCCGCGATATCCGCACGTGGCTGCTGGGCGCTTTCGGCATCTATGAGGAAGAAATCTACGTGGATGACAGCGACACGGTGCATTATACACCGCTTGAGGAAGGCTTTAAGGAGTATTTGACCTATATGAACCGTCTGTGGTCCGAAGAACTGCTGGACCAAGAGAGCTTCTCGCAGACCGCAGAGCAGAAAAAGGCTAAGGCGCAGGACAACCGCGTTGCCCTGTTCTCTGACTGGCATGCTTATATGACTAAAGGCGGAGAGCCTTCGACGGCAGATCCGATGTTTGCGCCGGTTCACAGCGAATCGGTTGCCGCCCCGGCTATTGCCAAGAACAGAGGGATTACTACCGGCGCGTTCGCCATCTCCGAGAGCAACCCGCAGCCTGAAGCCTCCATCCGTTGGGTAGATTATCTGTATTCCTATGAAGGCGCGCTGTTCTTCAATAAAGGGCCGGAGGGAACACTCTGGAATTACACTGATAAAGAAAATAGAGTCAAGGAGTACCTGCCTGTACCGGACGGCAAGGAAATGGAAGATTACCGGGCGACCTTGACGCCTAACTACGGCATCCCGGCCCCAACCCTCTCCATGGATGATATCAACAAGGGTCTGAAGACGGACTTTGACCTTTGGGTGGAGCAGGAGACTAAGCAAAAGCTTCTCGATAAGGGAGCGCGGATTCCGTTCCCGGCCTTGTTCCTCACCGTGGAAGAGCAGACCGAAATCAGCAGTCTGAATTCGGATCTGAGCACGTATGTGAAGCAGATGGAAGCGAAGTTCATCACCGGTGCCGAGCCGCTCTCCGGCTGGGATAATTATGTGGCGACTGTCAAGAAAATGGGCGGTGAGCGTGTGGCCGAGATCAATCAGGCTGCATATGACCGCTGGAAATCCAACTAATTCAGGTCTTTTGTGCAGAAAGGTGCTGTAGAAATGATCTATAAGGATAAAACACGCCCTGTGGCGGATCGTGTACAGGACCTGTTGCAGCGCATGACACTTGGAGAGAAGGCTGGGCAATTAGTCCAGCCTTTCGGGTGGCAATGCTATGAGAAGCGTCCGGACGGAACCACGGGTATGACGGAAGCCTTCAAGCGACAGGTCGCAAGCGGAGGCGTTGGCTCTTTGTATGGAACTCTGCGTGCAGATCCATGGACTGGCGTCACACTGGAGACGGGCTTGTCCCCGAAGGAGGGGGCGGAGGCGGTTAATGCCATTCAGGCTTATGCCATGAAGGAGAGCCGTCTTGGCATTCCAATCCTGTTTGGCGAGGAATGCTCACACGGGCATATGGCTATTGGTGCGACTGTATTTCCAGTGCCGCTGGCCCTGGGTAGTATGTGGAATCCCGAATTGTACCGGGAGATGTGCCGGGTAGTGGCACTCGAGACCCGCAGCCAGGGCGGAGCGGCGACCTATTCGCCGGTGCTGGATGTGGTGCGGGATCCGCGTTGGGGGCGGACAGAGGAGACTTTTGGCGAAGACCCGTTCCTGATTGCCACGATGGGAGTGGAGGCGGTAAAGGGATTGCAGGGCGAACGGCTGGATGCAGATGACTCCGTTCTGGCGACTCTGAAGCATTTCGCCGCCTATGGCAGCTCGGAAGGCGGACGGAATTCCGCGCCCGTGCATATGGGGCTCCGCGAGCTGCATGAGGTGGATCTGCTGCCCTTCCGTAAAGCGGTGGAAGCCGGAGCCTTGTCTATTATGACCGCTTACAATGAAATTGACGGTGTTCCTTGCACGACGAACCGTTATCTTCTGCAGGATGTGCTGCGGAAACAATGGGGCTTTGACGGGTTCGTGATCACGGATTGCGGAGCGCTGGGCATGCTGACGAACGGGCATAACACAGCGGACAGCGGGGAAGCGGCGGTGGCCCAGGCGCTGCTGGCCGGAATCGATATGGAGATGTCGGGGGAGATGTTCGAGAAGCATATTTCCGACGCTATCCAGCATGGACGGCTGCAGGAGTCCGACCTGGATCGCGCTGCTGCCCGGATTCTGGAGCTGAAGTTCAAGCTCGGGCTGTTCGACCGTCCTTTTGCCGATCCTGAGCAGGCCGAGCGGACGATAGGCAAGCCGGAGCACCGGGAACTGGCGCGGCGTATTGCCGGCGAGAGCATTGTTATGCTGAAGAATGAGGGCGGAACGCTGCCGCTAAGCAAGCGGATCGGGAAGCTCGCAGTTATAGGACCCAATGCGGACGCATCGTACAATCAGCTGGGCGATTATACCTCGCCTCAGCCCAAAGGCGCTATTGTCACTGTGCTGGACGGGATTCGAAATGCGCTGGGCGACGAGCTGGACAGAGTGCTGTATGCTCCGGGCTGCCGGATTAAAGGCGATTCCCGGGAAGGCTTCGCGCATGCGCTGGCCTGTGCATCCGAGGCTGATGCCGTTGTGCTGGCGATTGGCGGCTCAAGTAGCCGAGACTTTGGCGAAGGGACGATTGATCTGCTCACCGGTGCTTCTGTCGTGACCGAACATTCCTGGAGCGATATGGAGTGCGGCGAGGGCATTGACCGTGCCACACTGAATCTGATGGGCGTGCAGCTTGAGCTGGTGCAGGAAATCCACAAGCTGGGTAAGCCGCTGATTGTCGTCTATATCAATGGCCGTCCGATTGCCGAGTCATGGATTGTAGAGCATGCCGATGCCATTATGGAAGCCTGGTACCCCGGTCAGGAAGGCGGGCATGCCATTGCCGATATTCTCTTCGGCGCAGTGAACCCTTCCGGGCGGCTGACCATCAGTATTCCGAAGCATGCCGGTCAGCTCCCCGTGTATTACTACAAGCGGCGGACGAGAGGCAAACGGTACCTGGAGACGGACTTTAATGCCGAGTATCCGTTCGGCTACGGACTTAGCTTCAGCGAATTCAAATACAGCAACTTGAAGGTGGAGCCCTCCGTCATTTCTGCGGATGGTGAAGCGCGTGTATCCGTTGATGTAACCAATTCAAGTGCCCGGACGGGGAGTGAGGTGGTTCAGCTGTATATTTCAGACCTGGCCTCCAGCATAACGCGTCCTGAGAAGCAGCTTAAGGCCTTCCGCAAGATCAGCCTCCAGCCGGGAGACATGCAGACGGTTACGTTCAAGGTCGGCAGGGAGCAACTGGAATACGTATCGGCAGATTTAACACGGATCGTTGAGCCAGGGGAATTTACGATCATGGCGGGACCTCACTCTGCAGAATATTTGACGGCACCGCTCCATGTCAGGGAGGAGGGCTGAGCTATGAAGCGTATGAACCGTTTTATCGGCTGGCTGGCGGAAGGCCAGTGGGCGGAGAAGATAGAGCTGAAGGAATGGAGTCTGCGTAAGTCCCGCTACGTCTCTCCCGGCTTATTCGAGCACGAAGAGGAGCTTCATCAGAATTACAAGATATCACGGCTCGACGGAGGCTATGGCACCACGTATTTCCTTCAGCATCAGGTCGCGGTTCCGGAAGACTGGCCGCGCGAAGAGATTGCACTGCTCTATCTGGGCCGCGGGGAAGGCCTCCTGAGTATTAATGGAGTGCCGCACCATGGCCTGGACAGCAATCATTGGTTCATTCCTCTGCCTCCCGGCGCTGCAGGAGAGGATCTTCAGCTCGGCATTGAGCTGTATGATCCGGTGCCTGAGCCTGAGGATCCCCTGAACCGCCAGGCGGTGATTAAGCCGCCGCTGACTGGGATCGAAATCACACTCGTGCGTGTGAATCCTCCCGTATACAGCCTGCTGCATACGGTGAAGACGGCGCATGAAGCGGCCCTGCTGCTGCCTGTAGAGGATGTGCGCCGCATACGTACCCTGAAGGCGCTGGAGCGGGTGATGGATACGCTCTACATGAAGGAGCATCTGCTCCATGACGGCAATTCCGTCGCAGGTGCTGAACAGCAGCTGCGGGCGGAGGTAGCGGCGGAAAGGTCAGAAGGGTTGTCCGCCGGGACGATGCACATGGTGGGCCAGTCGCATATTGATATTGCCTGGCTGTGGCCGGTCCGGGAAACGGTACGCAAGGTCAGCCGGACCTTCTCTACGGTCTGCGCATTGATGGATAAGTATCCGGACTTCCGCTACTCCCAGAGCCAGCCACAGCTGTATGCCTTTGCTAAGGCGAACTATCCGCAGCTGTACGAACGGATTAAGAAACGGATTGCCGAGGGGCGGTGGGAACTGGTCGGAGGCATGTGGGTGGAACCGGATTTAAATATCCCGAGCGGGGAATCGCTGGTGCGGCAGATGCTGTATGGTCAGGGCTTCTATATGGAGGAATTCGGCAAGCGGTCCACGATTGAATGGCTGCCTGACACCTTCGGCTATTGTGCTTCTCTGCCACAACTGTTGAAGCAGGCTGGAATTGATTATTTCATGACAACCAAGCTCGGCTGGAATGATACCAATCCCTTCCCGCATACGCTGTTCCACTGGGTCGGCATTGACGGAACGAAGATCGTGGCCTATCAGAACCACGGGGTAAACGAGCATACCCATCCGAAGGATGTCCAGGAGCACTGGCAGGCCTATGCCCAGAAGGACCGGCATGATGAGCTGATGCTGCTTTATGGCCACGGTGACGGCGGAGGAGGGGTCACCCATGAAATGCTGGAATACGTGGCCCGTACCGGCCTGACGCCGGGCCAGCCAGTCAGCAGATTCTCTACTGCGGAGGCTTTTTTCTCGGAGATCAGCTTGCGCCAGCCGGAGCTTCCCGCGTGGCACGGCGACCTCTATCTGGAGCTTCACCGGGGAACGTTCACTACACATGCCTTTAATAAACGCAGCAATCGCAAAGCGGAGGTCCTGTACCGGCAAGCAGAGATCTGGAGTGTACTCGCGGAAAAGAGCGGGCTTCTGAAGCATCTGGAGCCGGAATATCCGGAGCTTGCCGAAGGATGGAAGCTGCTGCTGCTTAATCAGTTCCATGACATCATCCCGGGTACTTCAATTCCGGAAGTGTACACTACCTCGCGGGAGCAATACGCGGGAATATTCAGCCTGGGCCAGCAGGTGCTGGACACTTCACTCCGTGCATTGGCAAGCGGAGTGGATACTTCGGAGGAGGGCCGTCCCTATGTGGTCTTCAACAGCCTGGGCTGGGAGCGGACGGAGCTGATCCGGCTTGAGGGGGACAGCAGTCTGACTGCGGTGCAGGCGTTCGATGAAGACGGCTTGCTGGATAGCGAATGCTGGAACACGGATGGAGCCGGCGGCAGCTATACGCTGGCAGTCCGGGTCCGCAGGGTCCCTGCCTTTGGCTGCCGGACATTCTGGCTGCGGGAAGCGGAACAAGCCGGCGGACGGCATGAGCCTCAGGGACAACTCAGCGCCGGAGAAGCCTTCCCGGAGCAATGGGAGACGGAGCATTATATTCTTAAGTTTAATGAAGACGGGGAAATCAGCCGCTGGTACGACAAGAGTGCCAGCCGGGAGCTGCTTCAGCCCGGGCAGACCGGCAACCAGCTGCAGTTCTATCATGATACTCCCCCTCTATGGGATGCCTGGGACCTGGACCCGCGTTATGAGCAGCAGCCTGCAGGCCGGGCGAAGCTGCTGGACCGGCAGGTCCTGGTCAGCGGACCTGCACTGACGGTGCTGAAATTCCGCTGGCAGCTGAATGAATCCCTGATTGAGCAGGAGATCATTCTGCCCCGGCACAGCCGCAGGGTAGATTTCCAGACCCGCGTAAGCTGGAAAGAGGAGCACAAGGTGCTGAAGGCTGCTTTTCCGGTGGACATTGTGGCCGCGAAGGCTACGTATGAGATTCCGTTCGGAGCACTGGAGCGTCCGACCCACCGCAACACCAGCTGGGAGCAGGCACAATTCGAGGTCTGCGGCCACCGCTGGGCGGATTTGTCCGAGGGGGGCTATGGCGTCAGTCTGCTGAATGACTGCAAATACGGCTATGACATCCATGACGGAGTGCTGCGCCTCTCACTGCTGCGCGCCCCCCGCTGGCCGGACCGCTATGCGGATCAGGGGGAACATGAGTTTACGTATTCTCTGTATCCCCACGCTGGCGAATGGCGTCAGAGTGCTGTTGTGCGGGAAGCGGCGGAGTTGAACGAACCCTTGCTGGCGGTCAGCGAAGAGTCTCATCCCGGCAGCTATCCGGGTACCTATGCCTGGCTTGGTTTTCAGAGCGGGCATGTGGTGCTCGATACGATCAAGAGTGCAGAGGACGGCAGCGGGACCGTTGTCCGGCTGTATGAATCCGCAGGCAGCAGAGATACGGCCGTGCTGAACTGGAAGGCTGATGATATCCGCGCCTGCCGGGTGAATCTGCTGGAGACTGAGACGGGTCCCGTGGAGTCTTCCGGTGGAGTTATACCGCTTTCTTTTAAACCCTATGAGGTTCAAACAATCAAACTATACCATGAACATTATTCGCAGGAGGAATAGACATGCAAATCACAAGACATCCGAATAATCCGATCGTCGTCCCTGGCGGTTATGAATGGCGAAAGGTTACGGTCTTCAATCCTGCGGTCATCATCGATAACGGGAAATTCTATATGATCGAGCGCACCGCAGGTTCTCTGACCCCGTGCAAGAACTTTCTGGGCCTGCTGGAGAGCGAGGACGGCGTGAACTTTACCCACGTGAAGGATGAGCCGATTGTGACACCCGATATGCTGGGATTTCCTTACGGCAGTGTGCAGGACCCGCGGATTGTCAAAATCGACGGAACCTTTTATCTGAACTATGCCCTGCGCCCCTGCGCCATGAGCTATTATCCTACCGGGGCGGGTGTCCCGGAGCGCTCCATTCCGGAATACCCGGATGGCTGGGGGGAAGAGGAGGGACATTGGCTGACCCGGTCATCCATTCTGAAATCGGATAATCTGCTGGACTGGGAGTTTGTTGCGGACACGACACCACTGGATATCAATGACCGGGATAATATTCTGTTCCCTGAGAAAATAGGCGGCAAATTCGTGCTGCTGCGCCGTCCCGAGGAATACGTGGGTGAAGCCTACGGAACCGAGAAGGCGGCCATGTGGATTACCTACTCCGAGGATCTTATCCATTGGGAAGAACCCAAGCTGCTTGCCACAGCCGGGAATCTATCCTGGGAATCGCGGAAGATCGGAGGCTCTACACCTCCGGTACGTACGGACAAGGGCTGGCTGGTGCTCTATCACGGCGTCGATGAGGATATTGTCTACCGTGTAGGAGCCATGCTGCTGGATTTGGAGCAGCCGGAGAAGATCATTGCCCGGACACATAATTTCATTATGGAGCCGGAGACGTATTATGAGAAATTCGGTTTTCAGATCCCCAATGTCATCTTCCCGACTGGAAATGTAGTCAAAGACGGACTGCTTTACATCTATTACGGGGTAACGGACACGGCGATTGCGCTCGCAACCGTTCCACTGGATGAGCTGGTAGAGCATATCCTGAAGGAAGCACAGTAGTAAATAACCCCACAAAGTGGGGCCTTAGCTTCAAATATAAGAATTTATATGCTTCGCATTGTAAATTATCCTTCTATTTCTCGCTGAAACGATACCGTCCTACAAAAAGGACGGCAAAGCAGTTTCCACTTGGATGTTTTCTCAGGTACTTTGCAGGGGCCCCAAAACATATAAAGAAAGGGCGGAAGCTTCGCCAATTTAAACCGGTCTTTTCGCAGCAGTTCCCTTCAAGGCATGGTCCTTGCGGTACTGTCCCGGCGTCAGACCGGTTTCTTTTTTGAACTTGCGGATGAAATTCGGCGCATCCAGATAACCCACCTGCTCAATGATTTCCTTAAGCGGTGCACTCGTATTCTCCAGCAGCCGGATGACCTCATCCACCCGCCGCTGCCAGATATACTGTGAGAAATTGCTGCCGGTCTTCTCTTTGAAGCTCCGGCTTAAATATGAGGTCGATATGGCGAACTTCAGCGCCACATGCTCCAGACTGAGTGTATAATCCGCGAATTGCTGGTCTACGTAAACAAGTATGTCGTCCATTAATGTGGACTCACCTGTCTCCGTATTCCGCTCAACCTGCTCGCAGATGGCGGTGGCCAGAGAGCGCAGGCGGCTCTCCAGCTCTTCGAGAGTCTCGAAGGAGGTTAGTCCCGGCATATCTGCGAACACTTCGTCCATACCAAGCTCGGAGGCCGTGCGCAGAAAAGCGTTCAGCAGATCGAAACAGATGCAGCGCAGCAGACCAGTCTGCAGCGGCTCATCCTTAATTGTGTCGATGGTGTCAGCAATCATTTGCCGGGCAACGGATTCATTGCCCTGCTTAAGGCTCTGCTCCAGCTTCAGCATGGAGTTGCGTGGAATCCAGAAGTTCTCAGCGGCAGGCGGATTCGGCTCGGTCAGCTGCTCAAAGTAGGTCACTTGCCCGCTGCGCCGGATCATCCGGTGCTCCAGCGCTGCAGCGGCTTCGATGAAGGATTGATTGAGCCGCGCCAAGTCCCTGTAGGCCATGCCGACACCGATGCTCAGCGCCAGCTGCGAGTGCTCGCGAATCACAGCTTGAACAGCTTCAATAACCTGCTCCATGCGGCTCTGAACCGGTCCGTCCTCATCGCCGGGAAGTGAAATAATCAGGGCAAACTGGTCCTTGGCTGAGAATTCAACACCGAAAATCTGGGCATCAGGACCGGGCAGGCATATATTGCTGAGCATCTCCTGCAGCAGATGGCGTTCATGCGAGGAGCTGGCGCCCGGCACAGTGTTATCCCAGGACAGGATGGCCGAGAAATAGAGGTCTTGTCCTTGCGGATGCCTAAGGCCTGCGCTAAGAATCATCTGTTCAATCTCGGGATCATCCGGCTTGCCGTGCTTGAGCAGCAGCAGCATACACTGATTGCGGACAAACGGCTCCTGCAGATCAATTCTGGCACTGTACTCATGAAGCGTTTGCCGGATCCATTCCCATTCGTTACGGAGCTTGAGAGACTCGTTGCCGCTGCCTCTCAGCTTGGCGAACTCCATCAGATCCTTGATCGGATGGTACTGGCGTTTGGCCAGCAGCAGAGCGGCCGCTATGCCGGTGATGACCGTAATACAGAAGACGAGCAGGATCAGGGTCTGGACATGGGCAACGCGGCTGAAAAATTGGAAGCTTGGCATCGTGGTCACGTAGGTCCAGCCATTTTCTTCGGATTGTACAGAGACAACAGAATACTGTTCACCGTCCAGCTCGAGACTATGTATGCCCGGCTCAAGTGTAGACAAGGTGTTCAGTTCCTCCTTGGGCAGGTTGACGCCGTGGCTGTTCGTGGTCAGCACCTCACCGGTGGCGCTGAAGATATAACTGCTTCCCGAGAAATTCCTGAGAATCGAATCCATGACGCCGGTCAGCTTCGATTCTTTCATCAGGTACACGACGGTCCCATAGGGGAACGGATCATTCGGTTTAACCGGAACGAGCATGACCAGCATGGATTCCTTGCGGGAGTTGACAGTCACATTCTCCGCAGGACGCATCAACGGCTGTCTGGTCTCGTTAAGCGCCTGACGTATGTTTTCCGGGCTCCAGTGCTCAAATTGGTAGAGGGTATTGAACGCAACATTAAGATCGGCCAGCCCGCGGTAAGAATAGATGTTGGAATCATCATGAAAATAGAGAAAGAGGTCTTCCGCAATGCTGCTGCTGGCTTTGTAGTTCGCCAGCGCCTGGATCGCCTCCAGGCTGTAGTAAGGATGTCTTACCATGTAGGGAGTGAGATGTCTATCATAGGCAATTCTGCCCGAAATTTCCTGAAGCTCGACCATACGGGTATCTATAGTGTTCTTCACCTGGTTGAGCTGGTTGACATTGGATTGCTCAATTTCGACACGGAGGCCCTTTACAGCGTTTTCATAGACGAAGATAGTTACGGCGGTTAAAGGAATAAGGAACATGAGGATATAGGATAAAGCATACTTCATCAGCAGTTTGGATTTGAGATGATTCCAGTTCAACCGGAATCTGGCGAGCAAGGATGACTTGAGTGCAGATTTTGCCATTATGCGTCCCTCCAGCGTTAAGATGTTCAAATTAGAATTATTTAAATAATAAATCACTGTTCTCTTCTTGATCAAACTTATGCTAATATAAACATTATAACATTATAATCTTTAATATGGAGCAGCAAGTTAAGTTTAAATTCAAATATGCTGCTATCCGGGTTGAAGAAGGAGATGGGAAGAGTGGGCACAGAGAATGTGCTGCGCAATTTGCAGCTTGTTGACGGGCGAATGGTTGATATCGCCATCCGGGACGGGATCATCAGCGCCATTACACCGCCAGGCCAGGCTGAAGGAGAGACCGGGCTGGACTGTTCAGGGTTATATGGATCCAGCGGATGGATTGATTTGCATGTGCATGCCGTGCCTGAGCTTGATCCCTATGGCGATAACATCGATGATATTGGTGTGAAGCAGGGGGTAACGACGCTGGTGGATGCCGGAAGCTGCGGTTCAGACCGGATCGGGGCTTTTTATACTGAGAGTCTGAAGGCTGCAACACGAGTGTTTGCGTTGTTGAATATATCACGGATTGGGCTCGAACGGACAGATGAGCTGTCCCAGCTGGAATGGATTGACCGGGCCAAGGCCCTGGAGGCGGCAGCGGTTTATCCTGAATTCATTGTCGGTCTGAAAGCCCGCATCAGCCAAAGTGTCGTCAAAGACAGCGGCATAGAGCCGCTCAAGCTGGCACGCAGACTGTCGGAAGAAACGAAGCTTCCGCTCATGGTGCATATCGGTTCCTCTCCGCCGGCTATTTCCGAAGTGCTGGAGCTGCTGCGGCCGGGCGATGTGATCACCCATTATCTTAACGGCAAGTCCAATAATTTGTTTCATGCGGACGGCACACCGCTGCATGGGCTGCTGGATGCTTCCGCCCGCGGGGTTCATCTGGATGTGGGGCATGGCACCGCGAGCTTCTCCTTCCGGATTGCAGAGCAGGCCAAGGCGGCAGGCATTGCGCTAAATACAATCAGCACAGATATCTACCGGGGCAACCGTCTGAACGGGCCGGTGTACAGTATGTCGAACGTGCTGACGAAATTTCTGTATCTCGGCTACGGTCTGGAAGAGGTCATCCGCGCAGTCACAAGCAGCGCAGCGGAGTGGCTGGGCAAGTCGGAGCTTGGGCAGATCAGAGTAGGCCAGCAGGCGAACCTGACCTTGTTTGCCCTGGAGGCAGGCGAGAAGCAGCTTAAGGACTCGGAAGGCGATGTCCGGGTCGCGCACCACTATATTGAGGCAAAAGGAGTCTTTATAAATGGGTCACTCATTACATGCTAGATATGGATTGAAGCGCGTTATTAATGCCAGTGGAAGAATGAGTATCCTTGGCGTATCCGCACCAACAGATACGGTTATGGAGGCGATGAAGCAGGGCGGACAGCAGTATGTGGAAATTGCGGACCTTGTGGACAAATCCGGAGATTACATTGCCCGGCTGCTAGGTTCCGAAGGCGCGGTTGTCGTGAATTCGGCATCCAGCGGCATCGCGCTGTCGGTGGCGGCCATCGTGACCGGCGGAGATCCGCGGCTCAGCCTCCGGCTGCATCAGGAGCCGGTACTGAAGAACGAGATTATTATGCTGAAGGGTCATAATGTGCAGTATGGAGCTCCGGTCGAAACCATGGTATTCCTTGGCGGAGGCCGGGTGGTGGAGGCCGGATACGCCAATGAAGGCCGCAAAGAGCATATTGAGCAGGCGATCTGTGAGCGCACCGCAGCCATTCTCTATGTCAAATCCCATCACACCGTTCAGAAGAATATGATTTCCGTGGAAGAGGCCTGGGAGGTTGCGGGGCGCAGAGGGGTGCCGCTAATCATTGATGCGGCTGCGGAAGAGGATCTGCTGAAGTATGTCCAATATTCCGATCTTGCCATTTACAGCGGCTCGAAGGCAATTGAAGGTCCGACCTCAGGCATTGTCGCCGGCAGAAAGAAATATGTCGAGTGGCTAAAGGTACAACTGCACGGGATCGGCCGCAGCATGAAGGTCGGCAAAGAGACAACCTTCGGGCTGCTCCAGGCCCTGGATGAATATCAGGTCAAGGCCGACAGCAGCGAATTGGAGAAAAAGGCTCTGGAGAGCCTTCAGCCGTTGGCCGAGATGCCCGGAGTTTCGGTCCGCATCGTGCAGGATGAAGCGGGCAGAGCCATATTCCGTGGACGCATCCAGATTGAGTCCTCCGCTGCGGGGGTGGATGCCAAGACCGTCAATGACGGGCTGCGTGAAGGTGAGATTGCGGTGTATACCCGGGACTATGGCGTGAAGCAGGGCTATTTCGATATCGATCCAAGGTCTCTGCAAGGGGATGATCTTCAGGTCATCGTAAGCAGAATAAGCGAAATCGTGGGGGGTAAACCGAATGAGTAACATTCAGCAGCGCTTGTATAAGAACAGAGCCGCACTTAATGTCTTGGCAGGCGGCATTGAGAACGCCAAGGAGATTTATGCGGCCGCGGAGGGGCATGTTCTGGTAGGCGTGCTCTCCAAAAATTACGCCACGGCGGAGGAAGCGGCAGCTGCCATGACCGAATATGGTCAAGCTATACAAGATGCCGTATCCATCGGTCTGGGAGCCGGAGACAACCGGCAGGCGGCAGTTGTGGCGGAGATTGCCAAAAGCTATCCGGGAAGCCATATCAATCAGGTATTTCCGGCAGTGGGGGCGACCCACGCAAATCTGGGAGCCCAAGGCAGCTGGATCAACAGCCTGGTCTCTCCCTGCGGAAAGCCGGGCTATGTAAATATTTCGACCGGTCCCATCAGCTCGGGGAACAAGCCGCAAGCCATTGTGCCGGTTCATGCCGCCATTGCACTGGTTCGTGACATGGGTGGCAATGCGCTCAAATATTATCCGATGCAGGGGCTGAAGCTGGAAGAGGAGTACCGTGCGGTTGCCAAGGCCTGCGGGGAAGCCGGCTTTGCTCTGGAGCCTACGGGTGGAATCGACATGGACAACTTTGGCCCCATCCTGGAGATTGCGCTGCAGGCAGGCGTGCCGCAGGTCATACCGCATGTCTATTCCTCGATTATTGACCCGCAGACCGGGAATACGAACGTAGAAGATGTCCGCAGACTGCTCGAAACTATGAAATCGCTGGTGGATCAGTATGCCTAGGATTGCTGCTTTTGGCGAAGTGATGATGAGGCTGCAGGTTCCTGGCTATGAAACGCTGGTCCAGAGCAGCAGGCTGGAGTACTCTTTTTCCGGAAGCGGGGTTAATGTAACGGCAGCACTGGCCAGATATGGCCATGGCGGTGCTATCATAACCACCTTGCCGGAAACTCCGGTAGGTGAAGCGGCGATCGCTTATCTGCGCAAGCTTGGGGTGGATACGTCACTGATCAGCCGGGGCGGCAAGCAGCTGGGGATGTACTTTCTGGAAAATGGCTTTGGAGTCCGCCCCGGCAGAGTTACTTACACAGACCGGCTGGGCAGCAGCTTCAATACCGCCGAGGCGGGCAATTATGATATGCCAGCTCTTGCCTCCCGTGTAGACGTCCTTCATTTGTGCGGCATTACGCTGGCTATGAATGAAGGAGTGCGCAAGCAGATGAAGCAGCTTGCTGCGGAGGTGAAAAGCGCCGGAGGCAAGGTTGTCTTTGACTGCAATTACCGCCCGGGGCTATGGGGTACGGATGACTATGCCAAGGCCCGCCCGCATTATGAAGATCTGCTGGAGCTGGCGGATACGGTGATGATGAATGAAAAGGACGCGCAGTTTATTCTTGGCATCGGAACTGGAGAATATGATAGAATAACACAGTTGAAGCAAGCAATTCCTGAAGTGGCGAAGCGATTCGGAATCGGAACGGCAGCGGGAACCCACCGTGAGATTAATGCTGACAATACGCATTCCTTAACGGGATATATCTATCATCAAGGTACATTCGAGTTTTCCCGTAAGCTGACCTTCCCTGTATTTGACCGGATTGGCGCCGGTGATGCTTTTGCCAGCGCCATCATCCATGGGGAATTGCAGCAGTACCCGTGGCAGCAAACTGTTAATATGGCAGCAGCGGCGGCGATGCTGGCCCACACCACCCAAGGCGACACTGCACTTTTTACCGAGGGTGAGGTGCTCCGGGCGTTGTCAGACCATACCTTAGATGTTGAAAGGTAGTGAACGGCGCGTGTCCCTGAAACGCAAGCAAGGTCCTTTATATCAGCAAATTCAAAAAATCCTCAGAGACCGGATTCTGCACGGTGTATATCCTCTGGGGAGCATCATTCCCTCCGAGCCACAGCTGGAAAAAGAATTCGGTGTCAGTAAAATGACGGTCCGAGGCGCGGTCCAGGAGCTGTCCCAGGAGGGCTATGTACAAAAGAAAAGCGGCGTCGGAACCATTGTGATGCGCAATACCTCCTATCAGAAACTCTCCAAGGGCAAAAAATTTACTGAGCTGCTCGTAGAAGAGGGACATAAGCTGGAAAAAAGACTGCTGGTGTCTGAGCTCATTACGAATGATGCCGGTACGGAGGAATACCATCGCCACGGTCCGTATTGCCAGCGGATCGAACGTCTCTACATTCTGAATGGACAGCCTTATATTCATCTGATACACTTCCTGACAGCAGACGCGCTGCCCGGCGGAGGTGCCAAAGAAATGGGTGCGGATATCCAGTCGCTGTATGACTCTTTGGAGGAGAACGACATTGTGCTGGAGAACTTCAAGGACCGTTTTTTTGTGGAGCCGGCACCTCCTGAGGTCTGTCTGCTGCTGAAGCTTCCACCGGGGACGCATGTGCTCAAGCGCCTGCGCAACTCCTACGATGGGGAAGGCAGGCTGATCGAACACAGCGTTGGCTGCTATAACACAGAGCTTCATCATTATCTGGTCAGTTATGACACTTAAAGCTGGCGGTAATACGGAATAAGAGTATTGGTGAATAAGTTCAATAGCTGGAAAACTAATGAGGATCTAGTTCCTCCCAGACTCTCGTTGCTTGCGGCGGGAGTTTTTTTCTATGCGGGAAATACTCCATAACAAAAACCTGATGGTCCGAAGCGCTGAGTAATATGATAGAATGATAGGCAAAGTGCCAGCGAATTTGGTGCAACAAGTGAGTGCGAAGGAGAGAGATCATTGACGAAGATGAATTACCCGGTCATTGAAACGGACAGGTTGAAGTTAAGATTGCTGACGATTGAAGATCGTGAGGCGGTATTCCGCCATTTCTCGGAGGAAGAAGTAACGCGTTACATGGATATTCCGCCCTGCAGGGACATTAGCGAAGCGGATGAAATTATACAGTTTCACATCGACGATTCGGGCTGCCGCTGGGGAGTATTCGATAAGCAGCAGGATCAATTAGCAGGAACCTGCGGCTATCATTGCTGGACAACCGGACCTGAGGGCAAAGCAGAAATCGGCTTTGATCTGTCCAGAGACTTCTGGGGCAGGGGACTGATGACCGAAGCACTCCTTCCGGTGATCACCTTTGGTTATGAAGTGATGGGGCTTGAGGTCATTGAAGCTACAGTTGATCCGGGGAACGATAGATCCCTTCGCCTGCTGACAGCGTTGGGGTTTTGTAGAGATGAGGAGCTGGTAGACAATCTGGTATACTTCTCTATGCGGCGAGATCAATTTGCCGGCTAGACACTCTTGCCGCTTACGATTAAAGTCCGATACATAGCGATAAGGTCTGATATATAGTGAAAATGAAAGCGTTATCCACGGGAGGAAGTGCGCTTAAATCAACAGTTCCTCAAAATAAAATAAAACACAGTGGAATAATGAGATATTTTTCTTTTCAAATGACATGGTTTGTGAGAGAATAGTTTCAATTCTTAATTAAATTGTTAACGTTTGCCAATTATGAAAGGGAGGAAATACCCATGTCAGAAGACCGCAAGCTGTCGTTTGAAACTTTAGCCGTTCATGCAGGACAAGAGATTGATCCAACTACGTTATCGCGTGCCGTACCGTTGTATCAGACCACTTCCTACGGGTTCCGTGATGCGGAACATGCAGCCAATTTGTTCGCTCTCAAGGAATTCGGCAATATCTACACCCGGCTGATGAACCCGACCACCGATGTGTTCGAGCAGCGGATTGCCGCGCTTGAGGGCGGGGCAGGGGCGCTTGCCACAGCTTCAGGGGCAGCGGCGATTTCCTTCTCCGTGCTGAATATTGCCGGGGCCGGCGATGAAATTGTATCTTCCGCCAGTCTGTATGGAGGCACTTATAACCTATTCTCTACTACCTTGCCCAAGCTGGGCATCAAGGTTCATTTTGTGGATTCGGATAATCCTGAGAACTTCCGCAGTGCGATTACAGATAAGACGAAGGCACTCTACGCCGAAACGATCGGCAATCCGCAGGGAAATGTACTGGATATTGAAGCCGTGGCGGCCATTGCCCATGAGCATGGCATTCCGCTGATCGTAGACAATACGTTCCCGAGCCCGTATTTACTTCGTCCAATTGAATATGGAGCGGATATCGTAGTGCATTCCGCCACCAAATTCATCGGGGGTCATGGCACCTCGATCGGCGGGGTTATTGTGGACGGCGGCAAGTTTGACTGGAAAGCCAGCGGGAAATTCCCGGGGCTGACCGAACCGGACCCAAGCTATCATGGCGTAGTTTATACGGAAGCTGTAGGACCGATTGCCTATATTATTAAAGCCCGCGTGCAGTTGCTGCGTGATTTGGGCGCTGCGATTTCGCCGTTTAACTCCTGGCTGCTGCTGCAAGGGCTGGAGACTTTACATTTGCGTCTTGAGCGTCACAGCCAGAATGCGCTAAAGGTTGCACAGTATCTGGAAGCCCATGAGAATGTGGAATGGGTCAGCTATGCCGGATTGCCGAGCCATCCTTCCTATACACTTGCCCAAAAGTATTTGCCAAAGGGGCAAGGCGCAATCCTCACCTTCGGAATCAAGGGCGGAGCCGCAGCGGGTGTCAAGCTGATAGAGAATGTGAAGCTGTTCTCCCATTTGGCCAATGTCGGTGATTCCAAGTCACTGATTATTCATCCGGCGAGCACTACACATCAGCAGCTTTCTGCCGAAGAGCAGACAACAGCAGGTGTGACCCCTGAATTGCTGCGTTTGTCGATTGGTACGGAATCCATTGACGATATTCTGTATGATCTGGAGCAGGCGATTGCCGCCAGCCAGCAATAAAGACAGCACAGCAGTTGGACGAAAATAGTTACGGCCTGCAGCGCTTCGCTGCAGGCTATCAAGGCCTTTGCCATTATGCGGAGCCGTTTCCTTCATAATTATGAATCAGATTAATTCTAGGTGATTGTTCGCCTGCGTGATCCTGTTCATACTGTGACAGGACGGCGCATGGGGCAGATGGCCTTTTTGCATAGCTGAAGGAATGCAGAATATCGTTTCCCCTCAAAGCATATGCCTTACAAAAGGGAGCGCCGAGTGATTTCACGCTTCTGCAAACTCCGTTAAGAACTTACTCATTTGACAACGCTTGCATATTTTATGGCCCATTCCCGTATTTATAAAAAGAAGCAGCGTAACATGCCGGTGTCAACCTGTCCCTAAAACGGCGGCCGGCAGCAATCCAATGCCAAAAAGGTGGGTGCGGTGATGAAGGGTGAACAACAGCAGGATCATGTTCGGAGTAATGAGGAGCGCCCGTTCAAGTATAACGCCGGTGATCGGGCTATAGGAGTGGAGATGAGCCAGGCTGCATCCGTGGCTTCCGCTGCTGCGGAATTTATAGACGAAGGGGAGCGGCAAAAGGGAATGGGTCCATTAAACCGTGCTTATTTCAAGCGTCCGGGGGAACGTCCGGCCTTTCTGGTGCTGCGTGACGGATGTGAGGATCGCCCGCTCTTCCGGGAGGATGCCGGAACGGCTCCGGTGGGCCCTTGTCTGATCCGGAGCGAAGAGTGGTTCAATACTCCGGAGCTTGCCGAATTGTATGACAGCTGGTTGACGGCTGAGGATGAAGTCCAGACGGAACGGACATTGCAGCGGATCTATTACCGGCTGCGGGCCGCATCCTTGGAGCTGCTGGAGTCAGCAGACGGGGCCTGGACCGCAGTCGCTCTGCTATATACCCCGGAGCTTGCCGCGTTGCCTGCAAGGCTGGCCGTGCTTCAGGATGCGCAGCTCGAAGCGCTGTTCTCCGCTGTGGCGGAGAGCCAGCGGCTGGGCAGCGACTGCCGCGTGGATCTGCTGGCGCCTTACCCCGCCAGCGCGCCCGAATTCGCGGTGATACGCGAATTCATCGAGGACGTGGCCGAACAGACACTCGGCCACGCTTATGCGGCGGCTTGCCGCATCGGGGCGCTGATCGCGCCCGGTGCGCATTACGCCGCCGGGGAAATCGCGCGCATCGCCGATTTCCTTGTGCTGGACGGCGCGGCCTGCGGGCGCGCGCCGGAAGCCAGCTCCGCCGAGGGCTTTGCCCGTGCGGCGGGAGAGATGCTGGCCGCCGTGCGGCGCGTGAAGCCGGCGGCGGTGGTGCTCGCCGCGGGGGCACCGGCGGCGGCCGCGCTTGCCGATCTGTATGCGATCGGCATGAGCGGGATCTTTTGCAGCGCTGGCCAGCGGACCGAAGCGCTGCTCAGGGCAGCCTGCCTGACCTGGATGGCCCGGCAGGACCATAACGTAGACCCAGCCGCCGGCGGTTGGCTGTAGGATTTCCGGGCGCCCTTACGCTCTGGCAATAGCCGGCGACCGGGCGCCTGTCCAGCGAATATCCGCCATTTCATGCGGCGGCTCACCTATCCGTTATCATTGGTGTGCCTGTTCAAATGATTTCTGGTATGCGGGCGTCTGTGCAACGATTAGCCCGCATCCGGTATAAAACTAACTTCCCCGGCAGCTATTTAGCTTGATACTGGCTGGGTGGTAGAAGCCGCTGCAATTTAGCTGAATGATGATGAGGCTTCGGGGGATAATTGCACTTTGTACATCTATTTCATTACTTTTTTAGCTTTATTGAGCTATAGTTGCATTCAATACAGCTATAAAAAGCAAAAGTGGCCCGCAGAGGAGCAATCGGCTATTTTTAGCTGCATGAACTACAACTATTTCACCAAAACGTTTGTCTCTGCCGTGAATAGTTGCAGTATATACACTTATGTCTGTCGGATAGCAGGCAACGTACTCGTATCCAAGCGGTTCAACCAAGTTATCCTTCCATAATTTTTAAGGCAATTGAAAATGTGGTAACCGATGCATCCCCTTGTTCCGCATTGCTGCGGTAAACATGGGGGATGTTTGCGTTCGAAGGGAGGGGGAGCACCGATAGAACCAAGGGTAGGCTTAAGACGAAGAGACTTTTAAAGATGCAATCAAGGATGGATACTCAAGTGCTCATTTTATTAAGTTTCTTTAGACCCTGCGTTTCTCATGTTGCCCTCGTACACCTTTGCTCCCAATGCCCGCGATGTTGAGGTTACCTCAATCCCACGATTTGATTTCCCCGTTACCCCATTTGCCCACGTACACTGTTGCTCCTAATGCCCGCGATGTTGAGTTTACCCTCAACCTCATGATTTCCCCGTGACCCCATTTACCCACGTGCATTGTTGCTTACGATCCCCGCGATACTAAGGTTACCGTCAAGCCTTGATATCCACGATCCTCCAGTTACCCATGTGTGCTGTGCTCATGATCCCCGCGTTGCTGATCCTACCCTTGTTCTCTTGATTCTTACGTTACCCAATGTCCAAGTTACGCCGTTGCTCACAATACCCAGTTACCCCAAGCACGCAACCCACACTCGTCATTCATTCATTCACTCACTCACTCACTCACCCATATTGTAGTCGACATCCCCCAAATCCTTATGACCCCCTCAAAAAAAAGGCTAGTCTCCGGGTTTACATTCGAACGGAAAGTGGTATAGTATAACTACAAGTTGCACTGAGGAAATATATTTGCATTATTGCAACAATGATTATCATTCTCATTTACCATGCTGTCCCGGCTGAGCCGGGGCAGCATGTGTCATTTTAAGGGCTTTAATAATGGCTCTCATTCTCAGTTGGCTGCTCTTCATCTTGTCAGGGACAGAATGCCAATGCTCCTAAACCAATCAGGAAGGTGATTTTTCATGCAAGCAACATCCAAACAAATGCCAAAACCAATAGCGCGCCAAGGCAACGCGCAGCAGCCCCGGACACCGGAGCCGCGACGTTTCGATCCGAAGGCTATGCTGGGCAATTCCGAAATGCAGGCTGCCCTGGGCAGCGGATTACTTATGCTGATTGCTTGGGCAACCAGCGGCTGGTCGGAAATCCTCTCAGTGCTGCTCTACGTGATCTCTTATACAGTAGGCGGCTGGATTAAAGCGAAGGAAGGTGTGGAGACACTGGTCAAGGAACGCGACCTCGATGTCAACCTGCTGATGATCGCTGCCGCTCTGGGCGCCGCTTCAATCGGCTACTGGAACGAAGGCGCGATGCTGATCTTCATCTTTGCACTGAGCGGCGCTCTGGAGAGTTATACCATGGAGCGCAGCAAAAAGGACATCTCCTCCCTGATGGCCCTGAAGCCGGCCACGGCGGTGCGCATTGAGCAGGGGGCGATGAACGAGGTTGCGATTGATCTTTTGGCCATCGGAGATTTGCTGCTGGTGCGGCCCGGTGAACTGATTCCCGCTGACGGTAAAGTGTGCCGGGGTGAATCGGCCGTCAATCAGGCTTCGATCACAGGCGAATCATTGCCGGTAGAGAAAACAGCCGGAAGTGAAGTGTTCGCCGGGACCGTCAACGGGGAAGGCCCGCTCTATATCGAAGTTACCAAGGCTGCAGAGAACACCCTTTTTGCCAAGATTATTAAGATGGTGGAAGAGGCGGAGAGCGAAGTGCCGGATTCACAGCGGTTTATTAAACGGCTGGAGTCGATTTATGCCCGGGTGGTTGTGGCTGCAACGGTTGCATTGATTGTATTGCCTCCTTATCTGCTGGACTGGAGCTGGAGTGATACTTTTTATAAAGCGATGGTCTTTCTGGTGGTGGCTTCACCGTGCGCGCTGGTCTCATCCATCATGCCTGCCATGCTGTCGGCCATTTCCAAATGTGCGCGCAAAGGCATCCTGTTCAAAGGTGGCGTGCACCTGGAGAATATGGCGCGGACGTCTGTGGTTGCTTTTGACAAGACCGGAACGTTGACTGAGGGAATCCCGCAGGTGACGGATTTTATTGCCGGAGAGGGATATGACCGGAGGGAGCTGCTGGCAGTCAGCGCATCCATTGAGAAATTGTCACGCCATCCGCTGGCGGAAGCGGTTGTCCGCATGGCTGAGGAGCAGCAGGTGGAGCTGTACAATATCCAGGAGAGCAAATCCGTAACCGGCTGGGGGATTGAAGGCACGGTTCAAGGCCAACAATGGAGAATCGGCAAATCCAATCTTTTGGATGAGCCGGCAGTTCAGAGGGATGACGAACCAGTACAACACTGGAAAACCTTGCGGCAGCAGTTCGAGGCTGAAGGAAAGACCGTGTCGCTGATTCTGGCCGGTGACAAAATCGCCGGGATGATTGCGCTGCAGGATACGGTGCGTCCTCAGGCGGAGGTTGCTGTGCGCAAGCTGCAGAAGCTGGGAATTAAGGTGGCTATGCTGACCGGGGACCGGGCAGAGGCGGCGCAGGCGATGGCAGCAAGAACGGGAGTGGACATGGTATTTGCCGATCTTTTGCCGGAGGATAAAGTAAGTCATATTAAAGCGCTCCGTGAGCAATATGGCCATGTGATTATGGTTGGTGATGGGGTCAATGATGCTCCGGCTCTGGCAACGGCCACCGTTGGCATGGGGATGGGTATGAAGGGCAGCGGTGCGGCGCTTGAGATTGCCGATGTGGTGCTGATGAACGATAATATTGAAGAGATTTCTTCGACCATTGCGCTGGCCCGCCGGTCGCAGCGTATTGTGAAGCAGAATATGATTTTTGCTGTTACCGTGATCGTCAGCCTGATGCTGGGCAACTTTTTGCAGGGGATCGCGCTCCCCTTCGGTGTTGTTGGTCATGAAGGCAGCACAATTCTCGTGATCCTGAACGGATTAAGACTTTTACGCTAATAAAAGCTGAAATCGACAAACCTACAGGGTATTCCGGAAATTTAATTGCTTAAAATTGAATTGTTCACAAAATGGGTACGATTACAGCGTGTCTGGCATATTGACAACTCCTTCTTGGGTGATCATAATAAGTACTACATTATAATAATTTTAATTAAGGGTTGACGCTTAACCGTCCATCTCAAGGAGGATATAGTCATGTACAAATCCATTATCGTTGGTACCGGACCGGCCGGACTGACTGCTGCTATCTATTTGGCCCGCGCCAACCTGAATCCGCTGGTGATTGAAGGTCCGCAACCGGGTGGTCAGCTTACCACTACAACGGAAATTGAGAATTTCCCCGGATTCCCTGAAGGTATTATGGGTCCTGAACTCATGGACAATATGCGTAAGCAGGCTGAGCGTTTCGGAGCAAAGTTTATTACAGGCTGGGTGAACAGCGTAGAGCTGGGAGATCGTCCGTTCAAGCTGAACGTTGAAGGTATGGGAACATTGACTACAGATACACTGATCCTATCGACAGGTGCTACGGCAAAATACCTCGGCATTCCCGGTGAGCAGGACAACATCGGACGCGGTGTCAGCACTTGTGCGACTTGTGACGGATTCTTCTTCCGCGGCAAAGAGATCGTCGTTGTCGGCGGCGGTGATTCCGCCCTTGAGGAAGCTGGCTTCCTGACCCGCTTTGCGTCAAAAGTTACCCTTGTGCACCGCCGTGAAGAGCTGCGCGCTTCCAAAATAATGCAGGAACGTGTCCGCGATAATGCCAAGGTTACTTGGGGGCTGAACCGTACTCCACTGGAAGTGACTTCCGGCGACAAAGGTGTGAACGGTCTGAAGGTTCTTAATAATGAAACCGGCGAAGAAGAATTCATTGAAGCCAGCGGTGTATTTGTAGCTGTCGGCCATCATCCGAATACTTCCTTCCTGGGTGGTCAAATTACAACGGATGCGAGCGGGTATATCGTGACCAATCCGGGCACCTCCGAAACCAATATTCCCGGCGTATTTGCTTGTGGCGACGTTCAGGATACCCGTTACAGACAAGCCATTACGGCAGCAGGCAGTGGTTGCATGGCAGCTATGGATGCTGAGAAATACATCGAAAGCCTGGAGCACAGTGCGGTTATTTTGTAACCCTCTATTTGGAATAAAAGGCACTCCGGTGCTACAATAGATACTACCCTGATCTATACTGTTCATATAAAATTAAGGAGGAGATCAACTATGGAAAATGTAATTGTATACACTTCAACCAATTGCCCGCATTGCCGTCAGGTGAAGAGCTTCCTGAGCGAGAAGGGTGTATCCTACGAGGAACGCAACATCGAGCAGAATGATGATTACGCGCAGCAGGTTTGGGATATGGGTATGAGAGCTGTACCTGTAACCGTCATCGGCGATTTCAAAATCGTAGGCATGAACAAAACGCAATTCGACAAGGCTTTGGCAACTGTATAATACAGCCTTTGCTCTTAAATAAGAGGATATCGGCCGCTTCCGAGATGGGGGCGGTCTTTGCGTTAACGGGCTTGTATCCATCCGAATCGTTCAATGTACATATGGATCTCTAACCGATGAAAGGATGCTGCGAACCTTGTTAATGAATTTAAAGGACTACAAGGATTATGGGGCAGTAAAACGTTTGCTGGCCGAGTGCATGTGGGCTGCCGATGAGGAGCTTGATGAGAAAATCGAGCAGGTGCTTGGGGGATATATTGCGAATGATTGTACAGAATTGCTGGGCTGCTTTGAGAATGGACGGTTGGCAGGGATCATCGGAATCATGCGGCATTCCAAAAAAGCGGCGGAGATCAGGCATCTTGCAGTTCAGGAGCAGTGGCGCGGGAAAGGGATCGGCAGAAAGATGGTAGAGGAACTCCGCAGAACTGCTGAATATGACACGATAACCGCGGAGACAGACCATGACGCCGTTGGGTTCTACAGGAATAGCGGATTTGCAGTTAAGAGTCTTGGGGAAAAATATCCCGGAGTCGAGCGATTCATCTGCAGTCTTTATCTAAATGACGCAGAACGCAGCTGAGGCAGTCCGGGGAGCAAGTTTCCGTACAAAAAATAGTCTGCTTTTGTGATGCCGGCTAGTTTTTGTACGGGCAGGAGCAAAGGGTTGGAAGCTCTCGCTTAAGCTTGGGTAAAGGACATGATTACTTGAAAAATAGCGTATACAACAACACCGCTGATAATAAGCATGAATCCCGATTTCTTCCTCGATTGGAACAGACGCAGTACACCGAGACTGACTAAAGGAGCAATGATGAGCAGCAGCAGCAGCACAGTGATGAACATCTGCGCTGAAAGATCAGACGTATCAACATAGGTCATAGACTCACTCTCGCTTTCAGAAAAAGGGGTGATGGTGACATATGTCACACAGTTACGACCTAATTATAAAGGATTGCCCTGCTTATTGCTGCACTTTGGGCTGCTTTAAATGCGGCAAATTTACGTCAATTTGTCTACAGGGTTACCCTGATATTGCCGAGAAAATGCATCACGGCCGAAAAGCCCGCACCGATCATGGTCCCGCGGCTGCCCAGCTTGGAAAAAGTGATCTCCAGCTGCTGCTTATGGTAGGGCAGTGTACGCTTAGCCACTACGCTGCGCAGCGGTTCGCCCAGCCAAGGCTCGGCCTCGGACAGGGCTCCTCCGATAACAATCAGCTCCGGATTGAAGCTGTTGATCAGATTCGTGACGCCAATGCCCAGATATTCGCCCATGGTTGAGAAGTGGCGCAGCGTATCCTCCTGCCCGTCCAGCGCATGGCGGACCAGTTCTGTGGTAGTGCGGGCAGGCAATGACAAGTTTGAGTTGTCATAGGTCTTCTCAGAGGCATACAGCTCCCAACAGCCCCGGCTTCCGCAACTGCAGGGTTTGCCTTCCGCTTCAATAGTCATATGCCCGGTTTCTCCGGCATATCCGCGGGCGCCCTTGTACAGCTCTCCCCCGATGATGATTCCCGATCCGATCCCTGAACCGGCACTGATATACAGCAGGTGGCGCACGCCCCGGGCTGCTCCGAAATTAAGCTCTCCCTGTGCACCCGCATTGGCTTCATTGTCTATCGTGACGGGAACAGCGAATGTACTTTCCAGAATGGAACGTAAATCCACCATCTCCCAGCCAAGGTTGGGGGCGAACAGCACCACGCCGTTCTCATCGACCATCCCCGGCACACCTACTCCGATTCCTACGATACCGTAAGGCGACGCGGGCGATTTGGTGATCAGTTCTGCAATGATAGCCTTCATCTGATTCACAACATAAGGGAAATCATGGGCATCCAAGCGGCAATCCCGCTCGTGAAGCACGCCGCCGTCCAGATCGCAGAGCACCGCCTTGAGCTGCTTTACGCGCAGCTCGATGCCGATGACGCTTCCCGCCATTTTGTTAAAATGCAGCATGAGCGGTTTGCGTCCGCCGCTGGATTCCCCGGGGCCGGCTTCAGTCACAAGCTCCTGTCCGCAAAGCTCGGCGACAAGGTTGGACACGGTTGCTTTATTAAGGCCGGTCATCTCGGAGACTTTGGCCCGGGAGACCGGAGAATGCGTGCGGATCATATGTAAAATAATCGACTTATTGATTTTTTTGACCAGCGCCTGGTCACCGGTAACTTTCACGAAGTACACTTCCTTTTTTGACAACGTTCTCATTAGAGTAGTATGCCACTTAGTCTAGAGTGATGTGCGGAAAAATGCAACAGGAAGCGACGGAAGAAAGCGCGGGGAAGAGGACTGCTCTTTCAATATATCAGAGGGAATTCAGGGTTTATTACAGGCTGTTCTGAGGCTTAGCAGCATTGTGTTCAAACGAATGGCAACGCATAGGCGATGCTGTCAAAGGGTACTTTATGGTCATGTTAAACGATAGAGCGGGCAGGGGACGGGTCTTTGGCTCTGCTTGCGGAGGACAAGAAATAGACAAATAAAAAGTTGTTTAAAACTTTGTTTAACCAATATACAAAGTTCTGGAGATGTGTTAAGATGATGCTGTAAACGCTTGCGGGCGAAGCAAAATATCGAGGAGGATTTTACAAATGGCTTATTTTGAAACAGTGAGCAAGATCTCTTACGAGGGAAGCCGTTCCACCAACCCTTTCGCATTCAAATTCTACAATCCTAAAGAAATCGTAGCCGGCAAAACCATGGAAGAGCACCTGAAGTTTGCAATGGCATATTGGCATACATTAACTGCTGGCGGTTCCGATCCGTTCGGCGCAGAAACTGCAATCCGCAGCTGGAATCACCTGAGTGGCCTGGACAAGGCTAAAGCCCGCGCAGAAGCGGCTTTTGAATTCATGGAGAAGATGGACCTGCCTTACTACTGCTTCCATGATGTGGACATCGCTCCTGAAGGCGCATCTTTGCGTGAGTTCTACAGCAACATTGATACCATCGTAGATATCCTTGAACAAGGCATGAAGACTTCCGGCAAGAAATTGCTGTGGAACACAGCCAACATGTTCACTAATCCGCGTTATATGCACGGTGCAGGCTCCACTCCTAATGCTGATGTCTTCGCACATGCAGCTGCACAAGTGAAGAAGGGTCTGGAAGTTGGTAAACGTCTGGGCGCACAAAACTATGTATTCTGGGGTGGCCGTGAAGGCTACGAAGAATTGCTTAACACAGATATGGGCCTTGAGCAGGATAACATTGCACGTCTGTTTAGCCTGGCTGTAGATTACGCTAAGGAAATCGGCTTCGACGGCCAATTCCTGATCGAGCCTAAACCAAAAGAGCCTACCAAACATCAATATGACTTCGATGCAGCAACAACAATTGCGTTCCTCCAGAAATATAACCTCGACAAGCACTTCAAGCTGAACCTTGAAGCTAACCATGCAACACTTGCCGGTCATACTTTTGAGCATGAACTGCGTGTAGCACGCACTAACGGCATGCTTGGATCGCTTGACGCAAACCAAGGCGATACTTTGCTGGGCTGGGATACCGATGAATTCCCGGTTAACATTTACGATGCAACTCTTACGCTTTATGAAGTACTCAAGAATGACGGACTTGGCAAAGGCGGAATCAACTTTGACTCCAAAGTACGCCGTCCTTCCTTCGAAGCTGAGGATCTGTTCCTGGCGCACATCGCCGGTATGGACACTTATGCCAAAGGCCTTAAAGTTGCCGCTAAATTGCTTGAAGACCGCGTATTTGAAGACTTCATCGCGAAACGTTACAGCAGCTTTAATGAAGGCGTAGGGGCAGACATCGTTTCCGGCAAAGCAACACTGGCTTCGCTTGCCGAATACGCACTGAACAACGAAAATCCGCGCCGCAATGAGTCCGGACGTCAAGAACTGCTCAGAGCTACTTTGAACCAATACATCCTGGCTGAGTAGGATTAGGGCTTGAGCTTACGGCTCAGACTTTAGTTCAGCCGATATTAACGCAACGGGGGTTGCTGAAGAGAGCATTCTTCGGCAGCCCCTTTTCTTGTAAATGGTGTTTCTTCATATAAATTTTAGGAGGATCAATATGAAATATGTAATCGGTGTAGACCTGGGGACCAGTGCGGTAAAGACTGTATTGGTTGATCCGCAGGGAAAGGTGGCCTTCGAGCATTCCGAAGCCTACCCGCTTAGCAGACCCCAGCCGAACTGGAGTGAACAGAATCCCGAGGACTGGGTGAAAGGAACGCTGGTCAGCCTCCGCCGTCTGATCGAGGTGTCTGGTGTAGATCCTTCGCAAGTGGACGGCATCAGCTTTTCGGGGCAAATGCATGGTCTGGTGCTGGTGGACAGCGAAGGCAATGTGCTGCGTCCGGCAATTCTCTGGAATGACACCCGCACTACGGCACAATGCCGTACAATCGAGAAGAAACTGGGAACAAAGCTGATCAACATTGCCAGAAACCGCGCCTTGGAAGGGTTCACACTGCCCAAAATCCTGTGGGTTCAGGAGAATGAGCCAGAGGTGCTGGCGCAAGCGCACCAGTTCCTTCTGCCGAAGGATTACGTGCGTTTCCGTCTAACCGGTGATTATGCGATGGATTATTCCGACGCGGCGGGTACATTGCTGCTGGACGTAGGTGCGAAGCAGTGGAGTGCGGAAATTGCCGAAGCTTTCTCACTTCCGGTCTCGCTGTGCCCTAGACTGGTAGAGTCCTTCGAACTGACGGGAACGCTGCTGCCTGAGATTGCTGAAGCCTCCGGTCTTCTGACATCCACTAAGGTATTTGCCGGCGGTGCGGATAACGCCTGCGGCGCGCTCGGCGCCGGTATTCTGGGTGAAGGCCGGACGATGTGCAGCATCGGCACTTCCGGTGTGGTCCTCTCCTATGAGAGCAACAAGGATCTTAATCTGGAAGGTAAGGTCCATTTCTTTAATCACGGGGAGAAGGATGCCTATTATATTATGGGCGTTACTCTTGCTGCGGGCCATAGTCTTACCTGGTTCAAAGAAACCTTTGCAGCGGAGAAGAGCTTTGACGAATTGCTGCAAGGTGTAAACGATGTGCCGGCCGGAAGTGGCGGGCTGTTGTTCACACCGTACATTGTTGGTGAACGCACACCGCATCCGGACGCAAATATCCGCGGCAGCTTCATCGGCATGGATTCCGGCCATACCTTGTCTCACTTCACCCGTTCGGTCTTGGAAGGAATTACGTTCTCCCTGCGCGAGTCGATTGAGATTGTGCGTGAATCGGGTAAGGAAATTACAGAGATTGTGGCTATCGGCGGCGGTGCGAAGAATGAGGCCTGGCTGCAAATGCAGGCTGATATTTTCAATGCGTCGATTATCAAGCTGGAGAGTGAACAGGGCCCGGCTATGGGTGCAGCAATGCTGGCTGCCTACGGCAGCGGCTGGTTCCCTTCCCTTGGCGCATGTGCAGAAGCTTTCATCCGTCCTGCAGAAGTATTTAAGCCGAATGCCGGGCAAGTGGCGGTCTATGATGGATTATTCAGTATTTACCAGGACGTATACGGCCAGACCCGCGAATTGAATGATAAGCTGGCTGCATACCGGAAATAATTGGGCTTGCAAGAATGGGGCTGACGATCTGTCCGCGATACCCGATAGGGCAGCGCTTGAGCTGTCCTTGCGGAACTACGCTTCTTAGGGGCTGAAGACTAATGATAAAAGTGCTGATTGTAGATGACGAGCCCAAGCTGAGGGAAGGGATGCGTACACTGATCCCTTGGGAAGAGCTGGGTTTCACCGTAGTGGCGACGGCGGCAAACGGATTCGAGGCGCTTGATAAGTTCCATAGCTTTGCTCCCAAGCTGATTGTCGCAGATATTCGCATGCCGGGAATGGACGGCCTGGAGCTGATTAATGAGCTGCGCAAAGAAAATGCTAACTGCCATGTACTAATTCTTAGCGGTCATGCAGACTTCGAATATGCCAAACGGGCAATATCCTACCATATTGACGGATATTTGCTGAAGCCGGTCGACGAAGAGGAATTGATCTCCTATCTTCATGATCTGCGCGTCACGATAAGCCAGGAGGAGCAGTTGAGCCAACTGCAGACGGATTTCCCGGTGCGCAGCAATGAAGCGCTGCTGCGCGAGCTGCTTCAGCCGCGCGAGAATGGTTTTGACACGGCTGAATCAGCAGCCGGGCTAGGGCTAACGGGGTGGAGCTGTGAAATTGTACTGCTTGAGCTGAAACGGGCGCAGAAAGGCGAAGACGGAAGTGAAGATCGTGTACGCAGCTTGCTGGAGCAGCATTGGCCGGCAGAGGAAGCATTGTTCTTCACCTTTCCTCCATATATGGGAATCCTGTTGAAGGAACCGCTCAAAGACGGGGATGCCCGCACAGCATTGTGGAATGACCTCAATAGAGTTATTTCCAAAGAGGGGTTGGATTTTTATGCCGCTTCCGGAGGCGGAGTTGCCGATCCGGAACTGGCAAGCCAGTCTTTTTCCGTAGCCCGCGAGCTGCTGGAGGCAGCTTTTTTCGGACGCAGGGAAATTCTCCTGAGCGGACAGCCAGATGAATGGCTGGTTCGGATCGAAGAGACTGAAGACATTGAGGAATCGGAACGCGATGAAGAGATGGAACTGCTGCTTGCGATTGAAACCGGGAGTAATGAAGCCATTAAGGCGCTGGTCGGGCAGATCATCCGCAAACTTGTTGCTGTAAAACGCAACGAGACGTATATCAAAGATAATCTGATCCGGATCATGAGCAGTACGATTGCCCGTCTGGAGGCAGCTACCCCAGACATCCGTTCCTTTATTGCGGGCAATCCTTCTCCGACGGGGGAAGTATACAGCAGTTATTATCTGAGCGATATCGAGAAGATGGCCGGGAACTACCTGGAGCAAATTTCGAAGCAGATGAACAGTGGCGGAAAGGGCGATGAGATTAAACGGATCACCGATTTGATCCAGCGCCGCTACAATGAGAACTTGAAGCTGGGGATGCTTGCGCAAATATTTAATTATAATAGCGCCTATCTGGGCAAAATGTTCAAGAACCAGATGGGCGAACATTTTAATACCTATCTGGACAAGGTGAGAATTGAGAAAGCGAAGCAATTTCTGACACAGGGCATGAAGGTGTATGAAGTTGCTGAAAGAGTCGGGTATATGAATTCCGATTATTTTAACGCCAAGTTCCGCAAATACGTTGGGGTATCCCCAACCGCCTACCGCAAGGATAATTAATCTTGGCCAGCGCACTTGCCGAACGATTAACGTGAGCATTATGATAGACAGGCTGTTCCCTATCTGCGGCAGATGAGGGAGCGGCCTGTTTGCCATGATTCGGGTGAACAGATTAGGGGAGGAGGGAACGTTATGAAAAATCTGGTGCGGATGATCAATAACATGAAGCTGAAATATAAGTTCATTCTGTTCTACATTGTAGTCGTTATGATTCCTGTACTGATTATAGGCATTGCCCTAACCGGGTATTTTCGCGGGGCTGCCTTGGACAGAGCCATTGACCAGGCAACCAATAATTTAGAGAAAATAAAAAGTCAAATGTCGAGCAAGCTTCGTGTGCCTACAGATATTTCGAATCTGCTTTATTTTGACAAGGATTTCAAGACTCTCGTCACAACGAAATACCCCGATATTTTGGAGCTGACGAAGGCTTATATAAACTTTACAGATTTCAAGGATTATATATTGCAGTATCGCGAACTCTCCAACATCCGTTTCTTTATTGATAACCAGACGCTGGTTGATAATATGTCCATCGCACCCCTGACTCCGGAGATTGAGTCCAGGTCATGGTATAAGAAGGTTGTGGGGACCAAAGGAATACACTGGCTGTACATCCCCGACAAAGAGGAATACAAAACCAGTGAAAAAGGGACCATTAATAAGTTAAGCCTCATCCGTCAGGTCCCTTATTCAGAATATAAGAAACCCGGTGTATTAATGGTGCAGGTAAATCCCGATGAGCTGAACGGAATGCTGTACCAGGAGCCCTTTGAAACGCTTATCACAGATGAGCAGGGATATATTACTGCCGCCAAGAACCGGGAGCTCGTAGGGACTACGCTGGATGCCTTTGATATCGATATAGACTTGAGTACGAAAACTAAAGGCGTGTTTAGAACCATGGTGAAGGGCGAAGATTCCTATGTTATTGTCGATGAGATGACTCCTTCGTTTAGCATCAGCCAGTTGAAGGTCATTACCGTATTTGAACGAAGCAGCATTCTTAGCAGTGCGAATAAAGTGAGCGTTCTGGGGCTGCTGATCATCGGCGGAGTACTGCTTGTTGCGCTGGTGCTTGTCTATACCATTTCTTTATTGACGACAAACCGCCTGCTCCGGCTCAGCCGCCAACTGAATCAGGTGGCTTTAGGCAACCTGAACGTAGTCTCCCATATCGATGGGACCGACGAAATAGGACAGTTGTCACGGCAGTTTAACTATATGGTGGGAAGCATAAACCGGCTGATCGCCCAGGTTATAGAGAGCAATGAGAAGAATAATAAACTGGAAATCGCCCAGAGAGAAATTAAATTGAAAATGATGGCCAGCCAGATTCACCCGCATTTCCTGTTCAATGCCCTGGAGTCCATCCGGATGAATGCCCATCTAAAGGGAGAAAAGGAGATCGCCAATATCGTCAGACTTCTCGGAAAGCTTATGCGCAAGAATCTGGAGGTAGGCAGAGAACGTGCGCCGATGAAGGAAGAGATTGAAATGATCCGCTCCTATCTGGAGATTCAGAAATTCCGGTATGAGGATAGGCTGATGTTTGAAATTGATTTCGACGGCAAAGCCGCGGATACCCTGATTCCGCCGCTGATCATTCAACCGCTGGTGGAGAATTCCGTTGTCCACGGACTGGAGAATAAAGAAGGAACGGTTAACGTGCGGGTGAGTGTCGTTTTGTCTGATGGTGAAATACAAGTGCTTGTGGCAGACGACGGTGCAGGAATGACAGAGAAGCGGCTGTCTGAAATTATAACCGTGATTTCGCAAGCCGAGGAAGAGCAGCGAAGCCGGATCGGTCTGCGCAATGTGCATCAGAGACTGGTCTTGTATTACGGGGAGAAGCATGGACTGAATATCGAAAGCGAGGAAGGGAAGGGCACAAAAATTTCCTTTTCCATTCCGGGTGATAGCGATTTCAAATAGCAGGTTGTTAAATGTCTAATTTACACAGGATTTTACGTGAAATCTGTCGGGTATTCGCTTACATTTGGGTGCGGTATGATATGAATATAAAAACGAAGGGGGAATAAGGAACGTGAAAGCGCTCACTGAAAACGGTGTTACAGCAAATGAAAGCGTAACCCCCCACCCACCTACGAAGCGGAAAAACGGATTTTGGAGTAGCGTACTGCAGCAAAAGTACTTGTATCTGATGTCTCTTCCTTTCGTGATCTGGGTATTCATTTTCAGCTATGTGCCCTTATGGGGATGGTTGATGGCATTTCAGAAATATAAACCGGCCAAGTCGTTTGGGGATCAGAAGTGGGTTGGATTGGATAACTTCAAAGAGCTTTTCCATGATGAACGCTTCTACCTTGTCCTAAGAAACACGCTTGCAATGAGCGGTCTGGGATTGGTATTTGGTTTCATTGTTCCGATCTTGTTCGCAGTCTTGCTTAATGAGCTGCGGGGAAACGTCTTCAAAAGAACGGTCCAAACGGTATCGTATTTGCCTCACTTTGTATCCTGGGTTGTAGTAGGCGGGATTGTCTACAAGACACTCGCGATCGACGGAGGGATCGTGAACGATTTGCTGATCTGGCTTAATGTCATTGATGAGCCGATCCAGTTCATGGCTAAAGGTAAATATTTCTGGGGGATTTTAACTGCATCCGATATATGGAAAGAAACTGGCTGGAATGCGATCATCTATCTGGCAGCGATTACAGGGATCGATAAAGAGCTGTATGAAGCGGCAAAAGTGGACGGGGCCGGAAGAATCAAGCAAATGTTCAACATTACATTGCCGGGTATCCGCACGACAATCACGGTTCTCCTGATTATGTCCATTGGACACCTTATCGGTATCGGCTTTGAGAAACAGTTCCAATTAGGCAATAACCTCGTAACCGATTATTCGGAAGTGCTGGATTTGTATGCGCTTAAATATGGTATTCAAATAGGACGCTTCTCCTATGGTACCGCAATCAGTATGTTCACCTCAGTAGTCAGTGTGATCTTGCTGCTTGTCGCTAACGGTGTAATGAAGAAAATTACTAAAGAAAGCATCATGTAAGGAGGGGATCTTAAGTGAGCAGCAAAGCTTTTCAAATGTCAAAGTCTGAACGTGTATTCGACATCTTCTTGTACATCTTTCTAGGGTTGGTCATGATTGTGACTCTATATCCCTTCCTGAACGTGCTGGCGATTTCCTTCAATGAATCTACAGACACCGTTCGAGGCGGCATATATATCTTCCCGAGAGCCTGGACGCTTGAAAACTACGAACGGATCTTCAGTTATACAGGTCTGATTCAGGGTTTCAAAATCTCGGTATTGCGGACCGTTTCCGGTACAATTCTCGGACTTGCAAGCTCCGCCATGCTGGCGTTTACGCTCAGCCGTCCGGATTTCCGGGCAAGAAAATTTGTTTCGGTATTCCTGGCACTGACCATGTACTTCTCCGGCGGTATGGTGCCTATGTACATTCTGATGAGAGATTTAAATCTGATCGGAACGTTCTGGATCTACATTTTGCCGGGTGCGGTTTCCGCGTTCAACGTATTCGTTATCCGTTCCTTTATGGATGGACTTCCTTTCGCCCTGCAGGAATCAGCTAAGCTGGACGGAGCCAATGACTTCATGATTTTCTACAAAATCATCTTGCCACTCTGTAAGCCAGTGCTTGCAACAATTGCACTCTTCCTGTCGGTAGGACAATGGAATGAATGGTTCTCAACCTATCTGTATAACGGTAACAAGCCGCATCTAACGACACTCCAGTATGAGCTGATGAAGGTTCTGTCGAGTACGAACCAGGGCAGCGGCATGGTAAATGCCAACGATATGGCCCAGCAGATGGCGCAAATTTCGCCAGAGTCCATTAAGATGGCTATCACCATTGTAGTAACGGTACCTATTCTTGTAGTGTATCCTTTCCTGCAGAAGTATTTCGTAAATGGTATGACACTGGGTGCAGTAAAAGCCTAACCCTGCTAGACAGGGCTAGGATAAGAGGGACGTATTTCTGGCAGGCAAATTGCCAAGCGGAATTACGTCCTGGCTTATCCGTTTATTAGTAGTAGCGGATTTATTATTATATGGATTTTGCAAACGCTAACAATGGTATATTCAGGTTTAGCCTGATATGCATAGATGAATAACACAAATTATCAAGGGGGATATCAAATGAAAAGCAAGAGCATTAAAACTGCTTTTACGCTCATGCTCATGAGCTCTATGTTGATCGCAGGCTGTGGCGGCAACAACAACAACAATGTTGTCAACACTCCTGCCGACAATGGGACAAAAAACACCGGCAACAATGCAGGTGCGAACCAGGCAGCTGACGATACTGCTATGGATACAAGCCCTTTTACTATCTCATTCTTTGGTGCGGATGCCAGTCCAAACTGGAATAAAATGCAGGATGATGTAGGTAAAGTAATTACTGAGAAGACCGGTGTAACGATTGAGGCTGAATTTGATGTCGGCAGCGGCGGCGGCGACCAAAAAATTGCTATGATGGCTGCCAGCGGTGACGTTCCTGATTTGATCTTCGCCAAAGGAAATCTTAGTACCCTGGTGGATGCCGGACTGGTTGTTGATATGACCGAACTGATCGATAAATATGCTCCGAACCTGAAAAAAGTATATGGCGATAACATGAACCGTCTGAAATACAGCCTGGATGACCAGAGTATTTATCAAATTCCTACAAACATGGGCGTCGGCCAGCAATCCTTCGACGCAACAGGCGGATTTGAAATTCAACATCGCGTACTGAAGGAACTGGGCTATCCTGAAGTGAAGACCTTGGCCGACTATGAAAAAGTGCTGAAGGATTATGTGGCGCTGCATCCGGAAACTGATGGACAGCCTACGATTCCGCTTACGCTGAATGCCGATGACTGGAAGATCATGATCACGGTTACGAATCCGGCTTTCACTTCAACAGGTGCACCGGATGATGGTGAATATTATGTGGATCCTGAAACGTTCGAAGCTAAACTTCACTATAAACGCCCTGAAGAAAAAGAATATTTCCGTTGGTTGAACGGCATGTACAACCAAGGTCTGCTTGATAAAGATACGTTTGTACAAAAAGATGACCAATACAAAGCCAAAGTAGCCAGCGGCCGCGTACTTGGCCTGATCTCTCAGGAATGGGAATATTCCGATGGTGAAAATGCTCTGAAAGCAGCCGGTAAAGATGAGTACACTTACGCTCACTTCCCTGTAACCCTGTCTGAAGAGTATAAAGATCATTCTTTCATGTCAACAGGTATCGACGGCTATGGTCTTGCGATTACAACTGCAGCTAAAGATCCTGTCCGTATCATCAAATGGCTGGACTGGATGTCTTCCGATGAAGGTCAGGTTTTGAGAAGCTGGGGTGTTGAGGGCAAGCATTACACTGTAAATGCAGATGGCAAGCGTGAAGTTCCAGCTGAAATTTCAGACAGAAAAGCCAATGATGCCGCTAACTTTCAAAAAGAAACCGGTATCGGACAATATCTGATTTTCGGTGCACGTTATGGTGATGGTGTGAAGGATTCTACTGACAACTATTACACTGCAACCTTCCCGGAAGAAATCGTAGCTGCTTACTCCGAAGCTGAGAAGGAATCACTCGCAGGATACAAGGCTACAACATGGAAAGATCTGTTCCCTAAAGAAGATGAATTCCCAGTCAAAGAAACCGGCGCTTTGTACAACATGCCTGTTCCAACTGACGGTCAATACCAAGTAATCTTCAAGAAGACCCAGGATATTGTTCGCAAGCGTATTCCTGAAGCCATCCTGTCGAAACCTGCTGATTTCGACAAAGTATATGATGCATTCCTTGCTGAGCTGGACAAAGCCGGCGCTCAGGATATGGAAAAAGAGTTTACAGAACTCGTGAAAAAGAGAGTATCCCTGTGGACCGGCAAAGACCTGTAAGCAGCTGATTGCTCTGCAAACAAATTAACGGTACAGCAAAGGCCCGACTTTTGTCAGGGTCTTTTGCTGTATTTTGAACTCTTAGGGAGGCGGGAAAATGAACAAAGAGATACAGGAGCATCCTTGGAAATTAATATACAACCAGCCTGCAGCAATCTGGGAGGAAGCACTGCCGCTTGGCAACGGACACATGGGTGCTATGGTGTTCGGCGGCACAGCCAGGGAACAAATTCAGCTGAATGAAGACACGTTATGGTCCGGATTCCCCCGGGATACCAACAATTATGAAGCGCTCCGATATTTGAAAAAAGCGCGGGGTCTGGTAACGGAAGGCAGTTATGCGGAAGCTGAAGAAACCATTAACGCCCGCATGCTAGGCGTAAATACGCAGGCCTATCTGCCGCTGGGAGATCTTTACCTGGAGCATGACGGTGCGGAGAATTTCAGCCACTATCAGCGTGAGCTGGATCTGGACAGCGGGATTGCCAAAGTGTCCTATCACACGGAGACGGGGGAATTTACCCGCGAAGCTTGGATCAGTGCACCCGACGGTGTATGTGTCATTCAGGCCAAGAGCAGTGTTAAGGGGGGCCTTAGGCTTGCGCTCTCTTTGGACAGCCTGCTAAAGCACTCCGTGGAGCCAAAAGGAGAAAACGGGATTGTCCTTAAGGGCAGCTGTCCTACACACATTGCGGATAATTATCATAAGGATCATCCGGGTGCCATTCTGTATGAGGATGGGCTGGGTCTGACGTTTGAGCTTCACCTGCAGGTAATTCTCACAGGAGGAAGCGTAGAGTACACAGATGGCAAACTTGTTATATCAGGGGCGGATAGTATGCAGCTGCTTCTTGCTGCCGGCACCGATTATGAAGAGCTGAGAAGCAAAGCGTCGCATCTCAAGAAGCGCAGCACCGCAAGGAATGGAAACATTCTGAGCACGGCAGAGAGCTGCGAAGCAAGACTGGCGGCAGCAGCTGCCAAGTCCTATGAAGAGCTGCGGGATCGTCATACAGAAGATCACAAACGAATCTTCCGCCGGGTCGACATGGATCTCGGCGGGCGGGAGAGAGACGGATTACCCACTGATGAGAGGCTCATGAAGTATAAGGCGGGAAAGGAAGATCCTGCACTTGAAGCGCTGCTGTTTCAATATGGCCGCTATCTGCTGATGGGAAGCTCCCGTACCGGCACGCAGGCTGCCAATTTACAGGGGATTTGGAACCATCATTTGACACCGCCATGGAACAGCAATTATACAACCAATATCAATACCCAAATGAATTATTGGCTGGCCGAGGTTGGCAATCTAAGCGAACTCCATGAACCTCTGATCGATATGATCCGGGAGGTCAGTGAAACGGGAGCCCGGACGGCGGCAGTTCATTACGGAGCCCGCGGCTGGGTAGCCCACCATAATGTTGATCTGTGGCGCAGTTCTTCTCCTTCAGGCGGAGATGCCAGCTGGGCATTCTGGCCGATGGGCGGCGTGTGGCTGTGCCGCCATTTGTGGGAGCATTACAGCTTTAATCCTGATGCTGCTTATCTGGCGGAGACTGCTTACCCGCTCATGAAAGGGGCAGCATTGTTCTGCCTTGACTGGCTGGTGGAAGGTCCGGACGGTCTTCTGGTAACGAATCCGTCCACTTCGCCGGAAAACCGGTTTATGACGAAAGATGGCCAGCCGTGCAGTGTCTCGATGGGCTCCGCGATGGATATGAGCTTAATCCGCGAACTGTTTGAGCATTGCCTCCATGCTGTACGGATTCTGGGCGTGGATTCGGAGTTTCAGCAGCAGCTGGAAGAAGCGCTCTCCCGGCTGTCTCCGCTCAAGATCAGCAATGACGGACGCCTACAGGAGTGGAACGAGGATTTCGCCGAATCGGAACCGGGACACCGTCATGTATCGCATTTGTATGGACTATATCCGGGAGAGTTCATCAATGGGCGGGATACTCCAGAGCTGTTGGAGGCAAGCCGCTTATCACTGCAGAAACGGATCGCCTCGGGAGGCGGACATACCGGCTGGAGCTGCGCTTGGCTGATTAACCTTTATGCACGGTTGAAGGATGGGGAGGCCGCTTACGGCTTTGTCCGCACGCTTCTGTCCCGCTCGGCTTATCCTAACCTGTTTGATGCCCATCCGCCTTTTCAGATTGACGGGAATTTCGGCGCGGCTGCCGGTATCGCAGAAATGCTGCTGCAGAGTCATCTGGGTGAAATCAGCTTGCTTCCCGCACTGCCGGACGCTTGGAAGAACGGAAGCGTCAAAGGACTTAGGGCCCGGGGCGGCTATGAGCTGGATATCGAATGGAGGAACCATAAGCTGGTTTCTGCGGTCATTGCTGCCAGCCGGGATGGGATTTGCCGCTTGAACTATCAGCAGCAGGAACTTAAGGTACAGCATCCTGACGGTACCTTATTGCCGGCAGGGAATGCCCTGGAAATGAAAGCGGGAGAAGTGTACCTGGTAACGGTTTGACGATCCATGACCCAATGATGCATAATTATAGATTGAATCGAAGAGACACTGCCCCCTGGCAGAGATTATCTGCGGGGGCAGTTTTTTTGCGTGCATATAGGAGTTTTCACTGAAAAAAGCCTTATCCTCCGGGTGTGTCGGGCCGATAATAGTGAATATGAAGCTTTTAGGCGGAATAAATTAAGCTAACGTGGGGTTTAAGGTTGTGCGGAGTAAATGTTCAGCATCTACTATAAAAGTACAAACCAATAAGTGGGCTATTACTTACAGCAGGGGGCACAGAAGCGATATGGGAAAGAAGAAACAACTGCCGTTGATGAAGGCTATTCTTGGAGGAATGCTGGTTTTTGCTGCGTTGCCGCCTGGTCTCTATTGGAGCTGGGGGCAGGCTTATGCTGCCGCTGATTCAGCATCGCTGCGCTCGGTAACCGAAATGACGCAGAAGCTGACCGCTGCGATGAATAACCGCAGAGAGACCATAACCTTTGCTTATCAGGGGAAGACGTCCAAGTTGAAGGCCCAGGTACAAAGCGCGATAGATCAGGCGATGGGCAGCGACCCGTATTTATACTACACCATTGACAGTTACGCATTTTCCTACCGGGGGAGCAGCAGCTCGGCTAATGTGACGGTACAGGTGGAATACCGCGAGACGCTGCAGCAGACAGCTTTTGTAAATAAACAGGTAAAAGAGATCTTGAAGCAGATCATACTGCCGGGAATGAATAATCACCAGAAGATAAAGGCTATTCATGATTGGGTCGTGCTGCATCTGAAGTATGATAACTCCTACAGCAAATACACCGCATATGAAGGACTTCAGAGCGGCAGTGCGGTATGCCAGGGTTATTCGCTCCTGACGTATAAACTATTGCTAGGCGCGGGAATACCCAATAAAATCGTTGAAGGAACGGCGAAGGCGGAAGGGAGAGCTGCCCAGTCGCATGCCTGGAACCTGGTGCAGCTGGAAGGGCGCTGGTACCACCTGGATACCACCTGGGATGATCCGACGCCAAATAAGGAAGGCACTCTCAGCACGGCTTACTATATGAGAACCGATGCCCAGATGCGCCTAGACCACAAGTGGACCAAGTCATACCCTGCTTCATCTGTCGGCTATGCTCAAACGTTGTCTGAACTGATCAGCCGCGGGGGTCCAAGCGTGGCTGTATATCAGGAGCTTGAGCGGAAGCTTGACTACAGTCTGTATCAGGAGGATTTGATTGTCAGCTCCGGCTCAGAGCTAATGCTGCTTGCCAAACAGGCCATTGCCTCCGGCCAGGCGTCCTTGTTGTTCCGCTACGACGGCAGCGAAAAATCGCTGAAGACTGATCTTCAGGAGCTGTATGCGCTTGAAATGGACCATCTTTCGTACAACAGCTCACCCTTCGACAACACGGGGGATCTGAAGGTATATGTGACTTGGGAATAATAATTACAGAAAAGGGATGCCCCTCGCCATTTTGGCGAAAGAGGCATCCCTTTGTTGCGTGAATAGGCGGTAACAGGTAGAATCCGCATAAATCGAGGAAGGATTCTACTCTGCGTGTGTGCTGAGATCGCATTTGTCGAGAGGGATGAGGCTGCTCTTTCTGAACCAGCCATAGCCCAGCCAAATCAAGAGGAATAGTGGCAGGCTGATATAAGAGACCAGAATACCGTACCAGTCGATCGAATCGCCTGTGAAGGCGCCCATATTCTGTCCGAATACGGCAATCAGACATAACGCGAAAGCAAACAGCGGGCCGAACGGGAACCATCTAGCCCGGTAAGGCAGCTCATCGAGTGAATGTCCCTGCTTCACAAAGGCGCGGCGGAAGCGGTAGTGGCAGATGGCAATCCCCAGCCAGTTGATAAATCCGCACATCCCCGAGGCGTTAAGCAGCCAGTTGTACACAGCGCCGTCGCCGAAGAATGAGGCGAGGAAAGCCAGCATACCGACGGCGGTGGTTACGAGAAGGGCACCTACAGGCACGCCGCGGCGGTTCAGCTTGCCGAGGGCGCGCGGAGCCATGCCATCCTTGGCCATAGCGTACAGGACGCGGGTGGAGGCGTACATCCCGGAGTTTCCGGCAGACAACACGGAGCTCAAGATGACAGCGTTCATGACGGAAGCGGCAATGGCCAGCCCTGCTTTATTGAAGACGATAGTGAAGGGGCTGACACCGATATCATCAATGCCGCCACGCAGCAGATCGGGATTCGTGTAAGGAATCAGCAGGCCGATCACGAGAATGGCGAAGATGTAGAAAATCAGAATGCGCCAGAATACCTGACGGATGGCGAGTGGAACATTGCGGCGCGGATTCTCGCTCTCACCCGCGGCAACACCGACCAGCTCCGTGCCCTGGAAGGAGAATCCAGCGGCCATAAACACACCGACAAAGGCGAAGAAGCCGCCGTGGAACGAGCTGCCTCCAAGCTGGAAGTTGCTGAAGCCTACAGCTTCACCGCCCATGATGCCGAAGATCATGAGTACACCGACCCCCAGGAAGACAATGACCGTGATGATCTTGATAATCGCGAACCAATATTCCGATTCGCCGTAGCCGCGCGAAGACAGGAAATTCAGGCCGAACATCAGCAGCAGGAACAGGAGACTCCAGAGCATCGAGGAACTCTCGGGGAACCAGTATTTAATGATGACGGTTGCTGCAGACAGCTCGGCGGCAATCGTAACCGCCCAGTTATACCAAAAATTCCAGCCAATGGCGAAGCCGAAGGCGGGGCTGACGAACCGGGTGCCGTAGGTGCTGAAAGATCCGGAATCCGGCAGATAGGTGGCCAGCTCTCCAAGGCTCGTCATCAGGAAATAAACCATAATACCAACCGCTGTATAGGCCAGAAGCGCTCCGCCCGGGCCGGATGAGGCGATGGCACCGCCGCTGGCCAGGAACAGACCTGTACCGATTGAGCCGCCTAAGGCGATCATTGTTAAATGCCTTGCCTTGAATGTTTTGCGCAGTGCCGTGGGGGCAGTGGAGCTGCCGTGACCCGCAGTCTGCTGCTTATCTCGCTTAGCTTGCATGAATAGGACACTCCTTCAGATGATCATGTTTCTGTTCATGAATAGGGAGTGCTGAGTCGCCGCCTTCCCTTTATAAGGAAGGGGCATCCTGAAAGCGCAAAAAAAACCGCAGACGGATTCTGCGGTTTCCTGTATTACAGCTCCGCATCATACTCCCTGTAAGATAGCGCAACACAGTGGCGGCCCGCGGTTTCTGACCGGCGGTGCACTGTGACAGTTCCGTGCCTTTCGGCGACGGCCCCAGTCTTGCAGCTGACAAGAGCGGCTGCAGAGACTTCGGCGGATATTCCTTTCGGCGGCGTTTCACAGACGGCTCTTTAACGTCTCCACGCGCTTACTCTTAATATTCGCGACCTCTACCTCATCTTAGGTATGATGAGGCTATCTTTATACTATGAACACAACAGGAATTAGTATAATGCAACTTGGCATCGCAAGCAATGACAAATATAGGGATGTTGGCGTCAGTTGCGGCGGCGCTCCGACATCTGCTGCCAGACGGTTCCGGCAGCTTCTTCACCGGAGGAAATGCGTTCCAGCGCCATTCTGGCCTGGAGGCCTACCTCGAACTCCGGATCGTCCGCTGCCGCCTTCAGTGCCTCTTCGGCTTCAGCTGTGCCGACCTCGTAGAGGAAACGTGCAGCCCGCCAGCGGACAAGCTTGCTGGCATCTGTCAGCGACGCCGTCATCACCGGCGTCGCTGCCGGATCGCCGATGTCGGACAGCGTATCGCCGGCTGTGCGCCGCACCGCCGGGGCGCTGTCTCTCATCGCCTCGTAGAGCAGCTCCATCGCCTCGGGCGTGCGAAGGTCGCCCAGGTACACGACCGCAAGCCTGCGGAGCTGCAGCTTGGGGTCGTGCAGCGCCGTGCGCAGCTCCGGCAGGAGCTCTGCCGTAGGCAGAAGGTCCTCCAGCGCGGCGTAGCGCACGCGCCAATCCTCATGCTTCAGGTCTCGCAGCAGCTCGGCCTGATCCTTCTTCTGCCGCTGCTCGATGAACTCGCCGGCGGTTCCGTGCGCGATGGCCTGCTGCACGAGCGAGTCGAGGCGTTCCTGCGGATACGCCGCTTCCAGCTCCTGCTCCACCTCGCGCGCAATGTCGGCCGGCTCGCCGTAACGCACGCCGTAATCGGTGAGCTTGCGCTCCTTGATCATCACGGCGCTAGCCACATCCGTCACCGCCTGCGTGAAACGGGCGGCAAGGGCAATGCGCTCCTCACTCGCGCCCGTCTTGACGCGGATCTGAATCGGGATACCGCGGAACATCTGCACGAATACCTGTGACTCTCCGAAGTGGGCACCTGCATTCTCATCGGCGAGGTCGAAATCCGCGCTTAGGCCGTCAGCGCCGAAACGGCTCTGCACCTCGCGGAGGATCGCTGCCCAATCGGCGCTGCCTTTGCGTTCAAGCGCGGCGAAATCGGCAGCATGATAAATGCTGGTGACGCCTGGAATGCTCAGCATATCCCGTGCCCAGGAGGGCGCGGTGCGCTGGCTTTCCGGTGTATAGGTCCGGCGTATTCCGGGCTCCAGGCTTTCATCCAGATGAAGCTTCATCGTATTTGGACTTGGAGTCGGTTCAATAAATGTGATCTTCATACGTTAGGCTTCCCCCTTGAACGGCATTCGTGCCGTGTTCTTTACCCGCATTTTACATCATTTCATGCCTCAAATCCAAAAGGGTTACCGGGGCAGCCGCTTAAGTCCAGGCGGAAGTGGGTAAAATTTGTACTAAATGTAAGGTGCGTCTGGCCGGGCGCGCAGAGGTTGATCGTTGCTTTCTAGTTGACTGCAGCCTTACTTTGCCTTTGGAATTTTGCAAATGACTATGCGGAATCATATAGTAAAGCTATTGAGCTTGCCCTGTAGTTCTTCCGGCAAGCCTTTTAAGGAGAGGTGCTGGAATGGCTAAAATCCGATACAATAACGTCGATAATGTCAGTACAGACAAAACGCTCAAGGAATTCCGCCAGTGGCGCGAGGAGCGCCGCCGCAAGAAGAAGGATTATACCTATAAAGTGCCAAACCATCCGCCGCAGGTATCTTATCTGGCCGGGAACCGGCTGGAGACCACGATTACCTGGATCGGGCACTCGACTTTTTTTCTGCAATATGAAGGGATGAACATTATTACCGACCCGATATGGGCGCGGCGGCTCGGCTTTGAGAAACGGATCGGCCAGCCGGGCATCCCGCTGGATGAGGTTCCGCCGGTTGATCTGATTCTGATCTCCCACTCTCACTACGACCACCTCCATATTGCCTCCATCCGCAAATTATACCGGGCAGGTACAACGCTCGTAGTACCTGTGGGCCTGAAGCGGAAGATGCTGCGCAAGGGGTTCGCCAACTGCCTGGAAATGCAGTGGTGGGAGGAGCTCACGCTGGGGGCGGTTAAGCTTACATTCGTACCGACCCAGCACTGGACCCGGCGGACGCCGTTCGATACGAATTCGTCCCATTGGGGCGGCTATGTGCTGGAGCCTGCCGACCCCGGCAAACACCCGAAAGGGGAGGGGGACGGAGCAAAGCCGAAGCTTCCGCCGAATCTATATTTTGCCGGGGACAGCGGCTTCTTTCCGGGCTTTAAGGAGATAGGTAGCCGGTTTAAGCTCCATGTCACCCTGATGCCGATCGGGGCTTACGAGCCGGAGTGGTTTATGAATTCACAGCATGTGAATCCCGAAGAGGCGGTTCAGGCCTTTATAGATGTAGGTGCAGAATTGATGATCCCGATGCATTTCGGCACCTTCCGGCTGGCTGACGATACGGCGCGGGAAGCGCTGGACCGGATGGAGCTGGCCCGCGAGGCTCAAGGAATCCTTGCAGAGCGTATCCGCACATTGGGTTACGGTGAAACATTGGTGGTGCATCCCGAAGAGCGTGATTCCCGCCAATAGCCCGGCCGGGCAAGCGGTGAGCGCGGATTTTCCCGCAATCCGGCCTATTTGATGTTGGACGCTATACGGATCTCTGTATTTTGCCCGGAAACGGCCAGTTTGCTCTAAAAAGACGGCAAAGCAGTTCCTTCTTGGGCCTCTTTTGCTTGATTTTATGCTATAATGAGCCGAAACCCTAAGTGAAAAGGATGGTAATGCTTAATGATTAGCACAAGCGGCGTAACACTCCGCTACGGAAAACGCGCACTATTTGAGGATGTAAACATAAAATTCACACCCGGCAACTGCTACGGTTTGATCGGAGCGAACGGGGCCGGCAAATCGACGTTCCTGAAAATTTTGTCCGGTGAAATTGAAGCAAATATCGGGGACGTGCATATCACCCCCGGTGAACGACTGGCGATACTGAAGCAGAACCATTTCGAATACGATGAATTTTTGGTGCTGGAAACGGTAATTATGGGGCATACCCGTCTTTATGAGATCATGAAGGAGAAGGATGCGCTGTACGCCAAAAGTGATTTCACAGAGGCTGACGGACTGCGCGCCGGTGAGCTTGAAGGCGAATTTGCCGAGCTGAACGGCTGGGATGCAGAGCCTGATGCTGCCGCCATGCTGATCGGACTTGGTATTATGCGTGAAATGCATGACAAGAAAATGGCCGAACTCAGCGGCAACGAAAAGGTACGGGTGCTGCTTGCGCAAGCCCTGTTCGGACGTCCGAACAACCTGCTGCTCGATGAGCCTACCAACCATTTGGATCTTGAATCCATCGGCTGGCTGGAGAACTTCCTTATGGACTACGAAGGCACCGTTATCGTCGTATCCCATGACCGTCACTTCCTGAACAAGGTATGTACACATATTGCGGACATCGACTTTGGCAAAATTCAAATGTATGTCGGCAACTACGACTTCTGGTATGAGTCCAGCCAATTGGCCCAGGCCCTGCAGCGCGACTCGAACAAGAAGAAGGAAGACAAGATGAAGGAGCTGCAGGCATTTATCCAGCGTTTCTCGGCCAATGCCTCCAAGTCCAAACAAGCGACTTCGCGTAAGAAGCAGCTGGAGAAAATTACTTTGGACGACATCCGTCCCTCCAACCGGAAATATCCGTTCCTCAACTTCAAGCCGGAACGTGAAGCAGGCAAGCAGCTGCTTACCATCAGCGGGCTGAGCAAATCCGTTGAAGGCGAGAAGCTGCTCGATGAAATCAGCTTTGTGGTGAACAAAGGGGATAAGATCGCTTTTGTAGGTCCATATTCACAGCCTAAATCACTGCTGTTTGATGTCATCATGGGTGAGAAGGAAGCGGATGCCGGTGAATATGCATGGGGAGTAACAACAACCCAGGCCTATTTCCCGAAAGACAACTCCAGCTATTTCGACGGGGTAAACATGAACCTGGTAGAATGGCTGCGCCAATATTCCAAGGATCAGGATGAAACCTTCCTCCGCGGATTCCTCGGCCGGATGCTGTTTGCCGGTGAAGAAGCGCTGAAGAAAGCAAGCGTCCTGTCCGGAGGCGAGAAGGTCCGCTGTATGCTGGCCAAAATGATGCTGAACGGTGCGAATGTGCTAGTGTTTGATGAGCCTACCAACCACTTGGATCTGGAGTCTATCACGGCGCTGAATAACGGGCTGATTGATTTCGACGGAACCATTTTGTTCACTTCGCATGACCATCAGTTCATCCAGACGATTGCCAACCGCATCATCGAGATTACCCCTACCGGAGTTATCGACCGCTCGATGAGCTATGATGAATATTTGGAGAACCCGGAAATTAAGGAAATGCGCCAGCGCATGTATCCTGTGGAAGCTTAAGAGATAACTGAAAGAATGAACAGTAATTCGTTCATAGCAAAACGGCTGCGTTACCCCTTATGAGGGATAACGCAGCCGTTTATGTTCAAATACAGTGTGAAATGCGACTTGCACATGCCATAATTCCTAAGAACCACCTGTACGGCGGCGCTGATTGTTTGGCTTCTTGTTATTTTGACTCTTTAGCGGCTTCGCTGAACCGGCTTGAAAGGAAGAACCCGGTTTAGCGGATGACTGCTGTTTCTTCTGTTCCAGCTTCTGGCGGATGGCATCAGCCAAGTTGATCTTTGGTTTATCATTACTTTCGCTCATTATGTTAACCCCCTTATAAAGCAAGTTCTTTACTTTATTCTAATTGTTTTTAAATGCAGTCACAAGGGCAAGAATAAATCAAAGCATGATTTACCGGAGGGCAGTAAAGAAACCGGGTATAGGGGGGACAGGAATTGGCCGATATTTATGAAGATATACGCAAAGGTGAACGGGGGGCCTTGATCAGCATTATTGCTTATCTTATTCTGTCCGCCTTAAAGCTGGTCAGCGGGTACTTGTTCGCTTCCAGCGCGCTGCTTGCAGACGGATTCAATAATCTGACGGACATTGTCGCTTCACTTGCGGTACTAATCGGGCTGCGCATCTCGCGGAAGCCGCCTGACTCGGATCATACGTACGGGCATTTCCGCGCCGAGACCGTAGCTGCATTGCTGGCATCCTTTATTATGGCTATGGTCGGAATTCAGGTTATTGTAGAAGCGGTCCGGTCTTTATTCGAAGGAGCCAAGGAGGTGCCGCAGCTTTGGTCAGCAGGTGTGGCGGTACTGTGTGCGGTTGCCATGATGGGGGTCTATATCTATAACAAGCGGCTGGCGAAGCAGATTAACAACAGTGCACTCATGGCTGCGGCTAAGGACAATTTTTCCGATGCAATGGTGAGTATCGGTGCTGCTGTAGGGATCGTTGGCGCACAGTTCGGACTGCCGTGGATCGACTCCGCTGCTGCGGTTGCTGTCGGTCTGCTGATTTCCAAGACAGCTTGGGATATTTTTCGTGATTCGACATACCGGTTGACTGACGGCTTTGATGAAGATAAGCTGCTGGATTTGCGCAGCACGATTGCCCGGACGCCGGGTGTGGAAGGGATCAAGGACCTCAAGGCCCGTGTTCATGGAAATCATGTGCTGGTGGATGTTGTCGTGGAAGTGGATGCCGAAATTACCGTATTGGAAGGTCATGAGATCAGCGATTCCATTGAAGATAGAATGAGCAAATTGCATAATATAATGAATGTGCAGGTCCATGTAGAACCTAAAGGTTAAAAATCCTTAATTTCTTCTAGTTATCTGTAATTTCCACCAAATCCAAGGAGAATTCAAGACTATAGACCTGGTACTTACCATAAAGTGGCAAGCTTTTTTGTGAAATTTGGAGCATGTTCCAATTCCCGGCTAAGCCTATAATGAGGGCAGAAAGCAACAAACGTAGCGCGCGCCGTTGTTGATTTTCTCATTTTGCTAAGCGGGGGAACGCTATGATCACATCACATAAGCAGATTGCAGCAACGTTACTGGTCTCAGCATCACTTGCAGTATCATTGGGAGTTTTCAGCCCGCAAAAGGTGCAAGCAGCTTCGGTTTCTTCAGATTTCGCAGTGACAGCAACGTCTGGATTAACCGGTACTATACAATCTTCAGTTCGTCTGCGCACGAGCGCTTCCACAAGCGGTAGTGTGCTTCGTTATTTAAACGAAGGTGAACAGGTAACAATTGTGGAACAAACGAACAGCTATTGGTACAAAGTCAGAACTTCAGATGGAACCGTTGGTTATACCAGCGCGGGAGAGCAGTATATTCGAGTGGTTTCGGGATCTGGAAATACATCTTCCGGACAGACAGGGGTTATACAAGCTTCGGTCCGTCTTCGGGAACTGCCTTCTACAAGCGGAAAAGTACTGGGGTATTTAAATAGAGGCGATCAAGTAGCCATTCTGGAAGAACCGGACAGTTACTGGTACAAAGTAAAAACTGCAGACGGAATTGTAGGCTATACAAGTGCTGCAGACCAATATATCTCGGTAGGTGGCGGAACGTCTACTCCAGCACCAACACCAGCTCCGACACCAACACCGAATCCAACACCAGCGCCAGTGCCAGATCCAACAGCCCCGGCACAATCGGAAGTGATTGAACGGGTCATTGCCGCGGGCATGGGTTATCTTGGAACTCCTTATGAGTTCGGATCAAGCAGAAGCAACACGAGCACTTTCGATTGTTCCGACTTTATCCGGCAAATCTTCATAGATGCAGCTAATTTGAAACTGCCTGCTGATTCACGTCAACAGGGAGCCTGGGTACAGCAGAACAGCAACACTGTCACAGATATTTCAGGCCTGAAACGCGGGGATCTGATGTTCTTCATGGATTATAAAGGAAATTCAGCTTCTGCTTATGCAGGCATCGACAAATCTGCGGCAAGAATTTCACATGTAGCCATGTATCTGGGTGACGGACAAATGCTGCAAACGTATTCCGTATCTTCAGGCGGGGTACGGGTAGATAAATTAAGCGCTTCTTGGGTGAACCGTTTCCTTTACGGAGGTTCGGTCATCCGCTAAATATAAATGCATACAGGAAGCGACAGCATCGCAAGTTTGTGACGGGTGAACTAGGACGGATGTTTTGTGGGGCTATCCCATCAGTAGAATTTTCTGCTGAGGGATAGCCTTTCCTGTGTTTAGGGCATGCAAGAAAAAAAGCCCGTCAGGACTTTTGGATGTCCGCAGGCTGTTTCACTATACACCCTCGTAAGGGCGTATCTATACTAAAAAGGCAAGTCCCCGCATGGCTATGTATGAGTTTGGGAGCGGGGCGCTGCTCGTAAAACTGATTTATGGAGTGATTACATAAGCAGACGCGGGAACCTTAATCCAGCGCATGCCCAACCAGGTGTATATCTCTCTCCATTCATTGCCGTTCGAATCAACCAGGATATTTCCTGTAGTGTCAAGGGTTTGAGCGCCGAGAAAACCCGTAGCAACAGGGCTGTTCATGGAAGCGTAGAAAGGTGTTGCTTTTGTCAAAATAATCTGAGGAGTTGCTGGTCTAAGGTCTGATTGTGTGATTACTGTCTCAAACCGGGGGCTGTAAGTTGTTTCCGTTACAGTTGTTGTGTTGGTTACTTCTGCAGCTGAAGCCGTTGCGGCTATGGAAGCCATAAGACCCATTGCTACTGTTAAGCTGGCTAGTTTTTTCATTGTGATTCCTCCCAGAGTTGGTTTTGCGTATATTTACCATGTTTGCGATGTGTTAATAAGGATGTAAACAAAAAGTGGATACAATGAACCAACCCCTTTGTTTTTTATGAAAACTATCGTGAACAGAGGAATGAAGGCGACTTACGGGTGACAATCCGAGTGGAAAGGCCTATACTTTCTGCATGGTGAATATGATGTATGGAGGAAAAAGGGAGGGGGAGGAATCTCTGGCATAATCAGACAGCGGCAACCGCTATACATAAATCAGACCCGAACTCCTTTTCGGAGTCCGGGTCCTTTGCACCTGTAATGTGATGCGGTTTTTAATGTTCTTTTACAGTTACAATGATCTTCCTCTGCGCCCTGTAAAGAGCGAAACTATGAACAGCACGAGGAAGATAAAGAACAATACTTTAGCGATTCCTACTGCCGCCCCTACGATATTAAAGAAACCGAATACACCGGCAATCAATGCAATTACCAGCAGAATTACTGACCATTTCAACATGTGATGTCATCCTTTCTGTGTGGTGATGTAGTCATTGTTTAAACGGGTCGCTCCCCTTTGAAACAAAATAGGAGAGGTAGTCTTTAAGTCGCTTGACAAGCTGTTTCGGCCTAAGTAAGTAAGGGTAACTATGCAGTATCAAGGCAGAGCAAGCCGACATTTATGATTTGGAAGGGGTTTTCGTAATGATCATTGAACTTAGCGTTGCACTTGTTGCGATTGCATTCGCCGTACTCGTTTTCTTTTTAATTAAAACCTTAAAATCAGCGAAAGAATCCCTCGACAAGGTCAGCCAGACTCTGCAGGAAGTCCAGAAGACGGTGGATGAGCTTACTTATGAAGTGAAAACAACCGTCAGACATGCCAATGATATTACCGCCGACGTCCAGGGCAAGATTCAAAAGATCGATCCTATTATGGATTCAGTGAAAAATCTTGGCGATGTAATGAACGAATTGACGCTGACCGTGAAGCAGGTATCCGTGACTGTGATTGAGAAGTACCGGAAATCACGCGAGCTTAAGGAGAAAGCCAAAGCCGTCTCTTTAGAAGATGCTCCGCTGACACCTGCCGAAGAACGTACAGTAAAATCCTATGATGCCGCATATGCCAAAAAAGGTCCGGGGAAAATAGGAATGGCGCTTAAAGGCGTGGACGCTGCAGCTGCTATATGGCAAAAATTCCGGCATTAACTAAGTAGGCGGCAGTGAGAAAGGCGGGATGATTCCATGAACATTGTCATTCTTTTGCTAAGTCTTCTCTCTCCATATTTAACACCGTCTCCGCAGAAGGAACATGTTCCTGCCGCCTTTTTTAACATGCAGCCGCCAGTGGTGCTGGCCATTGAACGCAGTATGGGGGTAAGCCCTTATATCAGCAGCTTTAATTCTTTGGCGGGGGCATCGCTTTATATGTCGGAGGAAGAACTGCTGCTGGCTAAAGGTTCGCCGCTTAGTATTGCTCCCGATCCCTGGCAGGAATGCCTGGAATATCAATACGCCGATATGTCGGCAGGAGTTTGTGAAGGAGCCGTGCTGTATGTTCACGTAACGCCAGCACAGGCCGGGCAATACGGATTGCAGCTGAATGAAGAAAAACTGGATCCGGCGCAAAACAATTTTCAAGAGCTGCTGGGAACTCCGGATTTTGTAGCTGAAGACGGCGATGTCTATTTAAGAGGAAGCGCTGCGCTGAAGATTTACCGCAATCCGCAGACAGGGGAATGGGAGGGTATCGATTTATTTGATGGAAATTCCTCCTAATCTGTTTCACGGTCCGCAAATAAGGTTAATGAAGGAACAGTTGTCTTATAAGGCATGATCCTCATTAATCTAACCATAGGAGCGTGATTTCATGGATTCAATCGGTACACAGGCGTATGCCAAGCTGCTGGAAAATGGTGTTCAGGCGATCGAAGAAGTGAATCGGCTGCGCAGCAGCGGCTATTCCAGAGATGACATTTATGTCATTAGCCACGATCAGGACCGTGAGGGCCGTATCGTTGATGCTGCAGATACTAATGAGGTCAGTCTCAGTGAAGAAGGGTTATTTGGCGCGATTGCCAATCTTTTCCGTTCGCGGGGGGATGCGCTCCGTTTCAAAATTACTTCGCTGGGTTTTAGCAGTGCAGAAGCAGGCTTCTACGAGAAAGAGCTTGATTCAGGCAAGGTTCTCGTCATCGCCAAAAGAAACCCGCAATAAACGCCGGTTTGTTGTATGAGAACCTATAGCCCGATAGCGTAACCTCCAGCTCCACTATAATTAGTGGGGATGGAGGTTACTTTGTTGAATGCTGATACAATATATTACTCTCCTGGTAGATTGTTTACAATTGGAAAGACGGCGTTCAAATATCGTATGATAGAATTATAGATGTAAGGGATTTGTACGGCTCTAATACTAATCGTGCGAGGTGAAGATGCTTGAGAATTTTAATCGTAGATGACAACCCGACTAACGTAATCATTATCCGTGAAATCCTGAAAAAAGAAGACTATCGAAATTTCATAACAGCATCATCCGCCAAAGAAATGCTGAAACTGCTTGGCATTGGAGGCGAAAAGAAAGGACCGCAGCAGTCGGATATCGATTTAATTCTGCTGGATATGATGATGCCAGAGATGGATGGAATCGAGGCTTGCCGTGTGGTTCAACAATATGAGCATCTAAGGGATATTCCGATTATTATGGTTACCGCTGTGGGGGATTCCAAGAAATTGGCGGAGGCACTGGATGCCGGAGCTGTGGATTATGTTACGAAACCGATTAACAAGGTTGAACTTATGGCGCGTATCCGGCTGGCGCTCCGTCTCAAGCGGGAGAAGGATTGGCATAAAGAGCGGGATCAGCGGATGCAGGATGAATTGAAGCTTGCAGCACTTGTGCAGAATGCTGTACTCAGTTTGCCAATTAAGGATGAGGTTTTGGAGGCGCATGCCATCTATCAGCCTTCCGCTGAACTGGCCGGTGACCTGTATGCCTGGTATCCGCTGGGAGACGGCAGGTATGCCGTGATCCTGCTGGATATGATGGGACACGGGATCTCTTCGTCGCTTTTCTGTATGTTCCTGGCCTCTGTGCTTAAGGATACTGTGACTACGTACGTGGAACCCGAGAAGGTGATTCAAGAGCTGAACCGGCGGTTTAACCAGCTCTATATCGAGAAACAGCTGGTCCAGTATTATTTTACCGCGATTTATCTTGTGATTGATATGCGCATGAAGCGAATTGACTATGTGAATGCCGGACATCCGCCGGCGCTGCTCTTTGAAGGCAACGCCAAGAGACCTGTGCTTCTGGAGAGCAATTGCCATCCGGTCGGTTTGTTCGACCGAATTGATATTCAGCCGCAGAGTTTGAGTTTCGGAGAGGAAGGGCATCTGGTAATGTACACTGACGGTCTGCTGGAAATGGCCCCAGGTGAACAGGAAGAGCAGCTGGAATTTATGATCAGGAATCTGAACGGGGACCACGAATGGCGTGAAGAGGTTATGCAGGAGGCTTTTTTCACAGATGAAGCGGATCAGGAACGTGATGACGACAAATGCCTGGTGTGGATCACGCTGAAGAAAGGAACGGATAAGGAATGAAGATAAAGGCCAAGCTGCTGATCGGCTTCAGCGCGATGCTGGCAATTATGTTGGCACTTACGCTGATTGGATACGATCGGCTTAATTATATGAGCAACCAGCTAGACGGCTTTCAGGACAGATACAGCAAGGGGCGTGCGATTTCCGGACTTCGGGGCGAAGTCAATGATATGGCGCGGATCCTGACCACATCGATGCTGAATGCCGATACGCTGTCTGTGGGAGCCCAGAAAACTGAAATAGACGGCAAGGTTATCAAGGCGGAAGGGTATTTGAAGACCATAGAAGCTTCGATGAGTGCTGCGGAGGAAATGGAATTTTTGAACCGGATTAAGAAAGCTAATTCCGCTTACTTGAACTATCAGAATAAAGCGTTGGAGATGCTTACAGCCGGTTATTTTCAGAATGCCAACACCTACCGCAATACAGAGGGACAGGCCATTCAGAACGAGGTGCTAAACAGTTTGAATGCCCTCGCTGATTACAATGCCTTTCAGATGACCGAAGAAAACGCCACCGCGCAGAAAGCTTATGAAAGATCCATTCAAATGGTAACGCTGATTATGATTGTAGGGCTGCTGCTTGGACTTGGTGTCGTCCTTTGGGTGATTCCAAGCATTACGCGCGGTCTTAATGTCGTTTCCATGATGATTACGAGCTTTGGAAACGGCAAGATGCGGGCGATCCGCCGGATCAAGGTAGTCTCCAAGGATGAAATCGGTGATGTAGCCCGAGTATTCCAGGAGATGGCAGAGGACCTTGAACAAAAGCAGCAGCTGGAAAAAGCTTATGCGCAGGCTCAGAGCGATCAGGCCTGGCTGAATGCGAATATCGCCCAGGTAACAGAACTGCTGCGCGGCGTCAGTTCACTTGATCAGGTGTCGCAGACCTTTATCAACGAATTCACTCCTGTGCTGGGAGCCCAATACGGTGCGGTTTATTTGAAGGATAGCAACAATCCTAATCTGCTCACAGCAAGCGGCTATTATGCCGGTGAAGGGGGCGACAAGCCGAAGGAAGGGTTTGAAATCGGCCAAGGGCTTGTCGGACAGAGCGCGCTGGATAAGAAGCCGATCAAACTCTCAGAGGCTCCGGACGATTATATTTCCATTTCCTCAGGTTTTGGCGATTCCCACCCTCAACATATATCTATTTATCCGTTGTTGTTTGAGGATGAACTGCTCGGCGTTGTTGAATTTGCCTCCTTTACGCCATTCACCGCGCTGCAGAATGAATTGCTGCATCAATTGACGAATAATCTCGGTGTCATCCTGAACAATATCAGCCGCAGACTCGTTGTGGAGGAGCTGCTGCGCGAATCACAGGCGCTCACGGAAGAACTGCAGTGCCAGTCGGAGGAGCTCCAGACCCAGCAGGAAGAACTTCGCCGCTCCAACGAGAATCTGGAGGAGCAGACCGATGCGCTTAAACGTTCGGAGGAGCTGCTGCAGCGGCAGCAGGGAGAGCTGGAGCACTACAATAGTGAACTGGTATCCAAAACCCGCGCGCTGGAGGATCAGGTCCAGGAGGTTGAAGAGAAAAAGGATGAGATTGAGCACGCCCGTGTCCAGTTGGAGAAGCAGGCGATGCAGCTTGCTGTAACGAGCAAATACAAATCGGAGTTCCTGGCCAATATGTCCCATGAGCTGCGGACTCCGCTGAACAGTCTGCTCATCCTTTCGCAGCTGCTTACCGAGAATAAAGAAGGTAACCTGTCGGAAAAGCAGGTTGAATTCGCGCACACGATCTATATGTCCGGTGCAGATCTCCTGAAGATGATTGATGAAATTCTTGATCTTTCCAAGGTCGATGCAGGTAAGATGGAGCTGAATTATGAAGAAGTTCCGCTGACGGAGCTCAAAACCTTTGTGAAACAGAATTTTGCTCCTCAAGCCCTTAAGAAAGGGCTCTCTCTGCGTCTTTCCTTTAATGAGCCGCTGCCGGACAGTTTATTTATAGACAGTCATCGCCTGAAGCAAATTCTGCGCAATCTGCTGTCCAATGCCTTTAAATTTACCAGCGAGGGTTATGTAGGATTTGAGGTAAGCCGTGCAGTGCCCGCTCAATTGCCGTCCTTCCTTCCGCCGGAGTATGAGTATATTTCCATAGCTGTGAAAGACAGCGGTATCGGGATTCCTGCAGACAAGACAGATATCGTATTTGAGGCGTTCCAGCAAGTGGATGGGACGACCAGCCGCAAATATGGCGGTACCGGTCTTGGATTGTCGATCAGCCGTGAATTAGCACGGTTGATGGGCGGGGCCATCGGGCTGGAGTCGCGTGAGGGACAAGGTAGCACGTTTACGCTGTATCTGCCGGTCCAAGGAAATTACAGCCTGCTTCCAGGAGCAGTTGAGGTGGCAGCGGCCCAAGAGGCGGCAACACTGGCAGAATACGTGGAGGAACTACAACCTGCTAAATCCGGGAATGTCATACCTGCCCCGCTTAATCCAATCATAGTGGAGGATGACCGTGAGAATTTGACGGCAAACGATAAGGTTCTGCTTATTGTCGAGGATGATGAGAGCTTTGCCAAAATATTGCTTGATATGGCCCGCGGACGCGGTTTCAAGGGATTGGTGGCGCTGCAGGGGGATATCGGTCTGCAAATGGCCAAATCCCACCTGCCGGATGCGATTATTCTGGACATCCAGCTGCCGGTTATGGACGGCTGGGCGATACTCAGAGAGCTTAAGGGCGCATCACAGACTCGGCATATTCCTGTTCACGTCATCTCTGTGAATGATGAGATGAAGCAGGGCCTAATGATGGGCGCGATGGCTTACTTGAGAAAACCTTCGACCCGGCAGGCACTGGAGCGGGCATTCTCACAAATCGAGAGCTACACAGCCAGTACCCTGAAGCATCTGCTGATTGTCGAGGATGACGAAATTCAGCGCCGTTCCATTATGGAGCTTATCGGCCATGATGATGTCGCCATTACGGCGGTTTCAACCGGACAAGAAGCGCTCGGTGAACTGCGTAAGCAGAAATACGACTGCATGGTTCTCGACCTGATGCTTGATGATATGAATGGCTTCGAACTGCTTGATCAGATCCGCGATGATGAGGAACTGAATGATCTGCCGATCATTATCTACACCGGTAAGGACCTGGACAGCAAGGAAGAGACACAGCTGCGGAAATATGCCGAATCGATCATTATCAAGGATGTGCGCTCGCCGGAGAGACTGCTGGATGAGACTACCTTGTTCCTCCACCGGGTGGAAGCCAATCTTCCGGAGGATAAGCGTAAAATTCTGCAAAAGCTGCACAATAAAGAAGAGCTGTTTGAGGGAAAGAAGATTTTACTCGTGGATGATGATATACGCAACGTATTTGCCCTCTCCAGCGTGCTGGAAGAATACCACATGGAAGTGAAGTTCGCAGAGAATGGCCGTGAAGCACTCGATATGCTGGTTGAACAGGAAGATTTTGATCTCGTGCTCATGGATATGATGATGCCGGAAATGGACGGATATGAGGCGATGCGCCGGATTCGCCAGATGCCGCAGTATCATAAATTGCCAATAATCGCGCTTACGGCCAAGGCAATGAAGGAAGACCGGGCCAAGTGTATTGAAGCGGGAGCTTCGGATTATATGAAGAAACCGATCGGTACCGATCAGCTACTTTCCTTAATGCGCGTTTGGTTGTATTCGTAAGCGTAAATTTGGGGTAATAGCATTACAGCACCAACAAACAACAGACCGGAAATACGGCATATGCAAGGGAGCCTTGATAACATGACAGCTATGGAACGGGGATATGATGAGGAGCTCACCCAATCGGGAAGCAAGCAGGAGCTGGAGCAGATTGAAATTGAGCTGCTCCTGAGCGGTGTGCATCGCTTGTACGGATATGATTTCAGAAATTACGCCATGCCTTCTTTGAAACGGCGTATCTGGCATCACGTCCATGCCGAGAATGTGCCGAGCATATCTGCGCTGCAGGAGAAAGTGCTGCATGACCGCGCCTGCTTTGAACGGTTCGTCTACAGCCTTTCCATCCCCGTGACGGAAATGTTTCGGGATCCAGGCCTCTTTTTAACTTTCCGCCAAAAGGTGATCCCGCTGCTGAGGACTTATCCTTATATCAGGATCTGGCATGCGGGCTGCTCCACCGGCGAAGAGGTATACTCCATGGCGATTCTGCTGCACGAAGAGGGGCTTTACGACAAGGCGCGCATCTATGCCACTGATATGAACGAACGCTCGCTGCAGCAGGCTAAGGAAGGCGTATATGAGATCGGTAAGATGAAGCAGTATACCAAGAATTATATGGAGGCGGGCGGGACCCGCGCATTCTCTGAATATTATACAGCGAAATACAATTCAGTCATTCTACAGCCGTACTTGCGTAAAAATATTATCTTTGCAGAGCATAATCTGGCAACAGACACCTCATTCAACGAATTTAATGTCATCTTTTGCCGGAATGTCATGATCTATTTCAATGATGAACTTCGCGACCATGTGCACGGCTTGTTCTATGAGAGCCTCAGCCGGTTCGGAGTACTGGTGCTCGGCTCCAAAGAATCTATTCACTTCACCAGGTATAGCAACAGCTACGAGCCCCTGGATAGAGTGGAAAAAATCTATCGCAAGAACAAATAGCGGGATAGGAGGGGGCCTATGGGGGTTCAAGAACCAATTCATATATTGCTGGTTGACGACCGTCCTGAAAATCTGCTGGCGCTTGAAGCTGTGCTTGAGAGTCAACACTATAAGCTTGTCAAAGCCAATTCCGGTGAAGAAGCGCTGAGATGTTTATTAAGATATGAGTTTGCGGTGATTGTGCTGGACGTACAAATGCCAGGTATGGATGGTATTGAAACCGCCAAATTAATCAAAGCCAGAGAAAAGACGAAGGATATTCCAATTATTTTTATCTCTGCCAACAGCAAAGAGGCGGAGCATCTGTTCGCGGGATATTCTGCCGGGGCTATTGATTATATGGTCAAACCCTTCATTCCGCAGATCTTGAAGTCCAAGATTGAGGGCTTCGTTAACATGCACTTAACTAATAAGAAACATCAGATGCAGTCTATGCTGCTGCAGCAAAAGACGCAGGAGCTGGAGAAAATCAACGGAGAGCTGGTTAAGGCTAAGGAAGCGGCGGAGATTGCCGCTAATGCCAAAACCGAGTTCCTGGCTATGATGAGCCATGAGATTCGCACGCCGATGAACGGTGTGGTGGGTATGATTGACCTGCTGATGGAAACTGAGCTGGCTCCGGAGCAGAAGGAGTATACGGAGATTATCCGCAAAAGCGCCGATACCCTGATTACGGTCATTAACGATATCCTTGATTTCACGAAGATGGAATCCGGCAAGATGGAAATGGAAGAACAGTTATTTGAGCTACAGACCACCGTTCAGGAGGTATTTAGCTTGTTTTCTGCCGAAGCAGGAAAGAAAAACCTGGAGTTGGCCTATTTCATTGATCAGAATCTTCCAAAGCTGATCTACGGAGATATGGCCCGTTTGCGTCAAGTTCTAATCAATTTAGTCGCCAATGCGGTGAAGTTTACCAATCAAGGCGGAGTTTACCTTGTTGCATCCGGCCTGCCAACAGCTGATAATAAACTGGTAGTTGAATTTACCGTGAAGGATACAGGCATCGGGATTTCTCCGGAAAAATGTGACCGGCTGTTCAAGCCTTTTTCCCAGCTTGATTCTTCTATGACACGCAAATACGGTGGAACCGGTCTCGGGCTGGCAATCTGCAAATCCCTTGTCGGGATGATGGGCGGCGACATACGCGTAGAATCGATGGAGGAGAAAGGGGCGACCTTTGTATTCACGATTGAGGCAGCGAAGCCTGAGGATGAGCTGGCAAGGGGATTTCAAGAGGTGGAGCCGTATGAAGACGTGGACAACCAGAGATGGCGGAGAAAAGTCCTTGTTGTAGACGACCACCCGATCAATCAGCGGCTTATGGTCAGCATGCTGGATAAGCTGGGTTATGACGCCGACGTCGCCGAGGACGGCAGCCAGGCGGTGGAGCTGGCAATGAAATATGCTTATGATTTTATTTTTATGGATCTGCAAATGCCGGTCATGGACGGTCTGACAGCGACCTCCAAAATCCGGATCAGCGATGGGCCATCCGCCGAGAAGGCAGTCATCATCGCGATGACGGCCAATGTCATGGAGGGTATCCAGAACCGTTGCATGGCTTCAGGCATGGACGGTTATATCAGCAAGCCGCTGAAGCTCAGCAGTATTAAACAAATTATTGCCCGTTATTCAAGACAGGATAGTCACGTCAATGGACGGAATACAACACTTTTCAAAGCATAAACCAGTATTTGCCAATGATGTAGAATTAGTTTTTTTGTTTCAAACCTAGGTCTTTAGGGTTATTGGTAAAGAAAACATTTAATCAGGAGAGTTGTCTATGAATACACATAAAAGCGAAAAGTTCCATGCAAAAACCGAAACTGAAGGCAGCGTTTGTACGGTTTCCCTGATTGGAGAACTAGATTTGTCTGTTGCTCCCGATTTCCGTTTGGTCATGGAGCCGCTTGTGGGAGATACGGGGCTTGACCTCGTTATTAATCTGAAAGACTTGAGATATATTGACAGCACCGGTATTGGAATCCTGCTCTCGATCCTCAAAGCAAGACACGGGATGGACGTTAAGTTTACCGTTGAAGAAGTTCCGCCGCAAATCCAGAAGCTGTTTGATATGACCGGTATTTCTAAGTTTTTTGCCCCCCAAGAGAATTCCCACTAGGAAAGGATCGAACTAAGGATGAGTGATGACGTGCAAAAAGTAGTTCTTCAGTTACCTGCGAGCGCAGAATATGTCGATATCGTTAGACTGAATTTATATGGCATTGCCTCAAAAATGGGTTTTACCTATGAAGATATTGAGGATATGAAGGTAGCGGTTTCGGAAGCCTGTAATAACTCTGTATTATATGCGTACGGCCAAGAAGATGGTTTGGTCGATGTAATCTTTGAAGTAGGAACAAGTGCCTTGTCCATCACCGTCAAAGATGAAGGGGAGAGCTTTGACGGATTGGATTCGCCCGACGGACGCATAACGCTGCATGATAAAGAGCTGAGTGATGTTCAGGTTGGCGGACTGGGATTTTATTTAATGCAAGCGCTCATGGATGACGTAAGCGTCGTGAGTGAAGCAGGGAGAGGGACAGTCGTTACCCTGACTAAGCGGCTTAATTTCAGCGAGGAGAAAGTATGAGTGATAAAGTGACTCCCCCAGAGTCCATGAACGAAGCAGTAAGTTTGATCTGGGAATATCAGCAGACCAAGGATAATGAAATTGCCACCGTGCTGATCAAGAAATATGAGCCGATGGTGAAGATGGCTGCCGGGAAAATTGCCCGCAACCGTCCGGATCTTTATGAAGATCTGTATCAGGTTGGGCAGATGGCGCTTATCCGATTGCTGCAGCAGTACGATATCAGCTTGGGCATTCCGTTTGAGCCGTATGCGATGAAGAGCATGATCGGGCATATGAAAAATTTCCTGCGGGATAAATCCTGGTACATACAGGTCCCAAGACGGATTAAAGAGAAAGGCGCCCTTGTGCAGCAGGCCATTGATGAACTTACCATCAGGCTGGAACGTTCTCCTGCTGTGGAAGAGATCGCCCATTATCTTGATCTTACTGTGGAAGAAACTGTGGAAGTACTGGCCGGCAGGGAATGTTATCATTACGTATCATTGGATTCGCCCCTCTCGCAAGAGGAGACGGGCGCTACGCTCGGCGAGCTGATCAGCTCCGAAGCCAACGATTACGAGACTGTGGAGAAACGTATGGATCTCCAGCAGGCGCTGGGCCAGCTTAAGGAGCAAGAGCAGCAGGTGCTGCTGCTGGCGTTCCAGGACGGTCAGTCGCAGCGTGCCATCGCGCAGAAGCTCGGTGTATCACAAATGAGCGTCTCACGGATCCAGAAGCGGGCCACCGAGAAGCTGAAACAGATCATGGCGAACTCCTCCTATTGATTCTTATCGCTAGTCCCCAAGATTAGGACATACCTTATCCCCGCCGGGGAAGGGTATGTCTTTTTTAAAATATAAGCATTTATATGCTTCACGCTATAAATTATCCTTCTATTTCTCGCTGAAACGGATACCGTCCTTTTGAGGACGGCGAAGCCGTTTCTGCTTGTTTGTATTCAGCCTGAAGCGGACATACACATCAACCCCGCTAAGCAGTCTGCTGAACAAACTGCTTAGCGGGGTTGATAAAGATGCTATCAGCTATTGGCATCAACTGTTGGCATCAATATACTTTTTGATTTCTCCAAGATATTCACCGATAACGGGTACATCAAGAAACAGGCTGAGAATGTAACCCAGTAAGCCGAGTATCACGAATGTACCGAGTGAAAGCCCGAGACCCCTGGATATCCCGGCCATAAGATTCGTAATAATCCGCTTTTTGGGATCCGTATAATTCTCAAGGATATCCTTGAATTCGGATTTTTCCAGTGAATCGGCAATTTTGTCGAGCCTTGCGTTCAGCCGTTTGACTTCATGCCGCAATTCAAAGGGATGCTCTTCGACTTCGTAGGTTTTGGTCTTGCTGCCTGCATCTCCCATAAGGCGTCCCTGCTTTCTTTAGCCGTATAAGGGCTTTGATAAAAATGCAGCTTCATTCGCTAGAAGAAGCTGCATTCCTCATAACAACAGCCAGCTGCGGTGAGCTGGCTGTTCTCAAATTTAGATCAAGCCGTGAATCACCGTAGTTTAGTAAGAAGACTTGTAAGACGCTTTTACTTCCTCTTTGGCATCCTTGGCTTCATCGGCGACCTCTTTAGAGGATGCTTTGGCCTCATCGGCTACATTCTTAGCTTCCTCTGCTACCTCTTTAGACGCATCTTTTACGTCAGAAGCAACATTTTCGGAGACTTCACTGATGGAATCGCCCAGTTTTTTGCCTGTTTCCGCCAAAGTGGCAGCAATTTGCTGTTTGCTGTCACTTACAGTAGTGAAGATGTCGGAGGCTTTGGCCGATACGGTGCTTGCGAGATCGGTCGCTTTTTCCCCAACCGTAGTCGCAATTGTTTTAGTCTTGTCCGTTACGACACCTGCAACCTCTTTGGTTTTGTCTGTAGCCAGCGTAAGCTTATCAGACAAGTCACTGCGCATTTCACGGCCGGGCTTAGGGGCGAACAACAGGGCAGCGGCAGCGCCGAGCAAACCACCAATAAAGATTCCTTTGAAAAAAGTGCTTCCGCTTTCTACCGGATGTTCCGTTTCTGCTTTATTCATGATTAATCACTCCTCATTAGATTATGGTATTCCGAAATTAGGCGGCTGCCGTCATTCGAATTCAGGATAGCCTGAAGTATCTTACTTCGTATATAAACGTTGGCGTATAAGCTGAAACAGCAGACAAGCATGGAGAAGAATGGGAGAGACTAGAGCAGGATACGTGAACAAAGGGAGATTTTCCTATAAAAAACAACGAAATATGGAGCTTTACAAATATCCTCATGCGGAAATACGAAAGTTCACACTTGATAGTAAATTGTGAGGTCTTTCCTATAGTCCTGCTTCTTTCGGAGTAATCATTAATGATTGACCGGGAAAGGAACAGGGTAAGAAATACTTAATTAAAGCGCCTATAACAATTTAAATCGAAGAGCGGTTTCGACCCGTTAAGCATGGAGAAGGTTCCAACATCTTTGGAGGTGCATGGATATGATAAAAGTAGTTACGTCAGCAGAAAGACATACTTCGAATAGAGAATGGATTCACAGTGAGTTCAGTTTTTCCTTTGCCGATTATGATGATCCCAGCAATGCACACTTTGGTGCGCTGCTCGCACACAATGACAATGAGCTGAAACCGGGACAAGGGATGCATGAGCATCCGCATCATGATCTGGAGATTATCACCTATGTCGTTTCCGGGGTACTGAAGCATCAGGATGACCTCGGCAATCACGCGGATATTCAGGCAGGTACGGTTCAGGTCATGAGTGCGGGAACCGGGGTTAATCATTCGGAGACCAATCCTTCGGAGAGCGACAATGTGCGGTTTCTGCAAATCTGGCTGCTTCCTAGCACACCGGGGCTTGCGCCGAAATGGGATGCAAAGTTTTTCCCGCGTGAGTTCAAGAGCAACACGCTGCTGCCAGTCGTTTCGGGGAGTGGTGAGGAAGGCACATTGAAGGTGGGCGAGGATGCAACTGTCTATCTATCGGTGCTGGACACGAACAGGGAGCTTCATTATGCGCAAAAAGAAGACAGGCGGACGCACATCTTCCTTATTTCCGGGGATGTAGAGATTTCTTGCTCAGATGGCACTTTTCAGCTGAAACCAGGCGATGCCGCACGTATCCGCAAGGGTTGTGACTTGACGATCAAAAGCATTGGCAGTGAGGGCGAAGCGGAACTCATACTGATTGATTTGCCGTAAGCGTTAAATCTTGCCCGTTGCATTGTACTTGTAAGCATAATAAATCCTAAAGGAGCTCCTTGCCTGACGGCCATCCGCGCGGATGGAATCGTAGGCAAGGAGCTCCTGTGCATGACAGGTTATTTGATTTATTTCTTACGCAGGCGTCCAAGCTCGGAGACAAGCGCCTCCACCTGCGAGATGCTGAGCCGGTCGCTGCTCATGGCAACTTCATAAATATCAAGAATATCCTCATAGTTGTTCACCGAGAAAGCAGAAGCCTGCATGGCTGCGGCGCTGGCCATCTTCAGCTTGCTCTTGATGCCCTCGATCATATATTCCACATTTTCCTGGCTGGGCTGCGATAAATCCATGGGGTTAAACAGTCCTCTCTGTGTTTGGATTCAAATATTCTATCATGATTGGGGAAGGAAACACCATTTTTTTGTTGGCTTCCTCTAAATCATGTTAAATTAAAAGAAATAAACGAAGGTTTCTATATAAGATGAACTAAAGAACTACCTAGAGGCAAAAGCAGCGGAGGGGAAGTTTGGAACTGTAGGAGCGATAGCGACCGCCTTTGTCTACAGATTTCAACCGCAAATAGCGGTATAAATCAAGAAATCTGTGGACAACAGCGGCCGGAAGTCCAAACATTCACCGCAGTTGCGTTCTATGCCGGCTCGGTAAATCTAAAGTTCAACTTATATAGAACAGGAGGGAGTCAGGGAATTGGCGATCAGGGAGCAGGAGAGCAGAAAACGGGTAAAAAAAGACGCGGCCGGGCTGATTACCTTCTTCCAAAGCATTGCGGATCATCACTCGGCAGAGCAGGTCACATTCTTGTGCATCGGTACCGACCGCTCCACAGGGGATGCCCTTGGGCCGCTGACCGGAAGCAGACTGGTGGAGCATGGCTTCCCGAATGTTGTTGGCACGCTTCCATCGCCTTGCGATGCGGATACTCTCGTTAACCGGATATCAGGGATTCCCGCCGGGCAGATAATTATTGCCATTGATGCTTGTCTTGGACCGCCGGCGGTACTGGGCTGTTATTTTGCAGCCAATGAGCCGCTGCGGCCAGCGCAGTCGGTCGGTGTGAGTCTGCCAGCAGTCGGGCATTATAGTCTTGCGGCAATTGTCGATATTAACGGGCCCCGCCCTTACCGGACCCTGCAGACGACGCCGTTGCACAGGGTAATGGTAATGGCTGGAGAGATTGCCGCAGCTGCGGCACAAGGTTTTGGGTTGAAATAGAGGAGACAAGTTTCAAGACGGGCGGTTCTGCTTAAATAATTAAGACAAGCAAATGGTATTCCATTTAATTGCAGACTCATCCGTATACCTTGTATAGCAACTACATAGAAAGAAGGAATCAGCCCATGGAAAATGTTCGATGCGATGGAACCAATATTTGTTACAGTGATCAAGGCGAAGGCGACGTTATCGTACTGCTGCACGGCTTTTGCGGAAGCTCCGGATATTGGGAGCAGGTCATCCCTTATCTGAGCGGAAGCTACCGGGTGATCGCACCGGATTTGCGCGGCCACGGAGTTTCGGATGCTCCGCTCGGAGCGTACAGCATCGATCAGATGGCCGATGATGTTCTTTCCCTGTTGAATGCGCTGGAAATCCCTGAATGTTACTTGCTGGGTCATTCGCTTGGCGGCTATATAACGCTGTCCTTCGCCCAGCGGCATGCCTCACGTTTGAAGGGATTCGGACTGATTCACTCCACGGGTTATCCTGACAGTGAAGAAGCCAGGGAGAAACGCCTGAAAAGTGTCAGTACGATCCAGAACGATGGAATTACTACGTTTGTGGACGGACTGGTGCCTGGACTCTTCGCTCCTGCTGCAGCACCGCAGCTGTTGCAGCGGGCGAAGGAAATCGGCTATAGAACACCTCCGCAAGGCGCGGCCGGTGCCGCACTGGCCATGCGTGAGCGCCCTGACCGCCGTGATGTCATTTCGGCTACCGCACTGCCGGTGTTGCTCGTTGCCGGCGCGGAAGACGGTTTGATTCCTGCCGAGTGGACCTTCACTTCCGATAAGCCGAATGTAACCAAGGCGACGATTTCCGGAGCAGGCCACATGAGTATGTATGAAGCGCCGGAACGTTTATCGGAAATCATTAAAGACTTCGTGCTTGCGCAAGTTAAGAAATAACCGATACTTGAGATCTCATAAATAACGGGTGAAGAAAACACTTCACTTACATAAAAAGGCAGCATCCGTCTATTGACGCGGTGCTGCCTTTTTATAAAACTCTCTTTCACGCTGGAAATGTTTAATTGAACTTGCGGATTGCAGGAACACATAGAACAAGAGCGATACAGGCCATGCCAAGTCCGGAGAAAATGGCAATCGTAGCTACACCGCCTATAAGATCGGCGAGCCAGCCTACAAGGATGTAGCCGACGGGCAGCAAGGCGAAGGAGCCGAATAGATCAAGACTGGCTACACGTCCGAAAGCTTCTTGCGGAACGAGCTCCTGCAGGCTGATCTCCCAGATGAGGATGAAGACCATGAGGCCGAATCCCTCCAGGGCGAACAAGGCAATAGCTGCCGCAGGGCTAGTAACAAACGGCAGGATAAGCAACGCGAGGCCGCCTAGAAATGCTCCTCCGTAGGCGATGATGCCGCGGTGTTTCCATCTCTGCTTCATGCCGATGATCAGTCCGCCCAGAATGGCTCCGACACCGGAGAAAGTACCGGCAAGCCCGTATACATATGGCTCCCAGCCATGATGAACTTTGAAAAGCCATGGCACAAGGATGCTGGTGACGCCGGCGTAACAAATATTGATGAAGCAGAAGGCGAGGATGGTAATCCATAGCCAGGGGTTGCTGCGCAATACAGCAACGCCTTCTTTGAAATCCTCTTTCCAGTCGTTATGAGGAGAGGCTGCCGCAGCTGCGGCGGTTTCAAGTGCCTGAGGTGACGAGGCTGCGGACACTGCAGCCTGTGTTCTGGGCATCAGCGCTTTGCGCAAATAGATGAGACAGACCAGGGAGAACAGGTAAGTAAAGGCGTCGAGCCCAAAACCGACCCCAGCCGAGAGATAGGTGATTAGCAGTCCTCCGAGTGAAGGGCCGATTAAACGAACCATCTGTATAGTCATTTGCGACAGTGAGTTGGCGGCAACCCGGATTTCCGGAGTGAACACCGAGGCCTGGACTGCAGCGTAGGCGGGACGGAACAGACCGTCAAACAGACCGTAAGCACCTACAAATATACAGAGCAGCGGAACGGTCAATAGACCGGTCAAAGCCAGCAGGGCTGTGATGATCATGACGGCAAAGCGGGCGATATCGGCAATCATCATAATCCTGACCCGGTCGTAGCGGTCTACAATATGCCCGGAAATCGGCAGCATGATCACATTGGGCAGCATATAAATTGCCATTACGAAGCCCATGGTTGTTGTTGATCCAGTCAGGGAGTAGACCATAACCGGGAGTATGACCATGGTCACCGAGCTGCCCAGGACGGAAATCAAATTTCCCAGCCATAAAAAAGGGAAAGTCCGTGATTTGGCAAAGGGTTCGGCAAATCGGCGCAGCGGATTGTTTTTGGTATGTTCGGGTGCAGCAGTAGGGATCATCTAGGGACCATCCTCCGGTTCTATAAGGGAATCTGTATGCAGGCGGCCGATAATGACATCGATACCGTATTCCTCTCCATGGGTGACTTTCGATTCCCAGGCGGAAATGAACTTCATCATCTCCTGCTGGAAAGCCTTCAGCTCAGCGGGGGACAAGGATAGTCTTGTAACGAAATGCTCCACTGTATCCTCTTTGCGGAATTGGAAGCCGCTGAAGTTCTCGGAGCGAAAGAAGGTAGCTTTGGAGCGGTAAAATTTCTGGATAATGCCTCCGGCTGTTTCCGTACGGACAAGCTCCAGCAGTCCGCCATCGAACAGCTTGATGATATGGTAGTGAATATTGCCGGGTGTCTTGTGCAGCTTGTCGGCAACCTGCTTGGAGGTTAGCGGTTCATCTGCCAGCGCATGCATAATCTTGATTCGCAGCGCACTTTCCAGCAGCTTGTTCTGCTCTGGTGTAACCTGCAGAGGTTGGATAGGGTCTGCTTCCTGCTGCTGTTCCTGATCTTTGTCCCGGTCTTGACGAACTGGCAGTTGTTCCACGCAGTTCTCCGTTTCCGGCTGACTATGCCCGGTATTGTCTTCATTCATGTCTATTCCTCCTACCCGTGCAATCTCAATTTCTCTGCAATCCATTCAATGCTCTTCATTCTGTATTTTAGATTGATCTGGAATCCAGATCAGTAAGACCAGTGAGGTTATTATAGGGTAGCCTTTGTTTTTTTGTCAAGGAATTCCAAGGCATGGTACGGAGTGGTGGCACGGAGCGGTGGAATGGTTTAAGATTGTTTTAAAATAACTGCAATCATCATTGGTTTAACTTGCTGAGGAATCGTGGCAGGATAGTATTGGAGAGGGGTGTGCAGGATGTTCCGAAGAGATTATATCGTCCGGATGATCGAGGATATGTCGGCAATGGTTGCCAAGGTGCTCACATTGAAGCAGGAGAAGAAGACCACAGAGGCATTATGGGAAGTGGATGAGCTGCTGAACCGGCATTTTCGCCTGAACTCCCGCCTTTTAAACTCATTGTCTGTAGAGGATATTATAGATATGTTTCGCCTGGGCGGCGTAATTGAGTCCGACAAGCTTCAAGGCGTGGCGCGGCTATTAAAAGAAGAAGGCGGCATCTACAGTGCCGGCGGCAATAAGGATGCTGTATTGTTCAGGTTTATACGGTCGCTGCATCTGTTTTTGTACGCCGATCAATACGGTGCTGATCGGGAGCTGCTGCAGATGACGAAGGAAATAGATGAACTTTTACAGGAAACCGAAGGTTATCTTCTTCCGGTGAAGACAGAACGGCTGCTTCTGCCCTATATGGAATCAATAGGACGTTACGGCAAGGCTGAGGACAGTCTGTACAGATTGTGGGAACAGGGAATAGATGTTGCAGCTGAGGGAGGAGAGCTGTACAGCCGGTTGCTGCTGCTGCCACCTGAAGCTTTGGAGCTTGGTGATCTTCCACTGGCAGAGGTTAGGCAAGGGCAGGAGGAGTGGAATAAACTTACCGCTGAAGCGGCAAAGGAGATGAAACCTTCGTGAATACCCCTCTATTTATTGTAGACGCTTTTGCGGACAAGGCGTTCACCGGAAACCCTGCAGCCGTCTGCCTGCTGGAAAATCCCGCAGATGAGGCCTTCATGGCCAAAACGGCTGCGGAAATGAATCTGTCCGAAACGGCGTTTCTGTGGCCGGAGCAGGAAGGGTACCGTCTGCGCTGGTTTACGCCTGCGGTGGAGGTGAATCTGTGCGGTCATGCCACTTTGGCCAGTGCGCATGTCCTATGGGAAACCGGGCGGCTGGGTTCTCACGAAGAAGCGAGATTCCACACGCGCAGCGGGTTGCTGCGGGCATCGAAATCAGAAGAGCTGATTTCACTCTATTTTCCTCCATATGAAATTACAGCTTCACCTCCGATAGCCGGGCTGGCGGCAGCGCTGGGTATTGAGGAGGCACATGTGCTGGAAACCGTGCGGTATGCCGACAACGTGCTGGTGCGTCTGGATCATGAGACAAGGGTGCGGGGGCTCTGCCCGGATTTTGTCCAGGTGGCCAAGCTCCAGCCGAGGGCTGTCGCGGTTACGGCAGAATGCGCTGCGGATGGCATTGATTTTGTATCGCGTTTTTTTGCCCCGGGCATTGGTGTCAATGAAGATCCCGTTACCGGCTCGCTGCATACCGCCCTGGCTCCCTATTGGGCGGGACGGTTAAACCGCACACAATTGACTGCATATCAGGCTTCAGCGCGTGGCGGGATGCTGCAGCTTGAAGTGAGTCAGGATCTCGTGACTTTATCGGGCCGGGCCGTGACCATGGTTAGCGGACAGTTTCATGTACCTGCCGGAGGAGTTGGCGAGCTACTATGATATCGTATAGCAGGACATGCTATAATGTAGTGATATTCAGGAGAGCCTGCTCTCCATTTTGATTGCGAAAGTGAGATGTACCCTGTGGAATCTTTGAAAACTCTGATTGATCAAGTGATAAATGGCCGTACCCTGATTACGGCAACCTTAAGCCAACTGCGCAGCAAAGGCGAAGTTGCATACAGCAAGGTGCAGATTAAACCTGTTGAGCTAAAAGGCAAGCTGCATTATCAGTTTGCCTATACCATCGGCCCCAAAGTGGAACACCGCAATATTCCGGCAGACACTGCTGCGGAAGAAATGATGTCACTATTGAGAGCTACCTTCCGGCAAGCGCTGATCTGCACTGTGGAAGCTGATTACCAGGTGCTGATCAGTAAAAAATACAAGGTTTCTATTCTTACCAAATCGGCCAGCAAGCAGGAGGCGCCAGACTTGGCCCACAACCGCCGCAAACGTTATGTACTGGACGAGGGAGAGCCAGTCCCGTTCCTGGTGGAGCTTGGAATTATGAACAGCGAAGGCAAGGTGCTGGCCAAAAAATACGACAAGTTCCGCCAGATCAACCGCTTCCTGGAGATGGTTGAGGATGTGCTGGGTGATCTACCAACCGGCCGGCCGCTGACGATTGTTGATTTTGGCTGCGGCAAATCCTATTTGACGTTTGCGCTGTATCATTATTTGGCTGTCCGCGAGCGGCGGGAGCTGAATATTGTCGGACTTGACCTGAAAGCCGATGTCATCGAACATTGCGGAGCGCTGGCGTCGAGGCTGGGTTACGATAAACTGCATTTCCTGGTCGGTGATATAGCCGATTACAACGAGCTGGACCAAGTGGACATGGTTGTGACACTGCATGCCTGCGATACGGCAACGGATGCTGCACTGGAAAAAGCGGTACGCTGGGGCGCATCGGTTATTCTCTCGGTGCCTTGCTGCCAGCATGAGCTATTTGGGCAGGTGGAGAACGAGGTGCTCAGCCCGCTGCTCTCGCACGGAATTCTGAAGGAACGTTTCTCTGCACTCGCCACTGATGCCATCCGGGCGAAGCTGCTTGATTTGATGGGTTACCGCAGCCAGCTGCTGGAGTTCATCGACATGGAGCATACGCCGAAGAACATCCTGATCCGGGCCGTCAAAAGCACAAGCGGCGACAATGCCGTCAAATGGCGCGAATACAGCGCATTCCGTGATTTCTTGGGTGCCAAGCCGTACCTTGAACGCGTCTGCGCCGACCTGCTGCCTGCGGAAGCTCTTGCGCAGGGATAAACCGGGCATTAAGAGCTGTATTCAGCTGAAGCCTGCCAATAGGCAAATCGGAAGAATCTGAGCTGCTGACCGAATGGCATATGTCTGAAATCAATACACTGCGGTGATACCAAATGGTATCACCGTAATGCTTTCATTGCAGAATCTGCAATAGAATGAGCTGAAATTGCCCCGAAATGGCAATCTGTTGCACTTTCTACACTGGAATCCGGTAAATGTTGCGGATATGGCGAGATTCTGCTCTTTTGACTGCAGAAACTGCAATAGAATCTGATTCCGTTCACGCAATTACAAATACTAATGTACGAAATACAATCACCAAGGAATTTGGCTACTGCGTGTACGGCAACTGCCGAACGGCTAACCTCCGTGAATAGAGGATTGAAAGTAGAGTGCTGATTTGTTGCAGCGCCGCAAGGCTTACCCAACTCAGTCAAGCCCTTAATATCCTGCCGGGAGTCAGACAGTGAGTGGAAAGATCCACTGTCAAAAGGGAATAGTCCAGACCATCAGTTAGATTCAAGACCCTAGCCTAAAGACTTTTTGCTGAACATTCATCCCATATGTTCTAAACGTCATTAACGGCATTAACATCATCCCGGGATTAACACCATTAACGTCATAACGTGATTAACGATACTAACGCGATAAATAAGCAGGACGGTGAGTCTCCATGTGGAGTCAGCCGTCCTGTTTTGTGTTTTCCTTTTGGTTCAGGACAAATCTGGAAAGACTAAAGAGAACTTGAATTCTACGGAGGAAGTTGAAATGCATAGTGGCATGGCTGAGCGGCGTTTGTTGGCGGCAATGGTATTTGTTGGTGCAGGTTTGGTGCTGGCTGCTGTTACGGCAGGTGTGTTGCTGCGCGGGTTATTCTTTGCCGGGGAAATGTATCCGTTTCTGACGGTATGGTATCTCATATGTGCTGTATTCCTCGGGTTATGGCTGGTTGCAGAGGGTCTGCGCGGGCCTTCAGCCAGCCTGCTTAGCATTTACGGGAATCGCAGAGCCAATAGAAGTGCAGCAGCACTGCTGTTGATCTGTCCGCTTGCCATCCTTGCGCTCTACGGTATTCACTGGCACCGAGGACCTTTATCAGCCCAGGGGAATCTGAATGAGCTGTTGCGCTGGGGCCTGTACGCCAGCTTTGCTTTTTGCGCTTATTATTGTGCAGGCCATCGTTGGGGAGCCCGTTTTCTTAGCGTAGTGTGGAGCTTGCTAGGTATGCTTATTAGTATAAGTGCCTTGTTAGCCGTCTGTGGAGCGCTGAATCTTCCTTTTGCTATAGCTTACAGTACATCACCCGAGGTCAGTGCTACAGGTGCCCGACTGGGGGGATTGCTAGAGTATCCTAACGCTTTCGGTGCAGTAATGGCTGTTTTTTTGCTGGAGCGTCTGTTTGCGCTCTCTGTCTGCCGGGATGCAGCGGAAACGGACAAGAAGCGCGGGAAAGTGCAAGGGCAGGATGACGGCAGTGAGGCGCCAGTGCTCCCTAAGGAAGCCTATTCGGGCTTGGGAAACAAGCAAGAGGGGCGGGAGAAGCGGCGTGAGGCAGAGGATGGAGGAGTCAGATCCAGTCGCGGCATGGTCTATGGAGAAGTGGAGGGGGAGAAGTGGCGTGAAGCAGAGGATGGAGGAGTCAGATCCAGTCGCGGCATGGTCTATGGAGAAGTGGTGCGGGAGGAACGGCATGTAGTTGAGGATGCGAGAACAAGATACTGGTTAGGTAGAGCCTACACGGAAGTGGAACGGGAGCAGTGGCGTGAATCAGAGGAGGGGAGAATCAGATCCAGTCGTGGCAGGGCTTACGGAGAAGTTGAGCAGGAGAAGTGGCGTGAAGCAGATGAGCAGACGCTGGCGCGTACAGTAGCTTTTGCGGAGCAAGAACACGGTGAGCCTGCTGCAATAAGCCACGCGAAGCTGCTGCTGCGCATGCTGCCGCTGTTTCCGTACGCCGCCGCGCTGCTGCTCAGCGAGTCGCGCGGCGCTTGGCTTGCTGCGGCTGGCGCCAGCGCCGCCGTCCTGCTCTGGAAGCGGCGGCTCCTCGCGCCGCTTCTTGCCGCCGGCGCCGCGCCTCTGGCTGCCGCGGCGCTGCTCTACCGCCAGCTGGCCCGTGCCGGGCTGGCGGTAGAGCCTTTACCCGGCCTGCTGCTGCTGGCCGGACTCTGGGCCGGCGCGCTGCTGGCCGGCCTGTGGCTGTACCGCCGCAGCACCAGCGCGGCGGGTGGGGTCCGCGCCGCCATGCTGGTGCTGGCGGCGGCAGGCTGGACGGCGGCGGGCACCGCCGTCCTTGTCCAGGTAAGCGAGCGGATCACCGGACCGTCTATGACGGTCGCCGCGCGCGGACTTTATTACCGCGATGCCTGGAAGCTCGCGGTGGAAGCGCCCTGGCTGGGGCGCGGGGGGGAGACTTGGCGGTACTCGTACCTCGCCGCCCAGTCCCGTCCCTATGTAGGCAGCCAGGTGCATAGCGGTTATCTCGACTTCCTGCTGAATCTGGGAATTGTCGGCCTGGCAGCAGTCCTGCTTCTGCTGCTGGCGGCAGGATGGGTGGTAGGAGCAGCCGCTCCAAGGCTGCTCCCGTCACTGCTGGTCATCGTCTTGCATGGGGCGGTTGATTTTGACTGGAGTTATGGGCTTACTTGGCTGCTGCTGTTTCTGCTGCCGGCGCTCGCGTTTGCTGAGGTCCGGCAGGAGACGGATAACTCGTCCGGCACTACTGCAGTCAAGGCCGCTCCAGGAATAGCTGTTATCCCTTCGACAGACCGCATTCCGTCAAATGCCGCAGTCAATGAGTGTGTAACGGTATCCGAATCTGGAACAATGGCATCTTTCTCTGCGGTCACCACCGGACCGGATGCATCCATTCAAGCACTAGACTTTCTTCCTGCTGCTGCCCATGCCAACAGTCCCGGTACTAAGCGTTTTCCTCGCTTGTTGAGCAGAGCTCAGCGGCTCGGCTTGCGGCTCTGCCACTTCGTTTTGAAACGAAGGGTAAGGGCTGCTACTGCTGTGGTCTGCACCGGGTGCCTTTGCTTGGCGCTAAGTCTGCTATCCTTTCAGCTAATGAAGGGTGCCGAATTGTATAGGGTGGCTGCCCGTGAACCAGACCCTGCAGGGAGAATTGCGCTGCTCCGGCAATCGCTGGAATGGAATCCCCGTGAGCCCCGGGCAGTTGTTAGTCTATCAAGGCTGCTCCCGGACCGGGAGGCAAAGGATCTGCTGACCGGAAGCTTGGCCTACGCGCCAGAAGACGCTGCGGTGCAATGGGAAATAGCGGAGAGGTCGATGAACGGGAGTAATCCGGGAGAGGCACTGCACTGGATACGCAGAAGTTTGAAGGCGGATGTCTATAATACCGCCAAAAGGGTAAAAGCGATTGATGGAATGCTCGACATGAGTCAGCGCAGGTTGATAACGGGGGATAGGGCGGGAGGGACTGCCAGTGCGGCTGCGGGTCTCGATCTGCTGCATCAGTTCCGCCTGCAGGCGGACAGCGAGTGCCGCAAAGGACAACAGCACAATGACCGGTGGTTTGGATTCACAGCAGAAGCCGAAGCATTGGAGCTTCGGCTCAGAAAGGTTTTGGCTGCGGCATACAGCCCGGTAGCAGAAGAACGCCGTGTTAGCGTACAGACGCCAACAGCGGCGATTGATCAGCAGGTAGCAGAAAAGTACGTCTGTCGCTCCAAATTACTGCAAGCAGCTACACTATATGGAATGCAGCCGGCAGGCCTACTCTCATGCCTTCATCCGCTGAGAGGTGAACCAGGAGTAGACGTACGGGATGATGGTCGCGATCAGCAAGGCCGCGATAATCATACTGATGGACAGGATTTTTGGCATAAATGCGCCAAGTGCAATCAGCAGCCCGCCCAGCATCCACATGAACCCTGAGAAACGGTGAGTTTTTCGCCATACCTCCGGACTGGCCAGCGTCCATGGGGTGCGGATGCCGGTGAAATAGTTATCTTTAACTTGCGGCATGTAATTTCCAATAACAATGAACAGCAGGCCAACTGCTACCATAGTTAATTTGCTGACAGGAATATTTTGATCAAGACTGCTGGCTACGGTTAGGACAAGTATAGTATCGGCGAGCACCGCGATAGCCAGGCGGGTCATTTTATAAGCACCTTCGAATTTCCGGTAATTCTCTTTCTTGGGATCGATATTCCGTATGAACTGCATTCCAATGGGAAATGCCAGGCCCATGAATGCCAGCAGTGCAATCGCCGGCCCTTTGCTCCCATACCGGTTAACCTCTCCAGTAATGCCGAACTGGAGAGGGAGCTGATCAGGCAGTTTGCCATAATTAATGAGCGCAAAACCAAGAGAAAGAAGCCCCAAAATGACTATTAGTGTGTCCTGCCACTTCCATTTGAAATTTTTCATCTTTACTCAACCTCCGAGTTAGAATGGTTGTGTTGCATTTTGCCGTCTTCTGCAGATATATGATCTGGTGCACTTCCTTTTCCCGTGCCGGTCAATTCCAGGAACCATCCAAGCACCTCTTCAAGCACAGTGGTATCCAGTGAATAAAGAATGAACTGTCCCTTCCGTTCATCCTGCACCAGACCGGCATGCTTCAGTGCGCTGAGATGATGCGAAATGCTTGGTTTTGACATCTGAAAATAATCGGCGATTTCTCCGGCAGTACGGTCTTTTTCCCGCAGTAGCCGGATGATCTGCCGCCGGGTAGGGTCGGCCAGCGCTTTGAAGGATTCATTCATTTTCGATCCGACCTTTCGATATTTAAATAATTATCTAAATATATAATTGCACTCATTTCATAAATTGTCAATCTGTTGAATGCCATAGATTCCATCTTCGTAAGTAGAAGTCGTAAGGCCGCATATGCTAGAATAGGCTAGAAGAAGCTGGATACATAGAGCGGAAGCGTTGTTCGTCTGAGCCTGAAGGGCGCTAAGCCTAATTCCGCAAATACGGGAGGAGGAGCTGCATTGCATTTTTTTTCTGATCTGGTCTCGCAGTTGTTTGAGTGGATTCAGAGTCTTGGGTATTTCGGGATTATGATCGGACTCATGATTGAAGTAATACCGAGTGAGATTGTGCTTGCTTTTGGCGGATACTTGGTTTCGCAAGGGCAGATTAACTTTTTTGGCGCAGTTCTTTTTGGAACGGTGGGTGGGGTCATTGCCCAGATCTTTGTGTATTGGATCGGCCGTTATGGCGGCAGACCTGTGCTGGAGAAATACGGAAAGTATATTTTTATCAAGAAGAAGCATATTGATCATTCCGAAGAATGGTTCAACAAGTACGGTACCGGTGTTATTTTTACGGCCCGCTTCATTCCGATTGTCCGCCATGCCATTTCCGTGCCGGCAGGGATATCACGTATGCCGTTAGGCAAATTCACTCTGCTGACCACACTCGCGGTTATTCCGTGGAGCGCACTGTTTGTCTACCTGGGCTACACTCTGGGTGACAAATGGGAAACGATTGACGAGGTTGCGGCCAAGTACACCCATGAGCTGATTCTCGTTGCAATAGCCATTATCGTTATATATTTTCTGTTCAAGTGGTACAAATCCAAGAAGAAAGGTAGTGCAGTATGAAGCAGAATGTAGCCCATAAATTTGGTCAAGGTCTTACTCCGCGCCAGTTCGTGGAAGGGATGACGAAGAATCAGCAGGCATTTGAGTCCTGGTATGAGAAGTTTGCCTGGGATAACGAAAGCGACCGGGAATACTTTGAGAGTCTGAACCATCGCGATGATCTGCGGGTGCTGATCTTGGCTGCCGATTGGTGCGGTGACGTAGTACGCAATGTGCCGGTTGTATTTCGCATTCTTGAGACAGCGGGGATTAAGACTGAAGTGCTGATTCTGGAAGAGAATCAGGATGTCATGGATGATTTCCTGACGATGGGCGGCAGATCGGTGCCGATTGTCATCTTTGCCGATACTGGAGGTTATGTGCTGGGTCATTGGGGCCCACGTCCGGAGCATGTGCAGTCTCTGATGGCTGCATTCAAACAGGAGAATCCCGACCGCGAAGCCGCGGATTACGAGAGCAAGATTGCCGAAGTACGCAAGGCGATGGGACAAGCCTACGGGGAAGGAACGGAATCGCACGCAGTTATCGCGGGAGAGCTGCGCAGCCTGATCTCCGGCTTTTAAATTATGCTTAATATACGTTCCTATAATCTAGGGCCGCTCCAGACCAATGCGTATTTGTTAACCGGGGCAGATCCCGGGCGTGGCATCATCATCGATCCCGGCATGAACCCCGCCGGTCTTGTGCGGGCTATAGAAGGCATGGAGATTGAAGCGATTTTGCTGACACATGCCCATTTCGATCATATCGGTGGCGTAGATGAAATACGCAAAGCCAAGAAATGTCCTGTCTATGTTCATCCCCTGGAGAGTGAATGGCTGAGCAGTCCCAAGCTGAACGGCTCACTGATGTGGCCGGAAGCCTCGCCTCCGATAAGCACAGATCCTGCAGAGTATGATCTGGCAGAAGGACAGATTCTGCAGCTGCTGGGCCTCACCTTCCGGGTGATGCATACCCCCGGGCATTCTCCGGGAAGTGTAAGCTTCCTGTGTGGAAATGATCTGTTCTCCGGGGATGTGCTGTTTAAGCTGGGGGTCGGACGTACCGATCTGCCCGGCGGCAGAGAGCGGGATTTAATTGACTCCATCCGCGGGAAGCTGTACCGGCTGGATGAAGAAGTGAAGGTATATCCGGGACATGGTCCGCGGACAACCATCGGCTTTGAACGTCTCCGCAATCCTTACGTCCCCATGCAGTGACCTTATTCCTTGGGATGCGACATAAACCGGGAAAATAGAGATGGACATAAAGATACAAAGTTGCTACAATAATGTTAATTAAATGTAACATTTACCTCGCGAAGCACGCAGACTGTGGAATAATCCCGGTTTGCGTTCTTTTTTTGTCTACATAATAGGTTGAATTGTATGGGAGGAAGCGGCTTGAAGAACGATATACATTACCAGATGGACGATGGAAAGCCAGATACAGCTAGTGAAATCTTCGCAGTCGGTAAAGGGAAAGAAACGGAGCTGTCTGCTCTTGGCAGAACTCCAGACGGTTTGGAGCGGACTTTATTCTGGCATTTCCCTGGAGGGAAAGGTGCAGTTCAGCCTTGGCGGCGGAGACTTTGGGAGCTGCAAAATAATTTGGATCACGAATGAACGAATTGATATAGCTATTCGTATTACGGTGTGAATGAAGGAAGCATGGAGGGATCAATGAGCGACGTGACGCTGGAGAGAATCAAGCTGGCACAGCAGGGCGATGCTTCGGCGCTTGCGTTACTGCTGCGGGAGCATTACAGCTTTTTGTACAAATACCTAATCAAGGTCACCATGGATCCATTGCTCGCCGAGGAGCTTGCCCAGGATACTATGGTCAGATGCATGGAGAAGATTAGAAGCTACGATGGTTCCTCTTCTTTTTCCTCATGGTTGATCACGATCGCTACCCGTCTATATATCGACCGGAAGCGGAGGTGGAAACGTGAAGCGGAGTGGCGGCGCCAGGAGCAGGGCGTGTTGTCCATCCGCTGGCGGTTTGAGAGCCGGAATATAGAATGGAGCGATCTGCTTGATGCGCTCTCCCGGATTCCCTCACCTCAGCGGATAGCCGTACTGCTGAAGCATTATTACGGTTACAGCTATGAAGAAATCGGTGTGATTCTGCAAGTCCCATCGGGCACAGTCAAATCACGTGTGTCTGCCGGCCTTAACCACCTGCGAAAGGAGCTGAATGAGGATGAAACCTGATGATGAAGAACTGCTGGTCCAGTTGAACGCAGAATTGAATATTTTAGATGCGCAATTTGATGACATTTCGCCGCCATCTATGGTGGTTATGGAAGAACTCATTGCCGCCGAGACCCTCCGCAGGCGCCGTAAGAGCCGCAATGAGCTGCTGCTGTTCTTGTGCTTGGCTCTGATTGTGCTCAGTATCATTCTGACTGCATTGGGATCAGCCCCTGTATTTTATTGGGTACTGCAGGCGGTGTTCCCCCTCGCGGCACTTGGCAGTCTGGGGGTTTCACGGATCAGACTGCGGCGGGAGGATACGGAAGAGTGAGTGAACTGAAGGATGTGCCTTTATGGTTGTGGATTTGCTTAGCTGCCGTGCTGATGCTGCAGGGGACATGGATATTCCGGGATGCACAGAAGAGAGGCGAAGGTGGCATGGCATGGTTCTGGGGAGTCTGGGGTCTTACCGGAATACCCACGCCGGCAGTTTGCTACCTGTTGTTTGTGATTCTGCCAGATAGACGAAGAAGAAAGCGGGATTAATCAATACAGGATGTCAGGAAAGATCCTTCTGTATGCGAAGAATAGAACGGGGGATGCTGGGATGGACAAAGTGAATTGGGGTTTGGTTTGGCCGCTGCTTGCACTTCAGATCTTGCTGGCCATTGTCGGATTGATATCTTTGGCCAGAGCGGAGAAAGTGCGGGGTCCGAAATGGATGTGGATTATTATAATAGTATTTGGCAATCTGTTGGGCAGTATTGCTTATTTTACGGCAGGAAGGAATGAGAACTGATGCCGCTGCTTAAGGTTGCCGATCTGCATAAACGGTATGGCAGACATATCTCCGTAGATGGTATAAGCTTTGAGATCGAATCCGGGCGCTGTGTCGCCTTGCTGGGACCAAACGGAGCAGGCAAGACCACAACGCTGCGCATGCTTGCGGGTCTGCTGCCGCCTACGTCGGGGGAGATATCCTTTGCCGGCAATCGTCCGGGAGCGGATTACCGCAAAGCACTGGGATATTTGCCGCAATCCCCGGCTTTTTACAACTGGATGAGCGGACAGGAATATGTTGTCTTTGCCGCGAAGCTGAGCGGCATGCGCTCCAGAGAAGCAGCCGAGAGGTCGGCCGCCGCACTGGAGCGGGTAGGTCTCAGCGAGTCGGCGCGCCGCCGGATTTCCGGGTATTCAGGCGGAATGAAGCAGCGGCTCGGTCTGGCGCAGGCACTGGTGCACCGCCCACGGCTGCTGCTGCTTGACGAGCCGGTCTCGGCGCTTGATCCGATTGGACGGCGGGAAGTGATGGAACTGCTGCGGGAGATCCGTGAAGAGACGACGGTCATCTTTTCTACACATGTGCTGCATGATGCCGAAGAGATATGCGATGATATCATATTAATGAACCGCGGTGTGATAGCCGAGCAGGGGACATTATCCTATCTCCGTTCACAGTACAGTCTTCCTATTATCAGATTATATACAGAGAAAGACGATAAGGCATTCCGGTGGCTGGAGGACCTTGTACATAAACCTTTTATTATTCAGTCGCAGATTACTGCAGGTAAAGCCATCTTTAATGTGAGTGATGTAGAACAGGCACGGCGGGAGATTCTGCAGGAAGCTGGCAAACTGGACATTCCGCTGCTGCAATTCGAAGCAGGCTCTTCCACGCTGGAAGATTTGTTCATGAAAGTGGTGGGCTCATGAGAAGTTTCTGGACTTTATACTCGAAAGAAATGCTCGAGACGCTGCGAAGCTACAAACTGATCTGGATACCGATTGTATTTATCATCTTGGGCATTATGCAGCCGCTTGTGACCTATTACATGCGCGATATTCTGGAAGCTTCCGCAAATGTGCCAGCGGGGATGCTGGAGAGCTTTGAAATGCCGGAGGCAGCTGCGGTAATGGCGCAAGCGCTTGGCCAATATGGAACGATTGGCATACTGGTTCTGGCGCTTGGGACCATGAATGCACTGGCGGGAGAACGGAGCAGCGGAACGGCTGAGCTGCTGATGGCCAAGCCGGTTACTCCGATGGTCATTATCATCGCCAAATGGGCTGCACAGCTGACCCTGCTTGTGACTGCGCTTGGACTGGGCGCGGCGGGAGCCGGGTATTACACGGAAGCACTGATGGGTCCGCTTGCCTGGGGTGAGGTTGCAGCTGCAACCGGAATCTATGGGCTATGGCTGCTCTGCGGCGTCTCACTGACACTGCTGTTCAGCTCCTTTCTTCGTGGACCTGCCGCCGTGTTTCTTGCCCTGGCGCTCATGGCGGGGGTATCACTTGCCTATAGTCTGCTGCCAACCCGGCTTGGCTGGACGCTGGCTGCGTTGCCCGGATTGTCTGCCGGAGTTCTTGTAGACAGCGGCACAGCTGGAGTAGGCCCTTTTCTCTCAGCAGCAGTGCTGATTGTGCTGTGCATTGCCGGGTCTGCTCTGTTAACGTCCAGGAATAAACTCCCAGTTTGACGGAAAAATAAGAAAAATGTTGCTTTTTCTCGACATTTCTGAAAATTTCAAGGAAAATTTCATTGAACTCTCCTCCTGCTGCTGGACAGCTCTATCTTTTTTTAGTAGACTGTTGAAACAAGTAGAACCATGATAGATTTTGGCTCAGGAGGTAGGACGATGCTGCGTTTAGGAGAGAAAATTGTCATTGTTGCAGACGCTTTTGAGCAGAGTCTTCCTATTGGAGACTACGGCTACCTGATTGCTTACGACCGCAATCCTGACAATGCGTTTGATTATGTCATTCGTGTCCCTCAGGCAAACAGGAATTTTTATGTTACGGCAGAGGATATTGAGGCGGAAGAACAATTGCTGGTGGTAGAGGCTGAGAGAGCAACGCATGAAGCATTGATCGACTATGCTTTGTCGACATACAATGAGAAGCTGTTTCATCATTTGATGAACGGCGAAGACATGGAAGCAGAAGAGGCGGAAACGACGTCTACGGAAAGTATGTCCCAGGCGGAATTCATCAAACAGGTGAATCTTCGCGCTTGGATTTAGGTAAGGCCGGCGCAAGCCGGCTTTTTTGAAATAGAAGAATTTATATGTTCCACGCCATAAATGATCCTTCTATTTTTCGCAGAAGCGGCTGCCAGTCCTAAGAGGACTGCAAGTCCGTTTCTTCTTAAAATGTAAGAGTCTATAGGGTGCACGCAATGCTTTATCCTTATATTTCTGCAGAAACGGCTGCCGTCCCTATTAGGACGCCATAGCCGTTTTTTCTTGTTTCATGTACCCATAAGCTGTAGCGCCACTAGCTGTTGTTCGAATTGCAGCTTTATGAACATGACAAGCTCATTGAATTGTCCAGGCTTCTACAATATAATTAAAAACGTTATCCGGGCGCTTTAGCCCTTTAAACAGGAGGGATATTTCTTATGAGCATTACCGTCAAAGATGTGCAGCATGTGGCCAAGCTGGCCCGCCTGCAGTTAAGCCCGGAAGAAGAGGCTACTTTTACTGAACAAATGAATGCTATTTTACAATATGCGGAGAAATTGAACGAACTTGACACGGAGCATGTGAAGCCGACAACGCATGTGCTGCAGGTCAGCAATGTGATGCGGGACGATGTCGTGAAGGAGAGTCTTTCCCAAAAAGAAGCTCTGCTTAACGCACCTGAAGATGAAGACGGACATTTCAAAGTACCGGCAGTTCTGGAATAACGACAATAGAGAGGAGGAAGAACGTTGAGCCTGTTTCAATATCGACTACCCGAAGTACATAACATGCTGCACAGCAAAGAGATTTCGGTCAGCGAACTGACGGAAGAATCACTGGCTGCCATTACCGAGCGTGACGGGAAGGTGCATGCATTTTTAACTTTAAATGAGGAGGGCGCGCGGCTGTCCGCACGTGCTCTGGATGACAAGCTGGCTTCCGGTGCAGCGCGCGGTTTGCTGTTTGGTCTTCCTGCAGGAATTAAAGATAATATTGTGACCAAAGGACTGCGCACGACCTGTGCCAGCCAGTTTCTGGACAATTTCCAGCCGATATATGATGCAACAGTTGTTTCCAAACTGCGTCAGGCCGATGCTGTAACCATCGGCAAGCTGAACATGGACGAGTTCGCCATGGGCGGCTCCAATGAGAATTCTAGCTACGGGGCTGTGCGTAATCCTTGGGATCTGGAACGTGTTCCCGGGGGCTCCAGCGGCGGCTCGGCAGCTGCGGTAGCTGCCGGTGAAGTCTTCTTTGCACTTGGCTCCGATACCGGCGGTTCTATCCGCCAGCCCGCTTCGTATTGCGGTGTGGTAGGACTTAAACCGACTTATGGTCTGGTTTCGCGTTACGGCCTGGTGGCATTTGCTTCTTCGCTCGATCAGATTGGTCCGCTTACCCGCACGGTGGAGGATTCCGCTTATGTGCTGCAGGCCATTGCCGGATACGACGCCCAGGATTCCACCTCGGCCAAAGTGAATATCCCTGATTATTTAAGCGCGCTTACCGGTGATATTTCCGGGCTGCGCATCGCTGTGCCGAAGGAGTATATCGGAGAAGGTGTAGATGCTTCCGTCCGTGAGAGTGTGCTGTCCGCACTTAAGGTGCTGGAAGGTCTGGGTGCGGTCTGGGAAGAGGTTTCTCTTCCGCATACTGAATATGCTGTGGCGGCGTATTACTTGCTCTCCTCTTCGGAGGCGTCTTCTAACCTGGCCCGGTTTGACGGGGTGCGTTACGGTGCGCGTATAGATAACGGCGGCGGATTGCTTGATTTGTACCATAATTCCCGCAGCCACGGATTTGGGCCGGAAGTTAAACGCCGGATTATGCTCGGCACTTATGCGCTCAGCTCCGGTTATTATGATGCTTATTACTTGAAGGCGCAGAAAGTGCGCACCTTGATCAAGCAGGATTTCGACGAAGTATTTAAAAAATATGATGTCGTCATCGGACCGACTGCGCCAACTACAGCTTTCAAGCTGGGCTCGCAGACGGAAGATCCGCTCACGATGTATTTGAATGATATTTTGACCATTCCGGTCAGTCTCGCCGGTATTCCTGCGGTCAGCATCCCTTGCGGTTTTGCCGAAGGCCTGCCTGTAGGTCTGCAAATTATCGGCAAGGAATTTGATGAGAGCACGGTACTGCGTGTTGCGCACGCCTTTGAACAACATACAGATCATCATAAAGTACAGCCACAACTATAATTGCGGTCTTCGAAGCTTAGGCTCACAAAACTTTTAAGGGATGAGATCATTTATGTCTAAATACGAAACGGTCATCGGGCTGGAAGTTCATGTGGAGCTTCATACCAAGTCCAAAATCTTTTGCGGCTGCTCCACAGAATTTGGCGCTCCGCCCAATACGCACACCTGTCCCGTCTGTCTTGGTCATCCCGGCGTGCTGCCGGTGTTGAACCGCCAGGCGGTGGAATATGCGATGAAAGCAGCCATGGCGCTGAACTGCACCATCGGCGATGTCAGCAAGTTCGACCGCAAGAACTATTTTTACCCCGATTCGCCCAAAGCGTATCAGATCTCGCAATATGACCAGCCGATCGGTCTGAACGGCTGGATCGATATCGAAGTGAACGGTGAGACCAAACGGATCGGTATCACCCGCCTTCACCTGGAGGAAGATGCGGGCAAGCTGACTCATGTAGACGGCGGATTTGCTTCGCTCGTCGATTTCAACCGGGTAGGCACACCACTGATCGAAATTGTCTCCGAACCGGATCTGCGCTCTCCTGAAGAGGCGCGCGCTTATCTGGAGAAGATTCGGGCCATTATGCAATATTGTGACGTATCCGATGTGAAGATGGAAGAAGGCTCCATGCGCTGCGATGCGAACATAAGCCTGCGGCCGGCAGGTCAGGAAGAGTTCGGCATCCGTGCGGAGCTTAAGAACATGAACTCCTTCCGGGGTGTGCTGCGCGGTCTGGAGTACGAGCAATTCCGCCAAGGGGAAATCCTGGATGATGGCGGTATCGTCGTGCAGGAGACCCGCCGCTGGGATGAAGCGCAGGGCAAGACGTTATCCATGCGCGGCAAGGAAGAAGCTCACGATTACCGCTACTTTCCAGATCCGGATCTCATTGTCCTGCATATTGACGATGCTTGGAAAGAGTCCATCCGGGCTACGATTCCGGAGCTGCCGGATGCCCTCCAGCAGCGGTACAGTGAGGAATATGGCCTTACCGCTTATGATGCGGGTGTGCTGACCTCCTCGAAACCGCTGGCCGATTTCTTTGAAGGCTGCCTTGCTTACACAAAGGATGCCAAGGCTGTGGCCAACTGGATGATGGGCGATTTGCTGGGTTATCTGAACGGCAGCAATCTGGAATTGTCCCAGGTGAAGATTACGCCGCAGGGTCTGGGTGAAATGATCGGCCTGATTTCAGGTGGAACGATCAGCAGCAAGATTGCTAAGACCGTCTTCAAGGAAATGCTGGAAAGCGGAAAGCTGCCGGGTGCAATCGTTGAGGAGAAGGGACTTGTCCAGATCAGCGACGAAGGCGCAATCAAAAAAATCGTTGAGGATGTAGTGGCTGCAAATCCGCAATCGGTGGAGGATTACAAGGCTGGCAAGCAGAAGGCAATCGGATTCCTGGTAGGGCAGGTTATGAAAGAAAGCAAAGGCAAAGCCAACCCGGGTCTGGTAAATACATTGCTGGCTGAAGTTTTGAACAGCTAGATCCCGCTTTTGGGTAATAGTAGACTATAGGATTATTAGCTCAGGGCTTGTCGGCAACGGCAGGCCCTAAGCGGCATATAAGGGGACTGTGCGGATGAACACAATTATCAAGCTTGATCTGCAGGATGAGATCATTCTTAGTGAGCTATGGAGCCTTCAGCATAAAGCTTACCGGCTGGAAGCGGAGATGATCGGATTCCATGAAATCCCGCCATTGCTGGAGACCAGAGATATGCTGAGCCAGTCTCAGGAGGATTTCTACGGCCGTTTCGACAGCAACGGGGATCTGATGGGGGCTGTTGCCGTGCTGGAAGAGTCACCGGGTAAGTTGACTGTGACCCGAATGATGGTGAGTCCTGAGTATTTCCGCCAAGGGGTGGCCGGAAGCCTGCTGGAATTTATCTTTGCCCATTATCCGGGAATGGAGCAGTTTATTGTATCTACAGGGAAGCTCAATATTCCTGCAGTTACACTGTATACCAAACATGGCTTTATTCCAGCCGGACTAGAGGAAGTAGCACCGGGTGTGGAACTGATTGAATTTTATCGGAGTGGTATGCTTTGAAAGTAATACAATTCTTTATGGAAGGAGGAGCCCGAAATGAGTCCTGAACAGAAAGATGATTCCGCCAAGCTCCCGACAGAGGAAAGAATATATGATACAACTGCACAGGAGCAAGATGATGGGATAGAGCAGAAGAAGCCCTCAATCCCGCCCCGTCCAAAACGTCGTCCCCATCGTAAACGCAAATTTATTGCCGGACTGCTGTCCGCAATAATTCCGGGGACGGGACATCTATATTTCGGGCTTCTCCGCAAAGGGATTTCTTTCATCTTTCTTATCCTGCTTGATATTGCGGCGCTGCTGTATTTTTCGTCCATCGGTATGCAGATCAACGTTCCGTTGCTGATTTTGCTGGCCCTGATGATTCCGGTGCTGTATTTCTACAATGTGTTTGATGTCCTGCAGTCTGCTGACCGGATTTTGCGCTTTCCCGAGGAACAGGACACTGAAACGCCAGCCCCTTCAAAATATGTCAAACGCCGTACCCTGGTGAGTGAGCCGGGAATCTCGTTTGGGCTGATGCTGCTCTTTGGCGGAGTGCTGCTGTTCCTGTTCCGGCAGAAGCCGGCCTGGCTGCAAATGTTCATTCAGGATTATGCGGGAACGGTAATTGCCGCGGTGCTGATCGTCGGTGGTTTTTTACTGGGAGTCCGTGAGGTTGCGAAGGGATTATCCAGGAGCAGAGGCAATGAGCGGCGCATCCGCCGTGTCGGCAGATATACGGCTGCAGTCCTGCTTGCCAGTGTCGGCGTTCTTTTGCTGATGGATGCAAGAGATGGAACACATAATATGCTGCTGCTGCTAAAATGGTGGCCCGTTATACCGGTGCTGTGGGGTGCGGAATACCTGCTCATTTACTTTTTCTCAGGCCGCAGAGGTCAGACTGCCTATGGATCAAGAGCACGGATGGATTTGCGCGGGCTGTTCTCATCCGTTATTTTGGCCGCCAGTGTATTTATTGTGGCAGAGCAGGAGCATTATTTGCATTTATGGAACCGTGTCAGCCTTAACCTTACCGCTGCAGCAGTGGATTACGGCGAAGCCAAGGGTAGCCATTTTCAAAAGCCCCCATTAATCGTACCGGTTGAGCTGGGCACCTCCAAACTAACTGTTGATGCCATCAACGGCGACATTATGATTCACCGAGCCCCGGTAGAGGATATTGAAATCACGGCTACAGTATGGGTGGATCAGCTTGATGGTGCAGTGGCAGAGGCGATATCGGAGCAATCCTTTGTGGAGGTCATTGAGGGTTCTAACATCAAAGTCACCCCAAAAACCAAGACTTATGGAGACTCCGGCAAACGCCAGCCTCGCATGGATCTTGACATATCGCTTCCGGAGGACCGCCGCTTTAATCTGGAGGTGCGGACGATGAATGGCGGTATTACGCTGCAGAATGTGGAAGCCATTGAGGATATCTCTCTGGAGACCGGCAACGGCGCGATTGTTCTATACCGCATATACGGAAATGTAAAAGGAAAGACACTAAACGGGGAAGCCCGCGCCAGAACGGTTCAAGGGGACGTTGAGATGTCAACGAGCGGCGGGAATATGGCGGCTTGGGATGTTACAGGGGCATTGAAGCTGTCGACCGCTGTAGGCAATATAACGGCATCCGGCAACGGTGGTGAAGTGGATCTGTCCAGCAAGAATGGCAATCTGGTAATTGACGGTGCGATGACTAAACTGCATGCTGAATCCCTAAATGGCAAAATAAATGCCCGATCGGAGTCCGTCGGCGGTGACTGGGATATTTACAGCGCAGTTGGCGACATTGATCTTTACGTGCCTTTATTCGGCGATTATAAGGTGGATGGATCCAGCGGTTATGGAGATATCGACACCGACCTGCCAGAGCTGACTATCGACAAAAAGACAATTTCCGGCAAAATCGGCAATGGCGAGTTCAAACTGCGCGTAGAAGGAAACAGCAACCTAAATGTGAGGAAATATTGAAAAAAGTAATTTTTATTATATAATAATAAATATAATGTATCGACTCCGTTGACAACATCGAAAGTCCGGTCTTACAATTACTTTATAGCTTTATTATGTTTTTATTTTAAAGGCGGTGGAATTGATGGGTAGTGGCGTACAGCATGCATTGGAACAACTGAAGACTACCGGTGTCCGTATTACGCCTCAGCGTCATGCGATTCTTACGTATCTGATGGAAGCGCTGAATCATCCTACGGCAGACGATATTTACCGTGCGCTTGAGCCGCAGTTTCCGAGCATGAGTGTGGCAACTGTATATAACAATCTAAAGATGTTCATGGAAGCCGGTATGGTTCGCGAGTTGACTTATGGTGACAATTCAAGCCGTTTTGATGCAAATGTATCCGATCATTATCATGTCATCTGCCAGGTGTGCGGGAAGATCGAAGATTTCAGCTACGCCTCGCTGCATGAAGTGGAGCAGGCTGCCGAACAGGCTACAGAGTTTAAGATCCATGGTTTGCGGATGGAATTGTACGGTGTGTGCAAATGCTGCAGCAACAAGAAACATTGAGATAACAGATTAGAATGACATTATGGGTATAATCGACTGCGATGTTTCGGACTGCAGGAGATTTGCCGGTTTTTCCAAAACGTGCGGAATCCGGAAGCGGAGGCTGCACGTTTTTTTGATAATTCTGCTATGACTTACTTAATCTATGAATAACTTCCAGTAGATTTTCGCAACCAAAGAGACTCACATAGCGTATACTTAAGATTGGTTATACGCGCACTCAAAATTAACTAAATATGTGGAGGATACATTTTGGACAGAAGACAGAGACAAAGACGCACCAAGAAGCGTGGAGGTCTTTTTCGCCGTTTATTAGGGCTTGTCATAATAGCCGCCGCTGCTTACTGGATTGTATTTTATGTACTGCCGAACCGGCAGCATATTGATCCTGACTGGAAAGGGATGGAACACCCCATTTTTGTCAAAGGAGAGTTTACAGGTTTTAACGCTAACGGTACAGGAGAGAGTCTGCTGCTGCCGCTGCCGCTTTTGCAGAAGTATGTGGATTCTTCCATTCGTTATGAAGAGGAGAGCAAATCAGCCATTCTTTCGACTGAGAGCGAACTTCTATATATGCAAGAGAATTCAACCTCCGCCAGCCTGAACAACCAGCCGATTCAGCTTCGGCTTGCTCCTGAAGAAAAGGATGGAGTGACCTATCTTCCGGCTGACACCCTCGAAGATCTATATGGTTTTGAGGTAGAAGAGGATAGTGATACCGGAGCTGTACTGCTGATGACTGCCGGGGAGACGGTTCCGCTGGGCAAAGTGAAGGGTGAGGAAGGCGGCAGAACGAAGGCACTGCGCAGTGAGGCGTCGATTCATGCCCCCATTATCGCGGATATGCCTCCGGGAGCCGTAGTGAGGATCTGGAAGGCTGACAACCCGGACTGGCTGTACGTGCAGCTGAGCAGTGGTTATACGGGATATGCCAAAGCCGGTGACATTCTGTCAGACGGGCAAAAAACTGTAGAAGAAAAAACTTTCACACCGTCGAGAGCGGAACGCAACTGGAAGGGCAAGCCGGTAAATCTGTTCTGGGAAGCAGTATACGAGCGTAAACCGGATCCGGCTAAGTTCGGTGAATTGCCTGGAGTCAATGTGGTCAGCCCTACGTGGTTTGAGATTGTAGACGTGCAGGGCAATGTGCGTAGTAAAGCGGACAAGGCTTACGTGCAGTGGGCGCACAAGCAGGACATGGAAGTCTGGGCTCTGCTCAGCAACAGCTTTGATGCCGATCTGACGACTGAGGCCTTAGCGAGCTATGAGAAGCGGATGAATACGATCGTACAAATGCTGGAGTTTGCTGATTTATACGATCTGGATGGTATCAATATCGACTTTGAGAATGTATACACCAAAGACGGTGAGAATGTTACGCAGTTTATGCGGGAACTGAAGCCAATGGCCCAAGCCAAAAATCTCATTGTCTCCATTGATGTGACGCCTAAATCGAAGAGTGAAATGTGGTCTTTGTTTCTGGACCGGCGCGCACTCGGTACAGTCGTTGATTTCATGATGGTCATGGCGTACGATGAGCACTGGGCATCCAGTCCAAAATCGGGCTCTGTGTCCTCGTTGCCTTGGGTGGAGAACTCCATCAGCCGCATTATCGAGGAAGACGAGGTGCCTGCCGAGAAATTGATTCTCGGTGTCCCGCTGTATACCCGTATCTGGTCGGAAACAACAGAAAAGGGTAAAACCAAGGTGAGCTCCAAGGCCGTGAGCATGAATGCGGTTCAGGAGATTCTTACTGAGAAGAAGCTGACACCGAAGCTTGATAAGGATGCGGGACAGAATTACGTTGAGTACAAGGAAGACGGAATTCTCCGCAAAATATGGATAGAGGATAAGCTTTCACTACAAGGGAGAGTTAAACTTGCCAAATCGTTTGGACTTGGCGGAGTGGCCTCCTGGACACGCAGCCTGGGCAATCAGGAAGCCTGGGAGACCCTGCAAACAATTCATCAATAATATATTCTGTCAGTAAGATAACAAAGGGGCTCCCCGTCTGGGAGCCCCTTGTTTGTATGATTCATTCATCGGCTGTCGTTATTGCTTGAGTTGCTGAGTTTCGAGCTGCTCTGCAGTTATCGTAGCCTGCGCCGGATCCCTTGTCAGAAGGGTATGGCAGAACATGCAGCGGTCTGTTTTCCCGAGCATCTTGGTCAGTTTGTGGCACTCCGGACATTCCAGCTGGAATGCGCTGGTCGACAGCATGCCTGCCCAGAAATAGATGGCGAGACTTGCCATCATGGAGATCAGGCCGATGACCAGACCGATTGCAGCGAATACTTTGCCTGCAGATCCCCAGAATACGATGCCTGCCGTTCCCAGAATCATGAGTCCCATTCCGAGCATGGTGAGCAGCAGTCCCCAGGTGCGAAAAGCATTGATTTTAGCCGATTTTAGCTTCATGAGTATTTACTCCTAACTAAAATATAGTTCGGTCGTCCAGGAGGAACTGATATGAATATGTAGAATAATATTATTTAAGAGGATTATAACTGACTGGACGCAAAATCGCCAAATTTGATGGAGGGAAGTATGGAACTATCCAATTTGACCCTGTTGAGTGGAGAAACGTTTGATGAGAATGTTCTGGGAGCTGTCACTTTGAGGCAGAAGGGTAATGCTCCGTTTCAGAGTGCGCTTCTTCATGACTTCGATATGGTAGTGCTGATGCTGCATGAAGATGAAGAGAAAGAACGCACTATAACCCATACCATTGCCGGTGACCGGCGCACGCAGTCTGTGCATGTAGGCTTATCTGCCTTGGAGCGGGCTGTAATGGCGGGTGATAACAATGAACTTCTTACAAGCTTAATTGCTGGAGATGTGATTTGGGACCCTAAGGGAATATTAGGGGATATGCGCAGGGAGATCATGCAATTCCAGGGCACGCTAAGAGAGCGGGTACTGTTTATGGAATTTGCCCGCTTTCTGCATATGTATGTTAAATCCAAACGATATCTGGAAGCAAACTGTACCATGGATGCCTACAACTGTGTTTTGATTGCTTTGTATCATTGGGCGCGGATTGAAGTCAGTGAAGCGGGATTTTTCCCCGACCCTGCAGTATGGGAACAAGTCAAGAGTCTAAACACCCCTGTTCACAAGCTGTATGAAGAGCTTACGGTGAGTACCGAAACCCTGGATCAACGAGTCGAATTGATTCTGCTTGCCTGTGAATTTGCCCTAATGTCGAAGATGTCTGATTGTTGCGGATTGCTTTTGAATATCTTGGGCAGCCGAAAGGAATCATGGAGTATCAAAGAATTACTGCAGCATTCGGGCCTCAGCCAATTGGAAGCTGAACTGCCGCTTGTATTGCGCAAGCTTGTTTCCCGTTCACTAATAAGAGAGATTACTTCCTGGGCGGATGATGCCGGTGACGGTCATGCGGTGCGTTACACCCGGTAAAGATAAAGAGCAGGATAGAGTGGCTATCCATAACGGGATTTTCCACCTGACAAAAGAGCATATGCTGTAGGATAGGGAGAGGCCGGGCGCTCTCTTTTTTTATTTGTACAGTTTCTGAATGAGATGATAAACGCAGGGAATATTTATAGTTGACTCTTATGTTAATGGTGTGTTAAATTATAACTCGGCCCTCAGACACAATGACAAGCTGCAAAGCAAGCGTAAATCAACCGAAAAAAGAAATTAAAAAAAAGGTTGACTAAAACGAGGCCGCCGTGATATATTATAAAGGTCGCCGCTGACAAGCGCCGACAACGAAAAACAAGAACTTGATCTTTGAAAACTGAACAACGAGTGAGTATGGAAATCACGCAAGTGAGATCCAAAAA
>NZ_JBOFBG010000012.1:0-171840 GCF_051594305.1 Paenibacillus sp. IHBB 3054 | reverse complement strand
TCCATGGCTGATTCTGCCGACGTCAATAACTCCTTGCAAGCCTCCACAGCTACATCATTACTCCATTTTTGAATGTCTCTTAGAAGACCTTTAATGTAACCATCCAACGCTGACTCAAGAGCATATTTTTCTTTAGCGGTGAATTTCATTTGTTCATTTCCTCCTTTAGAGGGGCCGTAGCCCCGTAATAGTCAATTAATCCACTGGAGCCATCATCAGGCAGGCAGATTCTCGTCAACAAATTCAGAGAGATTATCGACGAGCCGGAGTGCTTCCTCAGCTCTTGCAATCCAATTTTTCGCATACGGCTCTTTATCGATTGTTTCTTTAATCTGCAAATTCAGCAGTTTGGAAACAAATTCAATCGCTTCCTGGGCTTCCTCTTTTGAGTTAATCAAGCTTGAACGCATGGCCTTGCGAATTAATTCTTCCATAAGTATCCTCCAAAGTTAAAGCCCTCCGGCTGTTGGATATGGGGCTGTAGCCCTTAACACTGCTAGCTGGCTTGACCTTCGCCTTCCCCTAAGAGTTCTGAAGAGCTAGCCCTCACGCCTCACAGGGATCGCATCGGCCCATTCCCATGCTTCCGATTGTTCCGGATCTGGAGTCCGTTCGTAAATGTTATGGTAATCTGCTTCAGCCACAGCCTCCACACGGTACTCCATCCGTCTTCCAATCGGATCTTTACCTCTGAAGTAGAGATACTTCCTGTCGTCCGACACTACCTTCACAATCGCTGAGATGTGCAGCCAGTCCTGCAGGTATTCTGCAGCAGCTCTGCCAGTGATCACTGGCAATGAACTCATAGCCCCCATATATGTACTCCTTTCGTTGTTAGCAGATCCCAATTATTCTTTCACGAGTGTTTTCCCTTAAATCTTTGTAATAGCAGTTAATCAAATGACCTTTCATACAGCTGGGCAGCTTCCTCTATGGTCTTGAAATCAAATTCATAATACACGGCACGAACGACTTCTCTAATCTTTTCCTCAGCCCAGCCTTTGCGTGACAATGCTGCACGGATATATCCAAGGCACGCATTGTTGCTCCACTGTTCCATTACATAACCTCCTTTGGTTTACGGGGAGAGTCCCCTACTAATTTTGCTTACAGATTACTATTTAATGGTTGGTCTGTTATCCATCAGAAATATGTAGGGGTAATCTTCATCCACTACAGTAAACCCTGGATAACCACGTTCAAAATAACTACCAAGCTCTCGCTGAAAAGCTTCAGGATTAATTGATTTCAGCGCCCAAATCCTCTCTCCTACCATACTTTTCATCATTGGTTTAACGTTCACCAGGGATTTCATACTATTTCCTCATTTCATTACTAAACGCAAAATTGCGTTCAGCTATTTGGATACGTCAGCCGCATCTCTCTATCCACTACCTCATCAGAGTGGATAGAGAGACAAGGCCGAGGCCTGTACTCTTTAATCGCTTATGGTTACTCGTTCCATGACCAACCGAAAGATATCTGCAGGGAGATCATTAATGACACTTTGGAAACGATCAAACTCAATCTGGGCTTCCTGACGTTCGGAGTCTTCCGTCGATAGTTTCAGCAGATTTTCAAGCTGTATGTACCTATCAGCAAGCGCTTCTGCAAACTCTTGCTTATTTGTATCACTCATCTGAAAGTTCCTCATCAAGGAATAGTCATTATAGTCATTAGTGAAGAAATTCACCTTGGTTCACACTTTCTGATGTAAAATCATTGGATTCACATAGGTACATTCCCTGACAAGCCCTCTTTTTTTTAGTTCTAGTCCATGACCTTCCTCAAATAGCCGTTTCACCAATAGTGTGATGCATTTCTCATTGATACTTTGAAGCCGGGTTAACTGGTGTAAATACATAGTCTTGTCGTACACATCCGTGGAGCTCTTCAACTCGGTAATTTGTTCTCGTTTGATATGTAAGAGTTCGAGCTTTTTTAATTCAATTTCAAAATGTAAAGAAATGATCTCCTTTTCATTGGCAGGAACATCTGCGAATAGTGTGCGACGTCTCTGTTTGATTGCTTCGATTTGCTCTGACTTTTCCTCTAGGCGCTGTTGAATGGAAAGTAAATTCTTAAAATTCGCCATATTATCTCCCTCTTCAATAATTTGTTATCTATTGCATCAACAAAAATATTGTATAATTCCTGCAACTCTGGCATGTTTTGTGACCTTAACGAAAAAACCATAATCTGATATGATATATGAGCCTGAGTCAAAATTAATATTAATTACATAGCGGTTTTCTTCTTCATTTCATCTAGTTTTTTGTTCCCCAGATACTTAAGAGCATTGATAATGTTAGCTTTAAGTAATGGCCCTTCCGTTATTGTGACGGTATGTTCATTCTTCATGGCCATCACTATTCACCTCCGTTTTGTAAAGCGTTATTTTACAAGATCCTTAGCGACCCAAATATTCAATCACTATGTTTTCACTGGTGATATACCCGCACAATATATGTACATGTAAAATTTCTAGGATGCTATAACTTACTCAGATCGCCTTTTTATACATAAATTTTATTGTTTCTGTATTTATCCTTTGATCCTTGCCAGGACTTCAGGCGGGATTTTTTCTCGATAAGCTGCTGCTTTTAATTCAATTGCATCAAGGTCTAAAAACTTTGCTAAAACATCATTTATCTTGTCACTTGCAGGTGGTTTCTCACCCGATCTCAGTTTCGACAGATATGAACTGTCAATCTGTATGCCATATAATTCTGTAATTAAGTTACTTATTTGGCGGAGGCTTAAATTTTTTTCCTCCATTGCATTTTTTATTAGATCCCGGTAAATCATCAATCTGCTCACCCCAATCACATTTTAGTGATCGAGTCACTTTTAAGTCAACTCAATCGTTGACCTTATAGTAACTCTCGGTCACTAAAAAGTCAACGTTATTTGTGTACTTTTTCGTCTTCCCGTTGAATTTTAAGTCAACGTTCAATTATTATTGATACATAAGGAGATGTTGCGGATTGAAGTATCATGAATTACTTACAAAGTATATTGATGAGAGTGGGTTAAGCCTCGGGGAAATTGTCATTAGGGCAAAACATATCGGAGTAGAAATCACAAAATCTTATATAAGCAAACTAAAAAACGGTAATAAACCGCCTGCTTCCGAAGATATTACTCGTGCCTTAGCAAAAGTAACCAAAGGAGATGCTGAAGCTCTTCTGATGGCTCGTTATGTAGATAAAGCACCCTCAGAAATCAGACCCATACTTAAAAAAAATGCATCAGATAAAGCAGATGCATTAACGGGTTTTGGTGAAAATCAAAAATTCAGGGACAGTAATTCAGAAATCATCCTTGATAAGGAGACTCAAGAAACATTAAAAATGATCCTTATATCTGCAGATAAATGGGGATTATCTCCCAGCGATCCAAAGTTCAAAGAAATATTCCTTAAGGTTATGGAGACAATTGCTCTCGCAAGAGGAGAGGATAGCGAATAATTCATCTTTGAAATCTATGTATTCTTTTTCTTCTTGATCCTTATCCATTACTTTCACATCCATTCAATATCTTTAAACCAATTGGTAATATGTTCATGTTATCACAAGAACAAGTGTTCGTAAATGAACCAAATTACGAACAACAAAAAATTGATTCTAATCCAAAGGTCCATCTATCTGATTCAAAAGACGGATATTCAAAAGCAATAATATTGCTACGAATAACCCATACCATTATAGGTGTTCCAAAGAGCCAATTACTTTATTAATAAATGACCGATCAAATAAAAATGAAAGTAATTTCCTACTTTCAACAACTACACCATATAATTTATTCTTGTTTCATTGTCAATAGTAATTTGCATTTCGAATTATTTCCTAATTCAATTTAATCCCATATCTGACTAAATGTAAATTTTAATTCATCGGGATGAATTGTCCTTGTTCTCTTCCTTATTTCGACAGCATTTTACATAACACATTTGGTATAATGCAGCACAGCAAAAAAGCCGCCCTGAGAGGCGGCTAATTGACTATTACTGACTTATCTAAGTGTGCCATAAGATGCAGAACTTCATTGAGTCCACTTTTAGACATCGTGCTGAATTTTGAGGTCCGAGTTCTAACACCAGCAGGTTCAAAATAAGCCACTTTTAGCAATTTATTAATCTCGACAATATTACTTATGTTTATGCTATTGTTACGGTCAGCAAGCATAAAACAGTATCCTGATGCATTTAAAACTTTTGTCCAATACTTTAAAGTCCCAGTTGTATAATATATCGAATTTAGAGTATGTAGTATTATTACTCCTGCTCGGCTTTCTATAGCTAAGAAAAGAATGTCCTCTCCCTTCACCGCCGTTAAGCCTGAGTAGCCTTCTATATCTTTAGTAGCACTTATAAAGCCCATATTAAGCCTCCAAACTATTTAAGCAGTTCTTCGGGTACCTCCGGTTGATTAATATATACGATACTCGCGGATAATATCACTACCAGAGCAGCCAATGCAGATAGGGCAGAAGCCATTTTATAAACAGCTTTTAGTTGCAAATTTTTCATCATATGGATTTCACCCCCTTTGCGATCAATAAAGTAACGGACTGAGCAAGGAAACTCACCGCGATAGCCCCAGAGCCAATTAGTACATTTGTTAGAATCAACACTAAGGCTATTATCTTTAGCAACGGCCAGTGACGTTTGGCTATCCGAGTCTGTCGTTCAATTCCAATTGGTGCTAACCAAAAAACTAATAGTAAGCTTAGTCCATTCATTACTTGGACATATATGATGCTCAAATCCATGTATGACAAAAGCGTGAATAACAAAGTTGTAAATAATACACACAAGCTTCCAGACTTGAGATGGACGCCTCCAGTGACTTGTCTTAATAAGGCAAAGGAAATCAATATAAGACTCGCTTCCTTTGTATTACCAGTGAATAGAGACACTCCCAAAGTGAAACTAATAATTAATAAGACGTTTAAAACAACCGACAATGCAAACTTCAGAACTGCATGTGACGCTGGATGATTAGGCACAACGTTCTTTATACTTGTAGCCAATTTTTCGCCCATTACTTCAATCAATATCCCCTCGCTCCCTTCTTATAGCATAATACAGTAAGAATAACATCACCGTTGAAAAAAAAAGAATATTTACAAACAGTTCATTATAATAAAAAACAACAGAAACAAAAACTAAAAACATTGTAATTAATGTGATCATTAATATATCCTCAAAGCGGAATCTTAATCTTTCAAAGTCGAATTTAAATCCCCAACCAATTTTATATAGCCATATTGATAATAAGATCGTTATAAATCCACTGGAAAATTGAAGTAAATATCCCTTTGATAAATCATCTTGAGCTGCCTCAATAGACCCAATTAGCAACTTTGCAAGTCCTGTCTGAAGGAGAGCATAAATCACGTATCCCATCACAGTGACAACCACTGACCAAATAATAGGTATTTTTACTATCACGGTAAAAAAACACACGAAGATGAAGATAGTAATCAAAGGAACCAGATAGGCAAGCGAAAATTCACTTCTCATTACATAGCTCTGAAGATTTACTAGTAAGACTGTAAACATTGCCTCCCAGACATAATTACTAAACTTGTAGCGAAACAACGTCATTGTCAAACAATATACGGATATAGCTTCAATTGTAGAAAATAACATATATCCTAAAGGCTCCCACAACAATACCAACACCGCTTCCATAAATTTCATTAGATTAATTATATAACGCCTAATATCTAAGCGTATACTTCAGCTTAATATCTTTTATGAATTTTACTGACTTGTCCATTTCATCTATAAAACTAAGCTGCTTATTATAAGCCTCATGCTACTCTATAGTAATTAGAATTTCGTTTTCTATACAACGAGCTGCAAAGGTTGCGAGCTTCGTACCCTTGTTGGGCCGGTAGCTTTCGATGGCTTTGATTAATCCGATTGTGCCAATCGAGATCAGATCCTCCATATCCTCGCCGGTGTTATCGAACTTTTTCACTATGTGGGCAACTAAGCGCAAATTGTGTTCGATTAGCAAGTTACGAGCCTTAGCGTCGCCCTCAGCCATCATCCCTAAGTATTTGCTTTCATCCTGCTCCGAGAGCGGCTGGGGAAAAGCGTTGTTTCTTACGTACGATACCAGCAGCGTCAGTTCTTTGATCAGTAGCGCTATCGTGCTTATGATTCCTGGCAACTTGGCGACACCTCCCGCACATGTACAATGAAACCGATCAGCAATGAGAACTACGGGTTCATGGTCCTTTTATTGTATGTGGGTAGATGCCTAGAAGTGCCTGTACGGGAGAAATAGGTACGGGCTATTATAACAGGGGTTTTAGGTATACTCTTTCGTGTGATAAGATAAAAATATAAAGGAGCCGTGCGTCAACACGACTCCCGTGTACAATCCGCATTAAGAGCGGCGGCTTACGGAATGGGCCTGAGATAGACCGTTATCCTTGTCGGGGCGGTCTATTTCTTTTGCGGATGAAAGGATCAACACAATCCGCATCGCAAATGAAATCATTAGCGTCAGCGCTTGGTATACCTCTACTTGCCATGGTTGCAATCAGTTTTTGAGCATTTTTTTGCCGACAGTACATTCGATGAATCCCAACAATAATCCCAAGATCATAATGTACCAGTAATCACTGAATAAAGGTGATAATGTCACCAGAGTGAAAATAATTGTATATAAGCCGTATAAAAGAATAGACCCACTTAACAATTTGTAAAACCTATTTCTTTTTGTAATAAAAAATAAAGCAATAAAAAAGATTAAACACACTGATAGCACAATAGATGGGAAGTAGTAGAAAGAGGTTGTTAAAGAAGTGTTGAAACCGATTGATGGGGTTTCACTTGTTAAATTATAAAAATTTTTAAATCCATCTGTTACTATTAAGATTACTATGATGATCTGAACCGCTTTCCAATCCTGTTTCATATTAAACTCCTTTCGTTGAAACTCACACCATAACCCTTTTTATGTAATTATAGGTAAGATGAAGAAGGAATAAAGGTGGATTTCTCAGGATAGATTAGAAAGGCCAAAAAAAATGACCTCAAACCACAATCTGTTACAGATCGTAATTTAAGGTTTCATTCATTAAAAACTTATGATTTTCAATTTAATCTATATAATTTGAACTAAAGAACTGCCTAGAGGCTAAAGCAGCGGAGGGGAATTTTGGAACTGTAGGAGCGATAGCGACCGCCTTTGTCTCCGGATTTCAACCGCAATAGCGGTATAAATCAAGAAATCGGGAGACAACAGCGGCCGGAAGTCCAAACATTCACCGCAGTTGCGTTCTATGCCGGATCGGTAAATCTAAAGTTCAACTTATATAGCAAAGTTATAACCCCTAAGGATGGATCCATCTGACGTCGCTATCCTTGAGCTTCGGAATCCAACCGTTTGGAGGCGCTTGATCAGAAACGATAACATGCACCTCATGAAAGTCAACAATTTTGGCTAATGTTCGTTTAGCGATTTTCGACTCATCTGCAACTACAATCACTGTCTCTGAACAACGAATTAATTCCCTGGTCAGTACCGCTTGCTCGTAGTCATAGCTTGTAATCCCATACTCCAAGGAAACACCATCCACAGAAATAAAGGATTTATTAACATAGAAATCCTCCATGATTTTCTCAGCAATCGGACCGGATACCCGCAAATGTTTTACGTTGACTTCTCCGCCTATCAAAATAATCTTACCGTCGAAGGCCCCGCGTTTTTTATTTTCTATCAGTAACATCATCGCTGGTATAGAGTTGGTCAATATCGTTACATTATGCTTGCCCTCTAAAAAATGAATAATTTGCAGAGCCGTACTTCCTTCATCTATTATAATCACATCGTTGTGATCAATTAACTCCGCAGCAAGAAGCCCGATCTTGCTCTTGGCCTCAGCGTTTAATAATTCTCTTTCATAAAGCGGAGGCTCCATTCCCACCTTGAACTTAACCGCACCGCCATATATTTTTTTTAACTTATTTTCTTTTTCCAGCTCATCGAGATCTCTTCGTATCGTTTCCGTTGAAACTTCAAAGAGCAAAGAAAGCTCTCTGGCAATTACTTTGCCCTTCTCATTAAGCAGATTCATAATACTGATCTTTCTATCCTCCCCAGCAAGCGACAACTTGCTCCCTCCCTTAACATAGTTATAACAACGCTCTTTTTCCATTCACATCAACATTCCCCCATAATCTCACCAATTCTGGCTTGGATACGTTCTGGAATTTCATTATACAGCTCGTTCCATGTAGTATACAGATTATGCGGAATAGAGTAACGTACAAATTTCAAGGATGGTCTAAATTTAAGCCCTTGCACTCACAGAAACACATCCTTCTATTCAAAATTTATATTTCGTATTAGGTGATGACCTTGCCGGTTTGTTCATCGAAAATATGAATAGCCTCAGAGTCTAGTGTAAGATAAACACGTTCATTATACGACACATTCAGATCAGAAGGGCTTAATATACGAATAAAATTCGTCGTGTTTTCATTATCGCCCAACATGACCTTGATCAATTTCTCCCGCCCAAGCTGTTCGACCAGCACGACCTTCGCCGGAATACTATTCTCCAGCTGTACTTTGGAAATCTGAAGATGATGAGGCCTTGCCCCTAGGGCTACCTTGGTTCCTTTAAATTCAGCGTTCAATTTTTTAGTCGATAAAAGCTTATAGTCAAAACCATCTCCACGTAATATACGTTCATTTCCGTTGCGGAGCAAATCACATTTCAGGATGTTCATTGGCGGATTCCCCATAAAGTGTGCGACAAACAAATTAACAGGCTTCATAAATAACTCGTCCGGTGTACCGTACTGCTGAATTTTCCCATTTTGCAGGATCGCGATTTTATCAGCCACCGCCATCGCTTCTTCCTGATCATGGGTCACAATAATTGTTGTGATTCCCAGTTTCAGCTGCAGGCGCCGGATTTCGTCGCGGACATCAACCTTTAAGCGGGCATCCAGATTTGACATAGGTTCATCCAGCAGCAGGAACAAGGGGTCTTTAGCAAGTGCCCGGGCCATCGCTACCCGCTGTTGCTGTCCGCCTGAGAGCTGGCTTGGCATCCTTTCTGTCAATTGATCAATTTGCAGCATTGCAGCAATCTCTTGGGCTTTTTGATAACGTTCTTTTTTCTTCACTTTCCGTTGCTTTAATGGAAATGCAATATTATCAAGGACAGACATATGCGGATAGAGCGCGTAACTTTGAAATACCATCCCGATATCTCTATCCTTAGGTTCCACATGATTTACGATCTTCCCGTCAAAATATACCTTTCCGCTCGTAGGCTGCAGAAGTCCGGCCAGGATCATTAACGTGGTTGATTTACCGCAGCCGGATGGCCCTAGAAGTGCGACAAATTCCCCCCGCTTAATATCCAAGCTGACATTCTCCAGCGCTGTTGAATCGCCAAATTTCTTCGATATTCCCTCTAGTTTTATCATACGCCTTTGGAACCTCCTATGGTCACCTTCATCATCGTCCGTTGGGTGAATAGATAAAATATGCCGATTGGAATGGTATAGAAGAGTCCAATAGCTGTAATTAGCCCAATATTCGTAACCTTATCATCATCTGTAAAAATGAGTTTGGCCAGGTAACCGGCAAGCGTCAATTTGGTGTTATCGAAAATAAACAGCTTGATTAGCAGCCATTCCCCGTAAGCCCCCATAAAAGCATAGATGGCGATCGCTGAAATGCCCGACAGCATATTCGGCAGAATAATCTGATAAAGACATTTGAAACGGCTGCACCCGTCAATCATGCCGGAGAATTCCAAGTCCCAGGAGACTTCATCAAAAAACCCCTTCAGAATATACACATGCCAAGGAATCATTCCTGCTGCCGACAGCACAACAACTGCAAATACGGTGTTGAGCAGCCCTAAGTACATCATTATAAAAAAGCTTGTAATCAATAATGTAATCCCGGGAAAGGACCCCATAATAAACAGAAATTTCAAAGCAAATCCTTTGCCAACAAAATTCAACCTGGAAAAGGCATACGCTGCTGGAACAGCGACCAGAAGGTCAATCACCGTGATGAGCAGCCCAAACACAACCGTATTCATCACAATCGGCCAAATCATCGGAAAACTTATCCCTTCAAGAACAAAAGATCTCCTTAAAAACTGCCAATTCTCCCAAGACAATCTCCCTGAATTATAGTTGTATACCGACGATACAAATAACCAAATGATCATAAAAATGATAGGCAGCATTAACAGGACCATGAAGAAATGAATCATATTCCGTTTGCTGAATTTCCATAAGCTCACAGGGTTTCACCACTCTTATCTAGTATGGTTAGTCTTCTATCCGGGGAGGACGAATCAGTTTATTGAAATCAAATATCCGAAATAACAGCAGGGTTAGCAGAAGTGAAATAATGACCACTATGACCGATATAGCAGCGCCATATCCATATTCCAACCGATTAAAGGCCTGCTGATAACCATAGAGAGCCAACGTTGTGGTATCAAACACGGGGCCGCCTCCCGTAGCAAGCAAAATAAAATTATAGCTTGCAAACAATCCGATCGTCGAAGTCACCGTAACGTACATAATCGGCCATTTTAATGCAGGAAGTATGATGTCCTTAATAATTGAACGGTCTTTGGCTCCATCCACCCTTGCTGCTTTATATATATCTTCGGGAATTGAATTGATCGAAGCCGAGAACAGAATCATGCCACCCGAGGCACCTGAGATGACTCCGGCAACAATAATAATTAATAGTCCTGCTTCATTGAACCAGGATACCGGTTGTTCCAGACCAAAGTACATGATGACTTTATTCGCAAATCCTCCTGGTGTCGGGTTGAATATATATTTCCAGAATACAACATAGACTAAGCCAGGCATGGTGCTCGGAATGAGCCATATGACACGATAAAGGGCACCTATTCTTTTATTTTTCACCAGATACTGTGTGCAAATCGCCAAGAGCAAGCTGAAAGCGACGGTAAGGATTAAGGAGAAAAATACATAAATCAGGGTTATCTTAATGATTGGCATTAAATTAATGTCTGCAAGGATTTGCCGGAAATTCCCCAGCCCGATGAAATCCGCCTTCATCTTACGATCTAGATTTGTTGTGGACATCCATATAGTCGCAAATGCAGGAATGACAAAGAATAATAAAGTTAAGATCGCAAACGGCGCCAAAAACAGATAGGGGTAAGATTTTTTCTTCAATCTGGCTAAATTCATTGGCCCCTTCCTCTCTCATATGTACGGCTTGCCATAGGAGGACTTTACAATCCTGCACTATGCAAGCCGTTGTTTCTTCTATTATCGAAAGTGTTGCTGCCGGCTATCTGAAAATGACTTGGTCCTGATCCACATTTTGCTTATAGTTTTCTTCGAATAACTTATAGGCTTCTTCTGCCGACGCACCATTAACCATGATTGCTTCAAGACCTTTAATTTGCTGCTTCAAATAATCAGGGTAGGCAAGATGCGGCGGACGTACCTTGGTATAATCCAGCATGTACGCTACGTCATGTAAAAATCTCAAATCACTAAACCGCGGATCTTCTTGTCCCGATTTTGTTACCGGCAGTTTGCCTGATGCTATGGTGTGGTCCATTTGTAAATTTGGAGCCATTGCCAATTCAATGATTCGTTGAACATAAGGCATTTTCTGCTCATCTACCTTGGAGCTGACATAATACAGACGCGGATTGGCCAGTGAACCCGGCTCCCCGCCCTTACTTCCAGCCGGAATTAGAGTAAAGGTACTGTTTGCATAAAACCAATCCTCAAATTCCTTATCTGTTTTCCCATAAGCTTCTTTCATACTATTGTATGATCCGGTCCCTCCAATGAAAAACATGACATCTCCGTTGACATAATATCCGAAGCCCACATCTTCCAATGCGGCAAAGTCCTTCGTAATGGCACCACTCTTAATTCCATTCTCCCAAAAACTATAAGTATCTGTAATGCCCTTTTTATCGAAAATCACTTTACTTTGTTCCTGATCGTAAGGCTCAAAGCCCATCATTTGGTTGTTGATGTCCTGAACACTGATGTTGTCGAGCCCATCACTTACCAAGCCGTACTTCGTCACCTTTTTCTCAACAGCTTCAGTAGCAATGTTCAGCATATCATCCATCGTCCAATCACCTTTAAGCACCCGATCCGGTAGCCCTTCAATATCCGCATCAGACCAACCCAGTGTTTTTAAAGCTGTTTTGTTTATATACAGAGGGGAAGCGTCCATATCCTGAATTGCACCATATACATGCCCTTGGTATTCCATGATATCCCATAGATTTTGAGGAAGAGTTTTGAATACCTCCGACTCCTTCAGCCAATCAATAGGTTGAATAAGTCCAGCATCCAGTTCCCAGCCAATATCCAGGCTTGAATTCATAGAAATATCGCGGTATTGGCCGGCTTGGGCTTGTAGAACAAGTTCATCATCACCAACAGCCGGCAAAATGTCGGCAACTACTTCTACATTTTTGCCTTGTGCCGTCAACTCTTCATTTAAGGCTTTAAAAGCAGCTGCATAGTTTGACATCCGGGCACCGTAATCGTCCTCACCTACACTAATTTTAATAATTTCTTTCGTCTTGGCATCCTTCGGTGCATTAGATTTATTCTGAACATCTGCCGCAGAAGCTGTTTCTTTCCCCGTATTATTCTTCGCACTACATGCTCCCAATACGACGGTCAATCCTAGCAATACTACAAATAGCATGGATAATTTGGTCCGCATCTCCATTTCCCCTCATCCCATTTTTTATAATCTAGTACAATATTAGTATAAGATTAGAGTGTAATAAGAGGATTAATTCCACGTTAAATATATGTTTTCATGTTGTTTTATTATGTTTTCATGTTGTTTGACGTGTAAACACTTGCGATATCGCCGTTTCAATACAATGGAGGGCATGCTGCAGCTGCTCTTGAGTTGTAATTAAGGGCGGCACCAAGGTTAACACATTGCCATTAGAAACCTTAAAGCTCAGTCCCATCTCCATACAGCGGTACATGACCTTTTCCGCCCCTTCTACCGCCTCTTTCTTTGTTTGGCGATCGGTAACCAGCTCAATCGCAGCGAGCATTCCAATCACTCGGACATCCCCAATAACTTCATGTCTATTCATCATGGCCATCAGCTCCCGCTCCAGATAAACTCCCATTCGCTGCGCATGTTCGAGCAATCCATGCTGCTCAATATATTCGATTGTCGCCAGAGCAGCGGCACAACCTACTGAGCTCTTCTCATGGGTATAATGCCCGAGGGAAATATCATGAGCTACATCCAAGCCTTCACGTGCAATGATGCCCGCCATTGGAAATAATCCGCCCCCAAGTCCTTTGCCAATAACCACAATATCCGGAACAATATCGTAATGCTCGTGAACGAACATTTTGCCGGTTCTCCCGAGGGCTGTTGGAATTTCATCCAGCACAAGCAGAACACCGGATTGATCGCATATTTGACGTAATCTTTGGAAGTACGCTTTCGGCGGAATCTGCACATCTGTGCTGCGTACCGGCTCCATGATGACTGCCCCGACATCTGCCTCCCGCTTCAACATGTATTCCAGATAATCAAGGGTTTTCGAGCCGTCAGGATCGGAATCCCCATAGAAGCTGCGATAGGAATTATAAGGCATCATATGCTCTGTTCCCGGCAGCAAGGGTCCCATATAGTTTCGGAATACACCTTCTCCTCCTATAGAAATCGCATCTAGGCTTGCCCCGTGGAAAGAGTCCCAAGTAGAAATTGTCTTGAAGTTTCCCGTCGCTTTACGAACAAGCTTCATCGCGATTCCGATGGCACTTGTACCCCCAGGTGTGAATAGAACCTTATTCAGATCACCAGGTGCCAGCTCTACGAGCTTGCGTGCTAATTGAACGGCAACCGGACTCGTATAACGCCGTGGCAGAAAAGGCAGCTCGTCCAATTGCTTCTTGACCGCATCGATAACATAACTGTTCTTATGCCCAACCTGATGTACGCTGTTACCGTGAAAATCCATATATTTGCGGCCATCCAGATCTTCTAAATAGATGCCTTCGGCATTTGTAATTACGTTCAAACAAGGCGTTGACATCGATTGATGCAGAAAGTAGCGGCTGTCTTCTTCTAGAACTTCTCTAGTGTGGCGGCTTAAATTCGTTTCTTGCCATTGCTCGCGTTCTGTCGATAGATTAATGTCTCCTTCACTTCTCTGATAAGCCTTAATATCCATGAGGTCTGTCCCCTCCCATCAAACGGCTGTTAATCGTTTCAATGTGACCAGGCAGCTGAGACATATCCTCAATAACATCATGCGCTCCATACTCGATAAACTGCTGCTTGGCCGCTTCAACTAGAAGCTTCAAAGCAGCCGGCTCCATCTCATTCACTTCTTCCTGCGTCAAACCTAATATGGAGCTGCCTTTAACGATGCCAACCGCCCATACTCCGGCATTCCTTGCCTCTTGCATGTCTGATTTCGTATCCCCAACTTTTACAATTTGAGAAGGCATACCCATATCCAGATGAATCATGTTCGCGTAGATCATATAAGGATACGGACGCCCTCTGCCATGGACAGAATCAGGAGTCAGCCAGTAATCCGGTGCGTAACCGTTCATCTCTGCCCTGCTTGCGACAATTTGCATCATGGTGTCGTTATATCCTGTCGTCCCGCCAATTCGTAACCCTGACTCTCTAAGCTGCTGCACAGTATCGACAACATACTCAATAGGTTCGGCAAATCGATGTAAGATTTCAAGCAGCTTCGGTTCAAAAGCATCATGCAACTGATCCACATCGCTGTCGGTGAATGAACGCCCCATCTTTTCTTCAAATTGGCTGCGAATCCGCGGCATTTCCAGCATCATCTTGATATGATCCCATTTTAGGCAACCCATTGGAGCTCTGACTTCTTCCATCGTCGGTTCGATCCCAATCATCCGGAAGATATCGAAGAACACATGCACGGGAGCCATACATCCATAATCGACCGTCGTTCCGGCCCAGTCCAATATTAGTCCTTGTACTTTCATAAACGAATCGCTCTCCATTCATTCCCCATTGTTTGTCGCATAGGACAATATTGCCGCACACAAACCCACCATATCTTCTAGATGCACATCGCCAATTGAACCGATTCGGAAGACTTGTACGTCGCTTAATTTACCCGGATAGATTACATACCCTCGCTCTTTCAGAAAGAGATACATAGACTCAAAGCTGAAATGCTCAAACTCCGGATACCTGAACGTAGTGATAATCGGTGACTGCAGCGCTTCGGGAAGGTATGTTTTAAATCCTGCACTTTCCATTAAATGAACTAGTGTTTGTTGATTCTCAAGATATCTGACATAACGCCGCTCGACTCCGCCTTCTGCCTCTAATTCAAGCAAGGCCTGAGAGAAGGCCCGTACCACATGCGTCGGAGAGGTGAACCGCCACTTCCCCTCTTCCTGCTCCATCACTTGCCATTGATCATACAGATCTAATGATAATGACCTTGCATTGTGCTTACACTTTGCCAATTCATCCTTGTTACAGAGAACAAAGCTGAAGCCAGGTACGCCTTGAATACATTTATTCGAGCTGCTGACTAAGTAATCAATGCCCCACTTCTCAACTTCTACCGGTATCCCTCCAAAGCTGCTCATGGCATCGACAATAGCTATTTTCCCGTGCCTCTTAATCGCCTCTACCAGCTGTTCGAGCGGATTAAGAATACCTGTCGTTGTCTCACAATGTACGAAGGCAACATGAGTTATCGCTGGATCTTGCTTCATCACGATATTCACTTGCTCTACATCAATAATTTGGTTCGGGGCGAATTCTAAAGTTCGGTAACCGATTCCGAGTATCCCTGCAATTTGTTCGATCCGTTTGCCATACGCTCCATTAGCCAGAATAAGGAGTTTGCCATCCTGGGGGATAACCGTTCCAATCGTTGCTTCGATTCCGAAGGTTCCACTTCCTTGCATTAACACTGACGTATAACGGGTTTCCGATGCTCTGCCTACATGAAGCAACTTGCTCCGAATCAACTGAACGATATGTTTATAACTGTCATCCCAGGTACACCAGTCCTTTAGCATCACTGCTTTGACGGAAGGTGTTGTGGATAACGGTCCCGGTGTTAATAATAAATAGTGGTCTCCCATCGTAGTACCTCCTACATATTTCGAACAAGATTTTTTGCCCATTTATTTGATCTGTATCTGAAATAGCCAAAACCTGCCTTCGCAACTTCCTCGAAAACAAACAGCATGTACACGATCTCGACGGGCAGGTGAAAGACATACACCCCAACAAACACTAACGGAAGAGCAATCAGCCATGTCGTGACTAATACCAGCTTCATTGTGTACAGATTATCGCCGCCTGCTCTGAACATGCCGACAATCCACAGGTTATTTAAGAAGAACATGATCATCACTACAGCTTGAATGACCATCACATGCCGGAAGGAGGTTCGCACCTCAATGCTAATGTTGGGGAATAGATGTACAATGTACGGATTTAGCAGCAGTATAAGAGCTCCAACGACTACACCCGAATAGAGGGCAATCCGCGTGAATTTACGGGCATAGATAAGGTATTCACCCGATTCGACTTGACTTAACTTCTCGCCAATCATGACTCTGGCTGCGTAGGCAAATCCGAAAATTCCCATCATGAAATATCGGTTAAATGTGAGCGCTAATTGGTAAGTTGCTAGAGCTGCCACTCCTAAATGACCAAAGGCTACCGCATATAACATATTGCCAACCGACCACATCCCTTCATGGAACAAGAGCGGCAGTGTGGTTATGTATATTTTTCGGGCGAAATCCCAGCGGATAGAAAGAATTTCTTTCAGCGTGACATTGAAATAATATTTGTTCCAATAGACGTAACCTAGTAGAATAACCGCGCTGAGCATAGAGGATATTAAGGTTGACCAGGCTGCTCCAACAATACCGTACACAGGAAAACCAAGCTTCCCGTAAATAAGCGCATAGTCCAGTAAAATATTGACGAGCATAGCCATAACCCCAACAATCAGAGTCAGCTTCACCTTACCTATCGAACCCAATGCGTTGCTAAATGCATCTTTAATAGAATTAATTAAGAAAACGAACACGATCACAGATAAATATTGAATACCATATGCGATTGCCGATTCATCCTGGATAAAAAGTGAGATTAACAGCGCTTTAAACATAGAAACTAGAATAAATACAATCAATGAAAGGAGGATGCTTGAGATCAGCATAAGACCAAATGCTTTTTTAACATTTACAAAGTCTTTTACTCCATAAAATTGTGTAATGTAAGCTGAAATACCATAAATCGCTGCAAGAAGCATTCCAAGAATAAAGCTGATTTGACCCACAGCAGCCGTTATGGCAATCGCCGTATCCCCTAATCCTCCGACCATTAATGTATTGATCAAAGAAAATGAATTCCCGAGTAGCATTTGAAGTACGGAGGGGATGACTAACCTCTTCATGTCTTTACGAAATTGCATATCAGAACCGTTCATCTCTGCCCCTATTGCAGTTCATCCGGAAAAATTGGATTTGACCATGCAATATTCCCTTCAAAATCAATGCATTCCACGCGAATATACTGCTCTGTACCCTCTATCTTGAACTCGCCGCTGGTAATGGGAGAAGCATCTTTGTTATATAACGCACGCCCATTATTGGGATGTGTAATAAACTTAATGAATTTTACCGGTGAGCATTTGATTTGCAAGAAGCCATTCTCTACCCGCAGATCCAGAATTTCCGGCCCCTGTGAAGAGTAGAACTGTCCGCTCTTTAGCGCCGTGATCAACGTTTGCTGCTCCAGCTTATCCGCATCGACCGAAATCCATCCACCGAAAAATTCCGAGATTACCTCATCTATTCGTCCTCCATGAGCATCATCGGCAGCCACGCCGAACACTTTACGCCCGTTCTTCAATAAATAATCCCAATGGTGAACGCCGTACCCGACAGCTTCGTCGATTTCGGCCTGGTGATTATAGATTTCTACCGCAAAATAGTTCTCTAGTTTCAGCAAATCCTCAACGCGGTTTCTGGACCATTCCGGATGATTCATAATAATTAAATTCCCTTTATGCCTCATCTCTTCAATCAGGGCCTGGATCGTATCCAAGCTTTTATATTCCGGCTTCGCATGTTCTTCGTCGTGCTCGAATCCGTATTCTGAGCCTAGCGATTTATCGAAAAGCCCGTGTATATGGTATTGCTGGCCCGTTTCTTTCCTGCTCATTTCACATGCCATTTCATAACCATCCAGCATGATAAATTTGTCGTCGTCATAGCTATCGGATTTGAAATAAATTTCATGATCGCTTAAACACATGAAGTCATAACCCTTATTCTTATAAGCTTCGATTACAACCTCAGGAGCATATTGCCCATCACTGCGAGTTGAATGGGTATGGAGATTCCCTTTAAATTTGCGCTTACTCTCGTCTAAATAGATTTTTGACTTCATAGCTATTCTCCTCCCTGCAGCAAATCGGATACAAATACAGGGTTGGACCATGCCACCTTCCCTGCGAAGTCAATACATTCCACGCGAATATATTGCATATCCTTATCGACCTCCATGGACGCTTGAGTCAATGGCTCACCGCTCTCAAAATCCCCTAAAAAAGCTCCTCTTTGGGGAAATGATTTAAACATAATAAATTTACAGGGAGAGCACTCGATCGTGAGTTTGCCGTCCATCACCCGCAGATCGTAAATTTCCGGACCGCTGCTGGAATAAAATTCACCTTGCTTCAAGCTTTTCACAAGGTCCACTGGGTTCAGCGCTGCCGATTGTACCTGTACCCAGCCCCCTCCGTACTCATGGATTCTCCAATTCGGATCATGTTCATGAGAATCATCCGCAGCAATACCGAATACTCGTTTGCCATTCTGCAACGCATGATCCCAATAAGCTGCGCCATAAGAGCTTGCGGTCGACCACTCCGTAGCATGGTTGTAAATCTCTATTGCGAAAAATCCATCATATTTAACCATGTCTTCAAATCGAGTCAAGTGCCATTCCGGATGGTTGAAGATAACCAAATTCCCGTGCGCCCGCATTTCGTCAATAAGCAGTTGGGGCGAGTGGTCCCCAACCCATGGAATCGGCACCGGGAACTGCTCTAAATGTTTGAATCTTTCCAGCTCTGAATCTGCGGTAGGATCATTTAACACACCAAAATGGTAGCCTGGATTTTTATCTGCAACCTGGTTTAATCCCCCTCTTTCCATCCCTGGGAGAGTGACGAAGTCAACCGTATTGAATTCTTCCGTTCTGGCATAAATATCGTGGTCGGTAATCGAAATGAAATGATAGCCCTTGGCTTTAAAAGCTTCTACTACTTGTACTGCAGGTAAACTGCCATCCGACCAAGTGGTATGAAGATGCAGGTTGCCTTTATATTTAGTCTTTTCCCGGTCTAAATAAACTCTATTAATCATAACTTGCCCTCCTAATAATTTACGTTGTTTTCATGTGTTTTCACTTTGTTTTCTGTTGTTATTTTGATCATACAACCTGGAGTAAGAGCCTTTCAAGCCATTCGCTTATAATTAACAGTGGGCTAACAAAATTCATCATCCGTTAATAAAATTGCGGCTTACGGACATAAAAATAGAAACGGAAGAGTTCTTTTATGGACGTCTCCCGTTTCTCAGAGCAATAAATATTATATTTTCAATCATACTCTGCTTTTGTTAGTCCAATATTATGCGTAATCATAAATACAGCAAGCAGCAATACCTTTGTACAAACTAAAGAAACCTAAAAGGTTGCTAGACCTTTTAGGTTTCCATGTTATTCTTTATTAGCAACAGGAGTCAGGGTTCAGCTTCTTAAACACCTCAAAGCTCCGGGTAGCACATTCAGAAATCGGGATGGGATGGAAACCATTGATTTCTGCATACAGGATATCATTTAATGGTGCAGTCCATGAGCTAGGGATTGCCTCTGCTCCCAACATAGCTCCCATAATAGAGCCAATTGTGGCCCCGTTGCAATCTGTATCCCAGCCACCCAGAACCGCTGTGGTAATGGCTTTTTCGAAGTCCCCTTGACCGAAGATCAGTGAAGCCGCCACCAAAGCCGCATTGTTGTTGGTATGAACCGGATTATAGTGTTTGAAGGCTTCCCATATCCGGTCAACCAACTCCACTTGATCCTTCGTGCTACGTGCAATCGCAACAGCCTCCCTAACATCCTTCGCCAATCTGCTGGCAGCAGGAATCTCGCTTAAGCCGATTTCGACGATCCGCTCAGGATCGCGTTCCGAGAATGCAGCAGCAATCATGGCTGCTACAAACATTTCTCCATATATGCCGTTCTTTACATGAGAGAAAGAAGCATCACGCCAAGCCAGTTCAGCCGCTAGCTCCGGTTTCCCGGCTGCACCATAAGCTAATCCGTCTGCCCGAATCTGGGCGCCGATCCATTCGCGATAAGGATTCAGATAGGTACGGACCCAATCCTTCTGCTGTTCCCAGTCTGAATTCCGGGCATTCCCTTCATTTTTCAATAAATTGTTAAGATGTGAAGTTACCTGCGCAAAGTTTAAATACGCCTGCGTCTCAGCTGTACATACCTGAGAATAAGACAAAACTCTATGCCATAACAGACCCACATCCCAAGAATCCCACTCCAGCCCTTTTTCTTCCAGCATAATGAGGCCAAGGACCGTATACCGGATATCATCGTCGCTCTCCATGTAGCGGATGTTTTCACACAGGCTCTTAGGGGAGACATTAGCAATGTTCAGGCCAACTTCCTTTTGTGCACGGGATTGGGCAGGTACGTAAGTCGTTATCGGCCATGCGTCTGCACCTTGGAACCAAAGTTGAACATTCTTCCAGCCTGGATTGCCGAAGCTGCCGGCCATATATTCCCACTGCTCAAGGGGTTTGCCAAGTGCACAACCAACACTCCGTCCAAGCCATGCTCCATAAAATTTGTCCCGCCAGACTGACTCGGAATGTTGCGGATGAAGCACTCTCGGCCCTTCTGGACGCTTTTTACGGATTTCTTCCAATTCAGATGGCTCGACAAACGGGAAATCCGGTCTAATCGGAAGCCTCATCAATTGTTCATATATTGCCATCAATTGCTCACGATCATTGCCTGCCGCCTCTATCTTTTCAATAAAGCCCTCTGTATTGCAGCCCTCATCTCTGCGCTGAATAACCTCTTCTTTCACCAAGCGCTGTAAACTATCCCATCCTGCCATGATCCGCACCCCAAACTTTGTATTTTATATTCATTATAGAACCCGTTTGGAGGAGAGGCTTCTCAATAACTATAGGGAAATTCTCAAATATTGCGAAATGTTTGATATTGCTGCCGGTATTCAATAGGAGAAAGCCCAATGATTGACCCAAATAAACGGTAGAACGTCGATACGCTTTGAAACCCACTCGAGAAGCATACTTCCGTGACATCCAGGCTGCTATTCACGAGTAAACGCTTCGCCTCGTTCAATCGGACCTGCAGGAGGCAATCCTTGAAATGGCGCCCGGTTGCTTCTAGAAATACATGGCTTGCACGTGAGGGGCTGACTCCCAGATATTTAGCAACCTCCTGAAGGGTTAAAGCTTCCGTGTAATGTTCCTTAATGTAATCCATCAGTTTCCGGTACTCCCTGATCGTACGTGTCAGCTTCTGCCAATCCTTCTGTTGCAGTGGGATCGAGCGATTCCGAAGCAGGAGGGTACATATATGCAGCAGGGTTGCTTTTACCATGCTGGAGTAACCCTCCTGTTTATCGACAAGCTCGGATCGGACCCGTTCGATGAGTTGTCTTAATTCAATGGCTAGGGGTTCGCTGTGTGGAATCCGGTTCTGATAGAGTCCGTTAGAATAACAGAAAGGAATCAGGAGCCTCTCGTCCTCTGTAAGCAACAACCCTGGATCGAAATTCAGAAAGATATATGTACTTGGGTCCTCTTCATCTGACCAGGCAATATGCAGCTCCGAATGGTTAACTATGAATACATCCCCAACCTGAACAGGGTACGTGTTTTCTCCGAAATGAAACCATCCCTTTCCCGAAATACAACAGCCGATCTCTAGACTGGAATGGTAATGCAGGGGCTGCATGAATGTGTTCGGTGACCAAACAAAAGCATTAACGGGTATTTCATGCTCATACTGTATGTTTAATTGCTCTCCTTCGCTCATGCATTCACCCTCCTATCGTCCAATAATCATAGAGTAGCATAAGCGGTGTAAATAGGGATATAACGCGAAGAAGAAGTCTATTCTATATAGATTGAACTTAAAAACTTGAGATAAAGGAAAGGAGCAACGGAGGGGGATTTTGGAACTGGAGGAGCGGTAGTGTCCGCCTTTGTCTTCGGATTTCTACCGCTATTTGCGGTTAAAATCAAGAAATTCTTACGACAACAGCGGCCGGAAGTCCAAATATTCACCGTAATTGCGACTGATCTTGTACTCTAAAACCTTAAGTTCAATCTATATAGCTCTGCTTGCATCTGCTGAAGGATTTTCTCCACACAACCTTCCAAACCATCCCTAAATGTATCGACCTCCAGGTCATACACCTCTTCCTTATGGACAAACTCCAGCTGCTCTTTGGCTTGCCCGATTCTGCGGTCTCCTCTTTCCTTTTCCCTGCGCTCAAGCTCATCTAGCGGGCAAAACACGCCCACAGACATCACCGGATATCCGGACAGGCTTTTTTGCCAGTCCTCTCTTGTAAAGGCGTCATTGATCACATGGTCCACGATAAGATTAACCCCGGTATCCGCGAACATCGCGATCGTCCGGTGGAAATAATACTCTGTTGCAACAGGAATTAGCCGATTATTGTCCCGGTCCTCCATCTGTTCGATGACAAGGTCGAAACTATCTAGACTATAATGGAAGTAATCCGGCAGTTTGTTTAATAATGCCTTGGCTACCGTTGTCTTGCCGGAGCTTGAAACTCCATTTAATAAAATGATATTCCCCTTTTTCATGCTTAACTCCTCCGGTAATTAATTGCTTTTCTTAGCGATAATATGTGTAAATATGGCTATATCCCTGTATGGACTGTGATTGCCGATTTCAAGCTCCAGCCGCTTGGTCTGGTTATGCCATTCTTCAGTCTGTTTAAGCTCATTGTCAGCGATATATCCGTACAGATTATGTATTCCAAAATGACCTTCAATCTCATAACCCGCTACGTTGAGCCATTCCACTAACTGAGAGTAAGGATATACTGTGATATCCGTTTGAATAATTCCGCTATACTCCCGGCTGCTGCCTATACTTGCAAGCGCATCTTCAGGATCTTTATTGAGAATTGCCTTTTTCATTACCTTCGCCACCGGATTATGAGCGATCAGTGACAAGTAGCCATTTGTGGCTTGGCAGTTGCTGATCTGCTGGATAAAAGGCTGTGGATCCTCCGTATATTCAAGAATGTTATGGCAAAAGATCCAATCGTATTTCCCCAAACTCCCGGATGCCTCTTCAAAAGAATTCTCCAAATAAGACACTTCCGGTCCAGCCTTTTTGGCGAGCTCGATCATCTCATGGGCAGGCTCTACCGCAGTTACCCGATGCCCTTTCCTGCTGTACTCATTACTGGAAATACCGAAGCCGCAGCCGATGTCCAATATAGCTTGTGCTTGCTCACCTAAGAACCGGTCTATTTGATCCCAAGCCGTCTGATAAAATAATCGGCCCCAAGGCATTTGCGTATAATGCCAATAGGAATCCAATGCCGCTGCAAAAGCACCCGCTTTACTCATCATTTATCCCTCTTTTCAACTTAGATAATGTTAGTATAAAGAATCATTCATACAATATAAGGGATAAATGTAACGAAAAGCTGGATTAAAGTGACTTTTATCCAATCCAATTCTGTAATTGTGGGTCAAGTTTCGATTAACACTCACTGGTCACTTGGCATTGTTGCTGTCATCTTATTATCGAAGCTCCAGGCAATGACAGTTGCACTGTCACGGCCTTTTTCCTGATGTACCTCCATTAGCGCAGCACCGATGCACTCCTTCATATCCCTTGCCGAATAGAAAGCATCAAACAGCTTTTGCGGATTTGCATAGGACTGTGCCCCATATTCCAGAAGACCGTCAGTCGTCATGACGAGCACTTGATGTCCTTCTCTCAGTTCTCTGACTCCAGTTGAATAGCAGGGAACAGGCTGGGCAAAGGTGTTGGCATACCCGATCCATTCATAATAATTCCGCTGGTTCAGTAAGAATTGCCCCCGGGCAGCGAGGTCCGGATGAAGCAGGTAGAGCGAGTTGTCACCGACAGACAGCCACCATATGTAATTCTCTTTGCGGGCGCAGATCAGGCATGCCGTTTCACCGGTCACTTCCCTGCATCTGTTAATGAAGGCTTCCGAGGTAAAGAGGGATAATAGATACTCCTGTAAAGCATCAAAAGCCTTTGATATGGGCTGTGATAGATGTCCGGTAATTTCACTGGCTGCACTGTCAATGGTGCTAACCAGCAGATCTGCACTTTCTGCCGTTTTATGGGCATCCAGCAACATAACAAACTCCCAGCTTCCGTCCGGGTCAAGCAATACAAAGAGGCCGTCTTCGTTTTTGTCCGCACCTGCTGCAGTATTTCCGCCATAACAGCCGATAGCCATATTACCAAAATTCATGGCCGCAGGATCGTCAAGGTACATTGCGTGACTGCCCACCCAGCTAAACTTAATCTTATCCCGTTCCATATTTCGCCTCTATCTCCTATCTATTCACTTTAATACCTCTCTACAATGGACCAGACGATCTTATCGTCCGGGGCATTTTTAGGATACACGAAGCTTGCTTTGATCCGGTTTTCTTTGTCGTAATACGCCCTTGCTTTTAGGCCCTGAGCGGAGTCGTAGCTTTGAACCTTGTATTGGTCTCCCAGTTTGCTTTCCACCTCGTTCAGCACTGTCAGCTCGTCACCGGCTTGGCTCATTATTCCATGCTCAGACAAGGTTTTTAATTTGATAATGGCTCCGTCACTTTCATAGACAACGAGGAAATCCTCATAATATCTGTATTCAGCAGCTTTAGTGCTTTTATCCACAAAACTTGGATTCTTCTTGTACACATCCCACTGCACATCCGCGATATTCTCGCTTACAGCGATTCCATTAATCGTCAGTGAAGACAAGTCCGTAGATTCAACACCGAACGCCGCCACCTGATCTCTTCAGCCCCGTTTTTTCATATACCCACACGCTTTCTTCATGTTATATTTGTCATATCTATCCAATCCGTAAAGCAAGAAAATCAAATTAACTATGCTATAAACCGCCGGGAGGACTGAAGTGCAAATGCTGTGGTCTTTGTTCATTGTGATTCTATTATCGTTTTCGTTCAGGATTGTTCAAAGCGTAATTGGGCTTATCTATAAGCAGCATCTACGGTTCTCTGTCTATTATTGGGGAATTATGGTTATCATTGCAAGCTTATTAATAAAAAACACTTATATCTACAGCTTCCCGAAGAATCTATCTACGGTGCTGCCTTTGTTCTTTATCATTCTGATTGTCAATTGCCTCATCTCGAGATCCTCCGGCTATTCTCCCGCAGGCAGGTTTGACCGGTTCAACTTCGTGATTATCTATCCCGTGCTCGAAGAGATTGCCTTCCGAGGGCTGGCCCTGCCTGTTCTCACCCGTCATCACAGCCTCGGCAAATTCATCATACGCCTGTAATCGAACTCAGCTTCGCTGTCGTAATCACAGCTGCGCTGTTTGCAGTCTCCCATTTGCAATATTATAAACTGAACAGCCAGAGCATCAGATTTATGATATTCGCATTTGCTGGCGGGCTGTTCTTTGGGCTAATCGCCCAGGTGACAGAGTCTATTGCGCTCACTGTCCCACTGCATATCGCTTTTAACGGTTCAGCGGCCTTTTATGTATATTTGATCGCTAAGAAACAATCCAACTCTATGTATAGCTGATCTCTGCTGCCCAGTTTCGCTCTTCATTTATTTCTATGTATACAAAAAAAAGCCCCCGACCCTAAACTACAGAGCCAGTGCCTCTTCCGTGATCCGTTTGATATCGATGGAGGACAGTGTTTCCTCATTGACCATATCCGGCAAAATCTCAGCCAGGAAATATTCCACGCATTTCAGGTCTATGTTCTTGATCTTGATCAGGGCATTGCGGTACATAACCACAAATTCCTTTTCCGTATTACCTCTTTGCAGTTCGGCGAATGCCTCGTAGACCTGATCCATCTTGTCGGCTACCTCCAGAATCAACCCCTCCAGCGATTCATCCTTGCCTTCACGCAATTGATGGAAGAAGATGCTTTTGAAATCCTCGGGAATATGCTCTTCAATGAAATTGTGGACCATACCTTCCTCGACCTGCTGGATTAAAGAACGCAGCTGCAGCGAGGAATGTTTGACCGGTGTTTTAATATCGCCGATAAAGATTTCACCGTAATCGTGGCTGCTCGTAATCTCGTATAGCTTCTTCCAGTCAATAACTGCACCATGCTTTTCTTCGATATCTGCCAAGGTTTTGGCGTACTGCACGACCTTCCAGGAATGGGCCGCTACACTGTGCTCCTCGAATTTGAATTTCCCCGGACAGCGGATGATCCGTTCCAGTTCGTTCAGAGAGCGGAAATATTTATGAATACCCATGGGGCCAGTCCTCCCTTATCTTCATCATATGATCCGGCTGTTTACAATCTCTTAAGCTATTGGAGGAATAGAGATAATAACAGTATAGGTCCCCATTGTTAAATGCGGATTAATCAGTTGACGTCTTATGTTAAAAGAGAGAAGGGCGTTCTCCTGGCACAACATATTACAAATGGCAGAAGGCCTTCCGTTCCCCGTTGTACTCGTTCATCCCCGCCTTACTGCGGAACCTTTCCCCGCCTCAGGTCTGGATTGAAAAACAGTCTTCAGGCCGTTTTGCCGAACTTCATATAGCCTTACAATAAGTACATAGACACCGGATATTAAAAAAAGATTCATTCTGGTAAATCCCAATGGAGAGGACGCGATTCAACCATGACAAAACTATTCCGTTCCGAAAGAGACAAAAAGCTTACCGGCTTATGCGGAGGATTGGCCCGTACACTGAACATTGACGCCACACTTGTTAGACTGCTTGTTGCGGTCACTGCCGTCTTCAGCTTCGGCACCGTTGCTCTCATTTATATAGTGGCCAGCCTCATTGTCCCTAAAGAGCCTATTACTAGCTTCACGGATGACTACCATTCTTTTTAATCAATTTAAATTAAACCATTGAAACTATTAAATTCATCCAAACCTAAAGGAGAAATGAACATGAGCATATTCCAAAGAATCACCACCCTGACAAAGGCAGCAATTCACGAAGGTCTGAATAAACTGGAGGATCCGATTCTGCTGACTGGACAATATTTGCGGGAACTCGATGATAAAATTACAGGCGCTGAAAATAAACAACGCGAATTCAAGGCAGCTGCCAATGTGCTGGAGCGTCGTATCTCCGAATATCAAATCCTTGCGGAACGCAGTGAAGCGGATGCGGTCAAAGCAATGAGCGAAGGAAATGAGCCTGCAGCCAGAGCCGCAGTAATGGCTAAGCTACGCTACCTGGAAAGCGAAGCAGAATGCACGGCAGGTCTGGAAGAAACCCGGCAGACTCTGGCTGCCCTGGAAGTCAGCATCCAAAGTGCCAAAGCAGAGCATGAGCGCTTGAAAGCCAAAAGAACCGAGCTGGCTGCCCGTGCGCGCAAAGCGGAGGAACTGGCGAGACAGCAGGCTCAGAACAGCGGTCACCCTGCTTATCCCGGAACCCGGGGCCACGTTATCAACGCCGGTACGGCATCACGCGGCTTCGAACGGATGGAAGACAAAATCAGCGAATGGGAAGCCCTTGCGGAAACCTCCGCACACCATTCTGCTGAAGCAGCTGATTCCCCGGTTAACAGTGCAGTAGAAGCCGAGCTGGAACGGCTCCGCAGCAAGAAAACGGACAGCAGCAAGTAACTAAAATACACAAAAAGGATACTTCCCTTTCAAGGGAGAGTATCCTTTTTTGTGTACTATATAGATTGAACTTAAGGTTATAGAGTACAGGATCAGTCGCAACTACGGTGAATATTTGGACTTCCGGCCGCTGTTGTCTTCAAATTTCTTGATTTTAACCGCTATTAACGGTAGAAATCCGAAGACAAAGGCGGACGCTACCACTCCTCCAGTTCCAAAATCCCCCTCCGTTGCTCCTTTCCCTTATCTCAAGTTTTTAAGTTCAATCTCTATAATCAGGGGTATCAGGATTAAACTGCCTGTTAAACCAGCTGACCTTTTCCTCAATTCGTCCTGCGGGCTCCGTCGACTTGGAATAACGATTCTCCGGTACCGGTATACCGAGATTTCCGCGCAGTGTATCGCTTTCGTATTCGTTACGGAACAGTCCCCGTTCCTGCAAAATCGGCACCACCCGGTCCACGAATTCCTCCAGGCCGCTCGGTACAGCGGCAGCTATCATAAAGCCGTCTGCCCCACCGGACTCAAACCAGTGCTGGATTTGATCTGCCACCTGCTCCGGTGTGCCAATAAAGCTGCTGCGCGGGGTAGCGGATTGCAGAGCGACCTGGCGCAGTGTCAAGCCTTGCTCCTTGGCATTTTTCTTGATTTTGTCCGTTCCGCTCTGGAAGCTGTTTCGGCCCAATTCGCCAAGCTCCGGAAACGGCTCATCCAGCGGATACTGTGAGAAATCATGATGTTCAAAGAATCTGCCCAGATAGTTCAGCGCGTTCTCAATCGTCACGAGGCCGGCAACCTCCTGGTATTTGCGCTCCGCTTCCTCCGGGGTATCACCAATGATAGGCGCAATGCCCGGGAAGATCAGCACCTCCTCGGGATTCCGGCCGAACGAAGCAATCCGGGCCTTCACATCCCGGTAGAATGCCTGCGCTTCCTCCAGCGTGTCATGTCCGGTAAAGATGGCATCGGCCTCTTTCGAGGCGTAATTCTTTCCGACCTCTGAAGAACCTGCCTGGAATACAACCGGCTGTCCCTGCTTCGAGCGGGCAATATTCAGCGGTCCTTTTACAGAGAAGAATTCTCCTTGATGATCCAGCGTGTGTACCTTGTCCGGATCAAAAAAGACGCCGCTCTCCTTATCGCGTACAAACGCGTCATCCTCCCAGGAATCCCATAATCCGCGCGCCACCTCCAAATATTCCGCGGCGATGCGGTAGCGTTTGCCATGGTCAGGATGCTCCTTCTTGCTGTAATTTAAAGCAGAGCCCTCCAGCGGAGAAGTTACAACATTCCAGCCTGCCCGTCCACCGCTGATCACATCCAGAGATCCGAACTGGCGGGCTACGGTAAAGGGCTCACTGTAGGAGGTCGACAAGGTTCCTACCAGGCCTATTCTGCTGCTGACGGCAGCCAAGGCGCTGAGAATGGTCAATGGCTCGAACCGGTTCAGGAAATGGGGAATGGATTTCTCATTAATGTATAAACCGTCCGCTATAAAGATCAGGTCCAGCTTCCCTTTCTCGGCCTTTTGCACCCACTTCTTGTAGAGCTCAAAGTTCACACTCGCATCCGGCTGGGCTTCAGGATGACGCCACATCGAGGTGCTTCCTCCTACCCCGTGCAGCAGCGCCCCCAGTTTCAGTTGTCTTGGCTTGGTCATATCCATTCCTCCTCTTAATTATTGAATATAAGAAGCTGCGTTAGAACTCTGCTTGATACGTTCGATCTGGCCAAGGTGGGTCTGTACATGTGCAGTAAACAAACGTACGATGTCCGTAATCCTGACCGTTTCCCCTTTGAAGTTAATGCCGCTTTTCTCCCAGTCTTCCGGGTTGAGCCGTCCGAGGAGCAGGCTGTTGTAGTGAAGCAGGCTGCGGAACAACTCCAGGCTGTCGGCGGCATTCCCGCTGTTGGCATACTGGCCGCTGACCCAGGCATCCTGATTAAAGACCGGCAGCTGTACTTCGGTACCCGCCAGAATATCGCGGATGCGGAATGAAACCACTATGCTGTGATCGGCCAGATGAGCCAGCACCTCGGTTACACTCCAGCTGGCCGGCCCGGCCTTCCATTTTAATTGCTCCTCCGTCAAATCCTCCAGTGCCTGAACCAGCTGCTGATGCGTATTCAAATAATCCCTGATTTGCACATTGCCCATTAGATCCCCTCCAAAAGTTGTCCGGCTTGCGATTGACCCGGTGTCTCAAAACGTGCTAACGAAAACGGCCGGATATTGTGGCGGGTCTGTCCGTCTGCCGCTAAGTCAGCCAGGATTTCCCCCACAACGCTGGAAAATTTGAAGCCATGCCCCGAGAACCCGCCGGCCAGAAGCACATTCGGATGAAGAGGATGACGGTCGATAATAAAATCCTCATCCGGTGTAGGCTCATATTTGCAGACTGCCCCCTTCAGCAGCCGTCCGGCTGCGCCGGGCATATACGCCTCCAGGACACGGCGGAGATCCCCTTCGTCACTCTCTTCAGTGCCGAAAGGAGCCAGCTTCTCACCCGGCTTCCATTCCAAGCCCGTGTCATGCCGCCCGATCTTCAGGCCAGCTCCGCCAATACTGGGAAAGCCGTAATATCCGCCTTCCTCGGTGCCCAGTGTAAATCCGGGGAAGTTTCCGCTGTCAAAAGCCGGCGCACTCTGAAACCAGCCGACAACCTTGCGGATCGCCTTAATCGGCAGTGTGATGAATGGCGACAGCGCGCCAAACCAGGCCCCGGCACTCAGAATGGCCGCCCCTCCATGAACCTCCCCGTTCTTCGTGTGGACCGTGACACTTCCTTCGCGCGCAGTCACATGAAGTACTGCTGTATTCGTCAGCAGCTCTGCACCATGAGCCAATGCCAGTTGCCGGTAAGCGGCGATGCATCTCTCACTGTAGAGATATCCGGCATCCGGCTCATACATGGCTTCGAACGAATCCGGGAGGGTCAAGGCAGGCCACCTCCGGCGGATTTCCTGCGCATCCAGCTGCTCCACTCTTACCTTACGCTTCCCGGCTTCCGCCAGCTGGCTGCGGAAAGAATATACTGCGCCGTCTGCCAGATTCAAGACTCCCGAAGGCACAAGCAGCTCGGTTCCGCTTTGCTGCTCCGCTTCTTTCCACAGCACATGGGCACGCAGGGCCAAGTCAGTATAGGTGGGGTCACCGCTGTAGGCATGCCTGATCAACCGCGGCTCTCCGTGATGGCTTCCTTCCGTATGCGGCGGATCGAAGGCATCGATCAGCAATGTCTTGATCCCCCGCCGGGCGAGATGATAACCGGCACTCATGCCCATTGAACCCGCCCCGACGATAATCACGTCATAAACAGAGTGTTTCGTTATGTCACTGCACCTCCCTCCGAGGAGAACTGTTCCAAATAACGTACAGCCAGATTGCTGAAGAATGTGGCGCCTACCGGCAGTGCACGTTCATCGAGATTGAAGGAAGGATGATGCCACTCCCGGCTTCCGGCGGTGCCCATAAAGACGAACAATCCGGGAACCACCCGCTGATAAAAGGCGAAATCTTCACCAGCCGGTGAAGGCACCGGCTTCACGGAGGTGTAGCCCAGCTCCTCTGCCGTCTGCTCTCCAAGCCGTGCAAGCGCGGCATCATTGACTACCGGCGGAGGACCTTCGATCCAGCGAACAGCCGCTTCTGCTCCTAAAGCAGCGGCTACACCGGTCGCCACCTGACTGAATCGTTCAAGTACCTCGCCGCGCACCTGTTCATTGAAGGTGCGAATCGTGCCTTCCAGCACTGCAGACTCCGGGATAATATTCCATGAGTTCCCGCTGTGAAGTTGCGTCACACTGATTACTGCACTGTGCAATGCGCTGACATTGCGGCTGACGATAGACTGGAGTGCAGTCACCACATGTGAAGCTGTCACGATAGGGTCGACTCCGGCCTCCGGCACAGCAGCATGTGATCCTGCTCCTTTGATCTCAACCACAAAACCATCCGCAGCAGCCATCAACGGGCCGCTTGTAATGCCGATGGTTCCGACCGGCAGATCCGGCTTATTGTGCATTCCAATCACTGCACGGACATCTTTCAGCACCCCGCTGGCTATCAGCTGCTGCGCACCCTTCGCCTTCTCCTCCGCAGGCTGGAACAGCAGGCGTACGGTTCCCTTCAATTCCTTCTCCTGTTGTTTAAGCTGATAAGCAGCGCCGATCAGTGCCGCGGTATGAAAATCATGTCCGCAGGCGTGCATTTTACCGGGATGTTGTGAGGCATAGGATAATCCGGTTTCCTCCTGAATCGGCAAGGCATCAATATCGGCACGCAGGGCGATTACCGGACCCTCCTGCAGTCCGCCGATCTCCGCGACAACGCCGGTCTTTAGCCCATAATCCAGGGTAGTTACTCCGGCTTGCTCCAGCAGGGCTGTAATATATTTCGTAGTTTCATACTCTTCGTTGGACAGCTCCGGATAACGGTGCAAATGACGCCGGATCCCGGTTATGATTTCATAGAACGCCTCCGCGCTGGGCTCGACGGTTTTGCTTGTCATGAAAGCCCTCCTTCCCTTCGATAATGTTTATCGGACTAGCCCCTTCTTGTCAGGCCTCCGCAGGCACTTCGGCCAGTGCTTCATGCAGCAGTTCAAAGGAACGGATCCGCTTATCGAAGGGCTGCACATTGGTCGTGACGATAAACTCGTCGACGCCAGACGCTGAGGACAACGCCAGCAATTGTTGCCGCACGCTGGCTTTTGTCCCCTTTGTAATTTCCGGCTCCCGCTCTTCAATGGTGTAATCTTCCGTACTCTGCCGGGTAAATTCCTCCGCCTGCTCCCGGGTAGCAACCGTCAGTGTTTTGCCGCTGGCCAGATTAATCCGGATCAGCTTATGCGCTCCTGCCAGTTCTTTGGCCTCCTCCTCGGTTTCGGCAGCCAGGACAGACAGCGCAATAATTGCCCGGGGTTCTTTTCCCGGCGAAGTCTCGAAGTTGTTGCGGTAAGTCTCGATCGCTTCCAGTGCTACCGCCTGATCCCCATTGATGAATAAAGAGAATACGTACGGCAACCCCAGTCCGGCAGCGATTTCCGCACTGGCTACACTCGCGCCAAGCACATAAATTTCGGGAGGTGTCCCTGGAATCGGGCCTGCTTTCAGCCCCGCCAGCGGATGGTCTTCCTCCAGCCGGTTATGTACATACTTTTCGAGTTCGATAATCTTGTCCGTCAGGCTGGAGGGTTCAAAGCTGCCCTGCTGCAATGCCTGTGTGCTCCTTGGCAGCCCCCCGGGAGCACGGCCAACCCCCAGATCCACCCGCCCCGGTGCAAGCGAAGCCAGCACGTTAAAGTTCTCCGCTACCTTATAAGGGCTGTAATGCTGAAGCATAATGCCGCCGGAGCCTATACGGATGCGTTCTGTCTTGGCGAGCAGATGAGAAATCAACACCTCCGGGGATGAACCCGCTACCTGCCCGGAGTCATGATGCTCCGACACCCAGAAACGGCGGAATCCCAGCTGCTCGGATAATTGCGCCAGCTTAATCGTATGCAAGAAGGCTTCTTCCGGCGTTTCCCCCGGATAAATTGGACTTTGGTCGAGGACGCTTATTGTAATCGCCATATTTTGGCCTCCTAAATGGAATAGTTCAGTTCCGGTGTAATCCGCTTTAGGAACTGCTTCGTTCTTTCTTCACGCGGATGATTGAATAACTCTGTCGGTGTCCCTTCCTCAACAATCACACCGCCATCCATGAACACTACGTGATTGGCGACATCGCGGGCAAAACCCATTTCATGCGTCACGACAATCATAGTGATGCCTTCCTTGGCAATTTTGCGGATGACGGCCAGCACCTCGCCCACCAGCTCCGGGTCCAGCGCCGACGTAGGCTCGTCGAACAGAATCACTTCCGGCTCCAGCGCCAGGGCGCGGGCAATGCCTACCCGCTGCTGCTGCCCGCCCGACAGCTGGCTTGGATAGGCGTCCAGCTTGGCTCCAAGCCCCACCTTCTCCAGCAAAGCGATACTCCGTTTTTTCGCTTCCTCCTTCGGAAGCTTTTTGACGATAAGCAGCCCTTCCATCACGTTTTCCAGCGCGGTTTTATGCCGGAAAAGGTTATACTGCTGGAAGACCATCGCCGTTTTTTGCCGCAGCTGATGAATCTCTTTTTTGCGTGCATGCCTGCAGTTCACTTTGAAATCGCCGATGGCAATCTCCCCGTCACTGGGCTTCTCCAGGTAGTTCACGCAGCGCAGTAGGGTAGTTTTGCCTGAGCCGCTGGGGCCGAGGATGACAACAACCTCGCCTTTGGTGACGGTTAAATCAATATTGTTCAGCACCTGATTTCGTCCAAACGACTTCGAAATACGCTCCAGCTTGATCATGCCACTCCACCTCGATTGTAAAGATTGATCCGTTTCTCGATCAGGGACGTCAGCCGCTCGATCAGGAATGTAAGCCCCCAGAAGATCAGCGCCGCCGCCAGGTACGCCTCAAAGAACTTCCAGTTCGTCGAAGCCACAATCTGCGCCTTGGCGTTGATATCCACTACGGATACGGTAAAAGCAAGCGTTGACCCATGCAGCATACCAATAACGGAATTGGACAGATTGGGCAGACTTGCCGCCAGCGCCTGGGGAAAGACAATCCGCCGCAGGGCCTGAGGGGTGGTCATACCTATGGAATGTGCAGCTTCCAGCTGGCCCCGGTCCACGGCAAGCAGACCGGAACGGACGACCTCGGACATATAAGCACCAGCTGTAATTGAGAACGAAATATAGGCAAAACCGATCATCGGAACCGACACCGACCTGAACCCCCAGCCAAAGTGGGCGGCCAGTCCGTCAATAAGGACAGGAAGTCCGAAATAAATCAGCAGCAGATGCGTCAGCATCGGAGTGCCCCGGATAAAGGTGACATACCCGACCGCCAGCGGATACAGGACTGGCACTCTGTAAATCCGGATCAATGCGACACAAATGCCGATAAGAAGGCCCACTGACACGGAGACAACTGTAATATATAGGGTGGTAGGAATGGCGCTCAAGATTTGCAGGAACGCCGTCCAGATAAATGATGGATCCAGTTTCATTATCCTGCGCCTCCTTTACCCGATCCCATTTCCGCAATAATGCGCCGGTAGGACCAATTTTTGTGGACCCTAAACGATTTTTTCTCAGGGGTGCTCCGCTTTTCATGCCGCAGCAGCCGGTGCTCCGCCACAAGCAGCAGCTTCTCAATCGTATAGCTGATGACCAGATAGATCAGGGCAAGGGCAATGTAGGTTTCGATAAAATGCTGTGTCAAGCTGCCAAGCGTCTGTGCTTTGCCCGTCATTTCCATCACACCAAGCGTGAAGGCCAGCGATGTATCTTTCAGCAGCGCAATCACCAGATTGGAGAATACCGGAATCGCGATGCCGAGCGCCTGCGGCAATACGATCCGCGTAAAAGCCTGGAACCCCGTCATTCCCGTAGCATAGGCAGCCTCCACCTGCCCCTTATCCACCGCCATCACAGAAGCCCGGATCATTTCGGACATGTATGCCCCCGTATGCAGGCCGTAGGTTAGAATCACAAAGACAAGCACCGGCGTCCGGGTCATATCCACATGAACCAGTTTTAGAATTTCAGGCAGCCCGTAATAGAACAGGAAGAGCTGGATCAGAATCGGCGTTCCCCGAAAAAAAGAAATATAGATTTCAGAGAAGGTTTTCAGCACCGGCACTTTGTACAGGCGGGGCAGAGCCACGAGAAAACCGACTATAATTCCTGCCAGCAGCGAGCAGGCGACAATCAGCAGTGTGGTGTTTAACGTCCCCAGCAGCTTAGGCAAAAATGAAAATACATAGCTGATATCAAATGGTTCGCCCATAAACTCCCTCCCTTCCCACACTCACAGGCTTAATCATTGAACCGAATTCGCTGTAACATCCGCACCCAGCCATTCCGTGCTCAGCTTGCCCAGTGTACCGTCTGTCTTAAGCTCCTTGATCGCACCGTCAATCGCATCCGATAGCTTCTGCGAATCAGCATCATCCTTGCGCAGCACATAGAGAATATCTGCCGATGACAGCTCGTCGCCCGTTGCCTTCAGCTTGCTCTGCGGATCAATGATCGGAAGGACAAAATCGGCAGCCAGCGTGGCGTCTACACGGCCGGAGCTGATCTGGGCAGCTGTATCGTTAGCCGTACCGTTTTGGTACACGATGTTAATCGCATTTTCATGCTCTTTATTGTAGTTCTCAAGAATTTGCGCCTGTGCACTGGTTGCACCCGTCAGCACCTTTTTACCTTTCAGATCATCCAGCGAATGAATCGACTCATTGTCCTTAGCCACCACAATGCGGTTTCTCCAGTGGGCGTAAGCTTCTTTGTTAAAAGAATACTTCAGCTCGCGCTCCGGATTTTTTTCCATAACATGGGCGACCAGGTCGATTTTTTTGGTTTCCAGACTCAGCAGCAGGTTGCTGAAATCCATCGTCTGCAGTTCGAATTCATATTCCGGCAGGCGATTGTCAATTTCTTTAATCAGCTCCACATCAAACCCGGTCAGCTTGCCGTTCTCGTCGATGTAGCAGACTTTTGGAAAACCTGTGCCTGTGCCCACGATGATCTTCGTTACCTTGGCCGGCTCTGCCGAAGCATTACCCCCTTGCGCATTAGCCGGTGCTGCAGCTTCTGCCACATTCCCGCTCTTGCTGCTGTCCGTGTTGTTGCCGCCAGCACTATTGCTGTTATTTCCGCAGCCGGCAATCGCCAGCGTGAGTATTGATGCAAATACCAGTGAGATTGACTTCTTCATGTTTCTATCCCCTTTGAATGAAATGTGGTTTGTTTATAAGTGTCTTTTTCAGCAGATACATGATGCCGTCGCCATTTTGCGGGTCAAGCTCCAGGAACCTTTCATAACCCCGCCGCTCATACATCTCAACCAGCCACGGATGTTTTTTCGCCGTTGCCAGAGTGACTTCGGGTGAGCCCAATTGTCCGAGAATAATATGCTCCTCTACCCAATCCAGCAGCTTTCCGCCATAGCCCTTGTTGCTGTATTCCGGACTCACGGCGAACCATTTGATAAAAGGCAGCGGGCTGAGCTTCTTGACCTCTTCTTCTTTTGACAAAGTGATTGTCGCAATAATCGTTCCGCTGACTTCAAGCACATAACATTCATTGGTTGAAATATTGTCTTCAACCAGCGCCAGATCGGCGTTTGCCGCCGGCCAATGCAGCCCCAGTTCACGAATCAGCTGATAGGCACGATATGTAATATCCAGTAATTGCTCCGCATCCTTCTGTTCTGCCAGCCGGTATACTTCACCCATCACATGCCCTCCAACCTTTCGAGTTTTAATTTTATAATCCCTATCGAATTAGTCGTGATTATGATTATGCAATTAACTTTATCACCGCAGGTATCCATGCGCTAATAGAGTTTTTTAATACATCTATACAAGAAGTCGATCTCCGGCTTTGCCTATGCTAAGTTCCAGCAGGGTTTCGATAAACTCCGCATTTTCCCCGTTCAGGGAAATCAGGCTGGTCCGCAGCGAAATCCCTTCCGTCTCCGCGATATCCACCCGGATCAGCGTCCCTGCCGCCACTTCCTCCTGCACACTGAGTGCCGGTAGAAAGCAAATCCCTGCTTGTTTCAGCACCAGCTTCTTGGCCGTCTCCAGGTTATCCACCTGATATTCAATATTCGGCGGCTGCTCCATACTCTCAAATACACGGTGCAGCCGCATCCAGTCCAAAGAGCCGCATTCAAAGAAAACCAGCGTCTCCTGACGGATATCCTGTATTGAAGCACGGCCTCCCTTGGCCAGGCGATGCCCCTTGTGCACATACAGCGAAATGGGGTCCTCGCAGAATGGAAAAGCCTGAATCGCCGGATTTACGACTTTACGGATAAAAGCCAGATCGAGCTCCTTCGACTTCAGCTTGCTGATCAGCACTTCCGTGGACGCTGTCGTCAGCTTGATCGTGATATGCGGATACCTGCGCTTCAGATGAAGCAGCAGATGGGGCATCAAATAATTGGACACCGAGACAGTGCTGCCGATTCTCAGCTCATTGGGAATATGTCCTTTCGATTGTATTTGATGCTTGCCGGTTTGATAGACCTGGAGAATCTGCTGGGCATAGGGGAGGAACTGCTTGCCTTTATCGGTGAGATTAATCTGCTTGCCCAGCCGGTCAAATACCCGGCAATCCAGCTCCCGTTCGAGCGATTGTATGCGGGCGGTAACTGTCGGCTGCGAGATATACAGGACTTCGGCCGCTTTATTGAAGCTTCCATAATGGTTGATGTACACAAAGGCCTCAATATTTTCAATGTTCACACCTAGCCCCCCCTTAGTCGGGTTTTAATTTTACTATTCCGATGAATTAACAATGATTTATGGCGATGCGTTCTTATAGATTTTGTATATATCTTATTCACGGCGTATTTTTTTGTCAACACATATTCCGTGTATTTCAGTCGGATTTCCATTAAATAAGTCACAAAGATGGATAGAACTTTTCTATTCATTTATCAGAATCATTAAATTCCTCTTATGTCTATGCGATTTGTCAGTTATAATAATGTCATTCGCCTGATCTTTCTACCTGACTTATGTAAGGGAGGTATATCGTGAATATGTCAAAAGAGATCATTATTCGTGACGCTGCAGATAATGAGCGCGAAGCCATCGCCGAAGTGCTGCTGTCCGCATACAGCCAATATTCTGCCGACATGCCTGAGCCGCAGTGGGAAGCGTACCGGAATTCAATCCTTGATTCCGTACACGGTGATGCCCCGTTCGCGCGCATCATCGCTGAAACCGGCCAGCAGATTGTCGGTAGCGCATTGTTGTTCACCTCCTCGGAAACGGCTTACGGCAAGCCGGAGCTTGGCATCCACTCCCCTGTACTGCGCCTGCTTGCCGTCTCCCCTGACGTACGCGGCCGCGGCGTTGCTGCACTCCTGATTCGGGAAGCCGCCCGGAGATCCCGTGGGTTGGGCGCCTCCACCCTGAACCTGCACACCTCGGATATGATGGTCTCGGCGATCAGGCTCTACGAACGGCTGGGCTTCAAACGGCATTTCGAGACCGATATTATGAACGGGAATACTCTGGTTAAAGGTTTCCGGCTGGATCTGCAATCCTTCCCCGGTGCTGAGAGGGAACAACCCCTAACCACAAGAATAGGCTAGCCCATGGGCCAGCCTATTCTCGCAAAAATGTTGATATTCCCCTTACGTCGAGAGAATCCGTTTGTCCTTGGCCGCCTTCAGCCAGTGCGGAAATTCATTGAGCAGCCTGTCGTACAGCTCGTCATCCGATACCCGTTCAATCCGGTCCAAGTGAACAAAGTCCGCATTGTCCACGACTCTGCCGGTCATGTTGTCCAATCCTTCCAGCACTTCGAAATCCGAATTGCCGATCCCGACAAACTGCCAGAATATCGGCTGGACAGCTGCCTTCATAATCACCTTTTTGGTTAATTTCAAGACGCCTCCGTCATTGATAAATATGATAAATACCGGAGTAGAATCCTTATCCTCTTTGGTATACTTGCGGATCACATCCTCCATCACCGGAGGTTCATTGTTCCGCCCGAATTTATGAATCGAAGGATTTTTTAGAATATGTCTTTGTACGTATTGTTCAAAGTCCCGTTCCGTAACCGGGGGCAGCCGGCTGAATTCGTTATCGTACACCCAGACATCCAGCGAGCCATTGTCGTCAAATTTGCAGGCAACGGCCAATATCCGTTCTACAACCTCCTGCACGATGCCGCGGGCATACAGATCTCTCATCGAGCCGCTGATATCCAGCACAACCCCAACCCGGGCTGTTACTCCGGTCAACTGCTTCTTTTCGAGTGTGAACTGAACTATTTTTTTGCGCAGATCAATGGTAGACAGGACAGAATTCTTTACAGGTTCCGGTGGAGCAGACAGCTCGGCTGGTGCTGGCGGCGGCGTTGGTGAAGGCGGTTCAAGCGGTGCCAGCACTTCAGCTGCAGCAGCAACCTCCGCAGAACCCGCCTCTTCCACTTCAAGTCCAAAATTGACGCATAGTGCAGCCAAGCCTCCATTAAAACCGCTGCCGATGGCGTTAAATTTCCACTCCCCGTTATGGCGGTATAATTCTCCTGCTACGATCGCTGTCTCATCGGATAAATCAGAGCCATACTCAAAACGGAGCAGTTCCTCGCCGCTCTGACGATCCTGGAGCTTCAGATAAAGGCCGGATACATCTTTCATGCGGTGATTCAGTTGTTCGCCTTCATAGATAGTCAATGTCAAGGCGATCCGGGCAACCTGCTGCGGCAGACGGGACAATGAAACCGAGAGACTTTCCTTATCCCCCTGGTTCAAGACTGTGTGTGTTACGGCTCCATCCTGTGATATCGGATTTCCATAGAAAATAAAGTCCTCATCACGTTCGCAGCGTCCCCGCTCCGACAACAAAAAAGCAGCGGCATCTATCCCCATCTCTTGATTAGCGGTTGACCATCCGAAGGATAATGTAATCTCATTTACGTTTTTCCCTTTAGTTACATCTACCTTTTGACCTTTTAGCAGCTGCAGCATAACCTCATCTCCTCATTCCTCGATGTACTCTTCCAATTTTTCATATATAAGGAGTATCATACTCACAAGGTTTTGTAAAATTGCTAGATTGTATTTACCCCCTCACTACTTTAGTATTAATGATATACCTGATAGATAAGGGGCTTTACCAAATGAACTTTACAGCAATTGACTTTGAGACGGCAAATTCCAGCCGCTCCAGCGCCTGCTCCCTGGGTCTTGTCCAGGTTAGAGAAGGCGTTATTACAGCCGAGCATGTCTGGCTGATTGACCCGCGCCAGCGGTTTGACGGGATGAACATCGCTATTCACGGGATCACGCCCTCAATGGTCCAGGGGCAGCCTACTTTTGCTGAGCTGTGGCCATTGCTCGAACCGCTGCTGCAAGGCGAAATCGTCGTGGCGCATAATGCCGCCTTCGATATGAGCGTGCTGCGTTATTGTCTGGATGCCTCAGGGACCAGCTACCCGAATTTTCAATATATGTGCACCTATCTGCTGGGAAAAAAAATGCTCCAGGAGTTGCCTTCCCATAAATTGAATGTAATCTCACAGCATTTCGGCATCCGTCTGAAGCATCATGATGCACTCGATGATGCCCGGGCTGCGGCTATCATCTTATTGAAGCTGATGGAACAGCAGCAGCAATTCGAACCGCTGCTGCTCGCGGACAGTCAAGGCTATAAAGCCGGAACGATGTATTCGGGCGGATATACTCCTTTTAAATCACCACCCAAAAAAGCAGCAAAGAAACCCGGCAAAAAACGGGTTCCGCTGCTCCCGGCAGCACCTTTTGAGCAGCGCTTCTGAGACATCCCGGCAACCTACTGTGGATCAAAATAAAGAGCAGGTCTTCTCGGTTACTCAAGAAGACCTGCTCTTTGCGTTTTTTTGACGATTCTAGATTTTCGACCGGTAAACCGCCTTGTTCTCCAGTCCGCGGATAAACGGTGTCCATTCTTCTGTTTCCGGGGTCGTATCCAGCGCATCCTCCACCATCTGCAGCTTGGCATCCATCGCATCGATATGATGCAGCGCCACCGCTTCCGCCGTTTGCGGCTGAACAGGGCTTCCCCATTCGCCCAGATTATGATGGGATAAGACCAAATGCTGCAGCGCGATAACTTTTTCCGAATCCAGAGTAAAACCTAAACGAATCGCGGCCTCGGTAATCCAGTTCGACGCCATCGAGATATGACCGATCAGCTTCCCCTGCACACTGTAATCCGACACAATGCCAAACTGGGAAATCATCTCCTCCGGCTTGGCGATATCATGCAGAATGATCCCCGCCTTCATCAGATCAGGGTTCAGGAACGGACGCTGTTTGCAGAGAAAATCCCCAATCTCCAGCATCCGCACCATGTGATAGGCAAGTCCGGCAAAATAAGCATGGTGATAGGTCTTGGCTGCGGGATAATGCATCAGCTTCTCTTCCACCTTGCCGACGCAGAAGGAGACGATTGCGGAAATCTCCTGATCGGCAATGCTGCTCATCACCCCTTTAATCGTATGGATAAGATCAACGGGACGGATTGGCGCAGACCGGATAAAATCAGTGAGTGATACACCGTCCGTCTCATTGGCCAGTCTGATCTTGGTAATCTTGACCTGCAGCTTCTCACGGTAGGTATGCGCTATGCCGCGCACCTTCACCAGCGCCATGGGGAAAAAGGTTTCTTTATCAGTTGTGCTGACATCCCAATATTTAGCTGTTATCTGACCGCTTGAATCACCGAGTACAATATCAAAATAATCCTTTGGAGGAGTACCGTTTGTCTGTTTGAGCGTCAGCTCCCGTAACAGATAGAACCCGACAAATTCGTCCTGCGGAGATAGCTGTTTAATTAGTGTCATGTTGGAGCCTCCCATTACTAGCAGGTATTATATCCTGCTGTGTATATTAAACTTTTGACATTCACCTTCGAAATCCCTTTAAATTACTATACGATAACGATTCATAATTATGCCCGGGCCTGTACCAAGCAGGTCAATAGCCTTTGCTTACAGCACAAAAAGAGGCTATCCAGAGCCATTTACAGGGCCTGAATAACCTCCTCTATAGACGTTGCTGTATTATTTGCCTGCTGCTTCCAGCGCAGCTTTGATTGCTTCTACTGCTTTGGCGGAAACATCCTTCTCAGCATCATTGGCTCCGAAGGCTGCCGGACGGTATCCGTATTTATGCAGTCCATTCGTGCTGGAAGTGGACTCAATTTCTGTCTTCACCGCAAGCTCAGCCGGTGTTAATAGATATGGGGTCTTCACTTTTCCGGCACCGTCGAGATAATAGACCAGCATCAACACAGGGATATTATTTTTGACAGTAACCATGACATTGACGGATTTGTCGGCACTTGCTCCAATGAAAATTCCATCGAAGTAAGCTGCTTTGTCGGTTTCTACAACTTCAGCTTTACCATAAGCTCTGTCTACGGCAGCTTTCAGTGCATTGCTGCTGCTTGTAGCGCCGGAGATGGCATCTACCGATTGTACACCTTCTCTTGTTCCTGCAGCAAGGAAGCTGGTAGTCAACTGCGGAATTGCTTTTTGAACTTCAGCATAAGCCGCTTTTCCTAAATCCACCATATTCATACCTACACGGGAAAGAGCAACATTCACAATCTTGCCGTTGCGCAGAGTTACGTCTGCTCTGTTGGTTCCTTTATCATAAGCATCACCGAAAGCGGTGAAAGTGCCGTCTTTATAAGTGCCTTGTACTTTGGAAGCATTGGTCAAAGCGTCTGTCAGAGCTGCTTTTGCCGCTTTGGACAAAGCTTCTTGACCCGGAACATCCGTCAAATCCACGCCTTGTTCAAGCAAACCTGCAGTCAGCAGTCCAACTACAGTTTTTTGTTCAGGTGTCAGCTTGTCATCGGCAATAATTTTGCCGTCAGCTGCAAAGAGGCTTACTTTAATGCCGCTTACTTTGTCGGCAGCAATGTCGACCAGCAGCAGGACTTTGTTCTGGTTGTCTACGCCGGCGAATTTGCCTTCAAAATATTTGCCTTCTGCAGGAACTTTCAGCGCCTTCTCGAAAGCTCTTTCTACAGCTTGGTTCCAGCCATGGCTGCTTTCGGTAGCGCCGGAAATACCGTCTACCTTTTCATCATAATTGGCCAAATAAGAACCGTTGGCAAGCAATTTGGCTGTCATTGGTGCATTTGCTTTTACAACTTCTGCATAAGCAGTTGCGCCTCTGTCTACCAGATTGGAACCCAGTCTGTACAGCTTCACATTTACCAGCTTGCCGTTGCGGATAACGATATCGGCTCTTTCCACGCCTACGCTTCTTGCAGTACCGTAGGAAGAGTAGAAGCCGTCAACATAAGCGGAAGTGTTGTTGATGAGGGCGTTCTGCTCTGCATCCCAGAATGCCTGAATTGCAGCTTTGGATTCAGCTTCAAATCCGGCTACAGGTTGTGCGGACGAACCGTTTGCGAGCAGTACAGGCGTGATTGCCGCAATCGCTGCAGTTTGCTCTGCAGTGTAGGTTTTTTCATCCACGAAATCTCCGCTTGTTGTCAGCGGATACAGTTTAACCGCAGTCAGCTTGGCAGCATCGTAGGTTGCGAATACCGCATATTTACCTTGAGGGTCGATACCCATGATGTCGCCTTTGAAATAAGTGGCGTCAGCCGGTTTTACTTTCAGCGCTCTTTCAAACGCTCTGTCTACCGACAATTTCCAGCCGTTGCTGGAGCGGGTTGCGCCGGAAACAGCATCCACTGCAGCAGCTCCGACTCTTGTCTTGCCGAGCAGTCTGTCTTTCATCAGACCATATGCCGTCCAGAGGCCGCTGTAATTCTCACGGACATTTCTGTCGATCAGCTTCGGAGATGTTCTCAGCAGATCAATGGAAGCGATTTTGCCGTCTTTAATCGTAACTTTCGCGCCTTCGGTACCTTTGGAGTAAGCATCGCCGTAAGCTACATATACCCCGTCTTGATACACATCTTGTTGAACCGTTACAGGCTTAGCAGTAGCGGCCGGTTTAACTGTTGCAGCTGGTTTAGCTGTTGCAGTCGGTTTAGCTGTTGCAGCTGGTTTAGCTGTTGCAGTCGGTTTAGCTGTGGTAGCTGGTTTAGCTGTTGCAGCTGGTTTAGCCGTTGCAGCTGGCTTCGCTGTTGCAGCTGGCTTCGCAGTCGCTTTGGGCGTTGCAGCCGGTTTCTTTGTTGCTGCTGGTTTTTCAGTCGCTTTGGGCGTTGCAGCCGGTTTGGCTGTTGCCTTTGGTGTTGCTTCCGGTTTAGCCGTTGCTTCTTCCGAAGCGGCAGAAACCGCATCCACCTTCAAATTCAGTGCAGGTGCATTAATTGTGTAAGCGATTGGCGCAAGCAACAAGGCTGCGCTTACAGTCAAAGAAATCAGTTTTTTCAATGAGTATTCTCCTTTACCATATCTCCAGTAGTATGTAGCACTTTACAGCTGATCTTCCGTTTGGCCATCTCTCATCCCTTCTTAAGAAGAAGATCCTGCTTCCTCCTAAGAGGTCATCCCCCCTTTCCCATCCCGCGTCAGCTATCCCATGCACCATAGAAGAGCTCTTACGAATATCCCATTCAAAAGGTGAAACAATTCACATATATAGGTGAATTAATTCACATTCATTAGTTCATGTCTGCTAGAGGCAATTTCTGGCTTGATGGTATCAAATCAAAGCTTGGCCTCTCTGTACATAAAATCACACACCCTATTAGAAACATCACTATTTTTATAGTATTTTAATTCAGTAAATTTTTCATCTCTCAAATACTCCCATTTACTCCGTCATATGATAATAATGTGATGTCCTGTATTGTACTTACTAAGAGGATTATGATACTTTTTAACGATGTCATGTTAATGTAAAGGAGCGTTCACTACGTTGAATCAGCCCTCTATCGGCGTCATTCTCGCCCAAATCGGAACACCTGACGCCCCCACCGCTAAGTCGGTACGCCCTTATCTGCGGAGGTTCCTCTCCGACCGCCGGATCATTGATTATCCCCCTCTGCTGTGGCAACCGCTGCTGCGCGGAATTATTTTACGGGTAAGGCCACGCCGATCTGCCAAGCTCTACAGCGAAATCTGGCTCAAGGAAGGTTCCCCACTGCTGCTTCATTCACAGGCCCAGGTGGCCGGTCTGCAAAAGCTGCTCGGCAGCCGTTATCAGGTGGAGCTGGGTCTTGCCTACAGTGAGCCCGGCATGGAACAGGCTTTTGCCAAACTGGAGTCCTCCGGAGTGACCCGGATCATCGTGGTCCCCTTGTTTCCGCAATATTCTTCTACTACCACAGCATCCGTCTACGACGCCGCCTGCTTTGCCGCTCTCGGGCGCCGCAGCGCTGCCGGACCGGTATCCAAACGTTTTGTACCCGCACTCCGGTTTATGGAAGCCTACTATAATGCACCGGGGTATATCCTTGCCATGAAAGAGCTTTTACTGCGAGAACTACGTAAAATAAACACCAAACCGGATTACTTCGTGCTGACCTTTCACGGGATTCCCAGCAGGTATGCAGAGACCGGAGACCCCTACCCGGAGCAGTGTCTGGAAACGGCCCGCCTGCTTGCAGAAGCGATGAATTGGGCGTCCGGGGATTGGCAAATCTCATTTCAATCCCGTTTTGGCCGCGAGGAATGGATCGGGCCATCTACAGAGGAAGTACTGAAGGGGCTGGCCGGACGCGGGATTCAGCGGCCGATGATTTTTTCGCCCGGACTTGTGACCGATTGCCTGGAAACATTGCATGAGCTTGCTGTGGAAGGAAGAGAGCAATTTGCTGCCGGAGGTGGACAAGCAGACTCCTTCCTTGCCGCCCCCTGTTTGAACGACAGTGAAGAATGGCTGGACTTTCTGGCACAAAAGGTCAGTGAGAATGCTCAAGGCTGGCTGAAGGAAGCTGTTTTATAGTGCATTTGAACCCATAGTAAATAAAGTATCTATATAGAATGAACTTGAGAATATACATTTAGGGAAAAGTAGCGGAGGGGAATTTTGGAACTGGAGGAGCGATAGCGTCCGCCTGAAAGCTTTCCGTAGGAAAGCTAGCTTCGGAAGCATGGTCAAGGTTTGGATTTCTACCGCGATTCGCGGTTAATTTCAGGAAATCCAAACCTAACAGCGGCCGGAAGTCCAATATTCTCTGGAGTCACGGCCAATCCCAAAATAGAAGAATTATTAGTTCAATCTATATATCAAAGAAATAAGCCGCCCCTTGCGCAGATGAACACTGCGGACAGGGCGGCTTATTAAATGCGGGTATGATAGAACTGTGCACCAATCTCATGCAGTCAGTTGTTTGTATTTGGAGGTCAGTTCCTCAAACCATTGTTTGTCCTGGAGGGACAGTGCAAAATCAATCAGTTCGGCAATTTCTCCCGGCTGCAGTTCTGGTGAATCATTAAAGCTGACTTCCGCAGATACCGTTGCCGCTCCGTCTGCACCTTCGGCAAAATCATAGGAGAAGCTGAGCTTGATGTCGCTCTCCAGAAATTCATTGCGCAGGAAGTAGAGCACTTCACACATCAGAACCGGTCTGACATGATTGTCGAAAACACATTCCATAACTTTTGCCCAGTAGTGCTGGTTGTTGAGATGCAGCTTGTCATTCGTTAAGAGATATTGTTCTCCTTGAAAATCATTCACAAATCTCAACTCAAGCGGCTCCATTTTAAAAATACCGGCAATTTGCTTTATAGTAATATTCACGATGTCCTGCGTTTCTAATTTGATCATCTCATCCACCCCGTTCCATATATTTGAACTTTCAATCATTTTGTCTGATAATCACGATTTGGCAATAATTTTAATTAATTTATAGGTATTATCGTCTATTTTCATTATTTTGTTAATGTTTTTCATTAAAATTTTATAATAATTAGTTTCAATATGTGATGAAATGGTTAAATATATGCCTTCAAATCTAAGAAAATACCTTTCCACTGCGACTTGCGACTCAAAAAAGGGCTTCCCCTCATGTTGCCACGCCGCCATATAAGGACCAATTCCATAGCGAAATGGGGTGTCTCTGTCTGCATTCAGACTAAGAGACACCCCATTTAGTAGAGAGCATTCTATTTAATTCAAACTTGTCACTGTAAGATTAAGACCGCCTTAGCAAAATAATGTTACCAGCTGGATTCCTTCTTCCGGAGAGATGCGTACCAGTCCTTTATCCGAAATGCGCAAGGTCGGAATTACCGCAAGCGCAAGCAGTGACAGCGTCATAAAAGCATAATTCAGTGTGCAGCCCGCATCGTACAGAGCTTTGCTAATAGCAGCGGACTGGGCGGCTGCGGTCTCAAATGGTTCCGCGGACATAAGTCCGGCAATCGCAAGCGGGAACAAGGTTGTGCCGCCGCCGGTAATTACAGCCACTCCACCCTGCGCTTCAGCTACAGCCCGGGCGGCCTTGGCCATCAGTTCATCATCGTTGCCGATGATCAGCACATTGTGGCTGTCGTGAGCAACGGTCATGGCGATTGCCGCCGGTTCATGGAAGCCAATCCCCTCCACAAGCCCGACCGATTTGTTGCCGGTTCCTTTATGCCGTTCGAATACAGCGATTTTGCATAGGCCGTCTCCCACCTGCAGCTTGCCGTCCTTCACAGGACGCTGCACAATGAGTTCACCGGTCTCTACATGATTCTCAATAACCTTAATGACCCGGACAGCAACACTGCCTGACTCCACGGGAGCATGGATAATAAAATCATCCGGAACCGGAAGCTGCGGCAAATGAACCGACGCCCGCACTTCCTGCGGGTAGGTGAATGCCGGCAGCGAGGCCGTCATGATGCCATTCTCGGCCACGACCACACCTGCGGCAATGGTCATAACGACGTTGACATCGGCCAAATTTCCGTCCAGCAAAATAATATCTGCGCAGGAGCCCGGAGTAATTGAGCCGATATCGCGGGCTACCCCGAAGCGCTCAGCGGTATTGATCGTTGCCATCTGGAAGGCAGTGACAGGTTTCACACCCTGGGAAATGGCATGGCGCACCACAAAATCCATATGTCCTTCATCCCGCAGTGATTCCGAGCTGCGGTCATCGGTAACGAGCATCATACGGCGCGTCTCCAGCCCGTGTTCGGTATGCGCTGTGATCGTCTTCGCCACATCATGCCAGGCGGAACCGCGGCGCATTTTGGCATACATCCCCAGACGGACACGCTCGATCACATCTTCTGCGGTAACACACTCATGGTCACCGCTTACACCCGCTGCCGCATAGACCGGTAGTCTCCAGTCACTGGACGGCCAGGTAAAATGCCCATCCACATATCTGCCGGCCCGCAGCGTAGCCTGGATCTCGCCGAGCATTTTCTCATCGCCGTAGACTACGCCCGGAAAGTTCATCACCTCACCGAGGGCAATGACATCCGGCCCCCAGGTATAAGCTTCCGCCACTTCCTCCGGTCCGATAGAAGCGCCGGTTGTTTCGAATTCAGCTCCCGCCGAAGGCACGCAGGACGCTACCTGCATATAAGCGGCAAGCGGTGTGCCGCGCATCTCATCCAGCATCAGCTTGATGCCCTTCAGTCCGAACACATTGGCAATCTCATGCGCGTCGAAGAACCCGCCAGTTGTCCCGAGCGGCAGGACCGCACGGGCAAATTCCGTTGCTGTCAGCTGTGTGCTCTCAATATGACAATGTCCGTCAAGCAGTCCCGGAGCGATATATCTGCCGGCTGCATCAATGACCTGCGTGCCTGCTCCTATCGTGTGCGAAACATCCTTGCCGACATAGGCGATGCGTCCCCCCTGTACCGCAACAGACATTCCCTCCAGAATTTCACCGGAGATTACATTGACCAGCTTCCCGCCGGTTATTACCAATGATGCCGGCTGATCGCCGCGGGCTGTAGCCACAAGCTCAGGCACACAATCCGCCAAAGGTTTTCTAATATAAGTCATGACTTCCACTCCCCTCCGATATCTTGAATATAGCTACAAACTGAGTTACAGCGTAAAACAACTATGACCTAGTATTTCAAGTGGAAACGGCTTCGCCATCCTCAAAAGGACGGTATCTGTTTCAGCGAGAACTAGAAGGATAATTTATAGCGTGAAGCATATAAATTATTATATTTTAAGAAAAACGGCCTTACTGCCCTTTGCAGGACGCAAGCCGTTTCTTGGTTAAAGCGCGGGCCGTCCGTTTCATCCGGACAACACCTGTTTCCTACATTCGACCGGCTGCAGTATTCAACCGATTATCTTACTTTTGCATCATATACGTCAAGTGCCGCCTGAACGCCAAGCCCGGCGGGAACAGCATGCCCATGCCGCAGCAACGCCCCCTCCAGCGCACCGAGCAGGCGCAGCACATTATTCTCCCGGCAGCTGAAGCCCATCGTGCCGATGCGCCAGATCCGCCCTTTTAACGGCCCGAAAGAACTGGCAATCTCAATGCCGAAGCGTTCCAGCAGCATTGTCCGCACGGCTTCCCCGTCAACGCCCTCCGGAATCAGCACACAGGTCACCACCGTCAGTTTGCTCTGCGGATCTCCGTACAGCTTCAGCCCCATTGCCGTAAGTCCGGCAACTAGCGCCTCTTCATGCAGCGCATGCCGGGCATGCCGGGCCTCCAGCCCTTCCTCAAGCACCAGCCGCAGCCCTTCGCGCAGCGCATAAAGCATGGAGGTCATCTCTGTATGATGATTGAGCCGCTGGGGGCTCCAGTAATCCTGAAGCATTCCCAGGTCAAAATAATTGCTGCGCACAAAATCCAGCGCTTCAGCCTGGACCTCACCGGTCCTCAGGCCACGCTCCACCCGCTTGCGCTTCAGGAGCTTGGCCTCCGCCCGTGCATTGTACGTAACCGGGGCCATGCCCGAAGGAATGGACAGGCATTTTTGCGTGCCGCCGATCACGGCATCCAGCATCCAGGCATCCGTCTCCACGGGCACACCTCCGATCGTCGCCACCGCATCCACAATCAGCAGGGCATCCTGTTCACGGCAGGCCCGCCCGATGCCGGCCAGCGGCTGCACACGTCCCGTGGAGGTCTCTCCATGTACGATTGCCACGATATCAGGCTTGAAGCTCTTCATGGCTGCAATCACTTCCTCGGGGTCAAACACGCAACCCCATTCCTTCTCAAGCGTCAGCACCTCTGCCCCGCAGCGTTCGGCGATTTCATGCAGCAAATGGCCGAAGCGGCCAAAAATCGGGATCAGCACCCGGTCCCCCGGAGCAATCAAACTGACCATTGCTGCTTCGATTCCGGAGCGTGAAGTGCCGTCCACAGGGAAAGCCCATTGATTGTCCGTAACGAACAGTTCCCGCAGCATCTCCATCGTTTCATTCATAATACCCGTAAATTCGGGATCGAACTGTCCCAATACCGGAAAAGACATGGCCCGCAGCACTCGCGGATCGACTTCCACCGGACCCGGGGTCATAATGCACCGCAGAGACGGCGACAAATCTTCGTACCGCTTCATAATCATCTCTCCCTAGGCTAACTCAGCTCTCTTTATAGGCTAATTCATATAACATAGCTGTTAAGACATCCAGCCCGGCTGCCAGCTCCTCCGGCGACGAGTATTCATCCGGGGAATGGCTGATTCCCGCCCGGCTGGGCACAAAAATCATGGCTGTCCGGCATCCGGACGCAAACAGCTGGGCATCATGCCCTGCTCCGCTGATCATGGTGCGGAAGGTTTTCCCCTGACTCAGGCAGATCTGTTCCAGCGTCCTGCTCAGGCCCTGATCCATAGGCGCAGGCGCTGTGGACAACGTCATGACCACTTCCAGCGTCAGTCCCCGCCTGGCTGCAATGTCCTCAAATCCGGCCATCACTCCAGAGCAGAAGCTCTCCAGCCTTTTCGCCTCACTGTGGCGGATGTCCAGCGTAAACTGCACGTCCCCCGGAATAACATTTGGTGTGCCCGGGTAAACCTCAAGCCTGCCTGAAGTGGCTACCAGCGGATCTCCGGCTTCCACCGCAGAGCGTTCCAGCTCCAGCAGCATTTCCGCTGCACCGGCAAGCGCATCCCGCCGGTGCAGCATCGGTGTTGTGCCGGCATGATTGGCAGTTCCGCCGACCTTAACGGTAAAGCGCCTCTGGCCGGCGATGGCCTGCACGACCCCAATCTGCAATGCGGATTGTTCCAGCACAATCCCCTGTTCAATATGCAATTCGACAAAAGCGCCGATATCTGTTCTGGCTGCCGTTTGTCCTGCCGCAACAGCTTTATGATCTCCTAGCGGGTGCTCCGAGCTTAAACCGCAGGCTTCCATCGCTGATTTTATCGTTACACCCTCTGAATCGGCGGCTGTCTCGGCTTCGCTTCCATCATACAGACCCGTAACATGGCCCGAGCCCCAGAAGGTCAAGGGAAACCTGCTGCCTTCTTCTTCGCTGAAGGATACAACCTCCAGGGTCCGCAGCGGCTGCCCGAAGGTCTGCTGCAAATAATTCAGAGCCGTCATGGCGGCGGCTACTCCATAAGCGCCGTCATATCTGCCGCCGTTCAGAACCGTATCAATATGAGATCCGGTTAATATCACTTTACTGTCCGGTTGTGATCCGCCGAGCCGTCCATAAATATTCCCCACCCTGTCTGTCCTGACCGCCAGGCCCATCCCGGCCATCCGCTCCTGCAGGAACTGCTGGGCCTGAAGCCATTCCGGTGTGTACAGCAGCCTGGTAACCCCGGGTCCGGGGGCACTGAAAGCGGCAAGCTCCTCCAGCAGCATCAGCATCTCCCGGGCCGGTGCCTGAATCAGCGGCGTATTCATATAGAAGGCTGCCCTTCATAGGTCCGCAGCCATTCCCCGCCGCCTTCGGCCACCACACCTTGTTCCGCGTTGTAGACAACCGTACCCCGGCTGAGTGTTGCCATTACCTTGCAGGACAAGGTCATTCCGGTATAAGGACTATGTTTATGACGGTATAACAGATCTTCTGCCGCCAAGGTATAGGGGTGATCCGGATTCAGCAGTACCAGATCGGCATCCAGCCCGGGTGCGATCGAGCCTTTACGGTGATCCAGCCCGAATCGCCGCGCCGGAAGTCCTGACAGCAGCGCAGAAATCTGCGTAACTGGCAGTCCACGCACATTCACCCCTTCGTGGAACATCAGCTCCAGGCTGCTCTGTGCGCCGGAAATACCGCCCCACGCTTCAAAAAAAGACAATCCGGGAGCAAGCTTAAGCTCTGTCGGACAAGGCGAATGGTCTGAGGCGATGAGATCGATTTTACCGTCTGCAAGTACCTTCCACAAGCGTTCTTGTTCCTCCAGGCTGCGCAGCGGGGGTGCACATTTGGCCAGCGGTCCCAGTTCCTCCATGTTATCCTCACTCAGGATGAGATAGTGGGGGCAGGTTTCCGCAGTAACATCAAGGCCGCGCAGCTTGGCAGCATGAATCATTTCAATCGCGGCAGAAGTGCTGATATGCACGAAGTGCAGCCTGCAGCCGGTTCGCTCACTGTATAGCAGCGCTCTGGCTACCGCCTCCAGCTCGGCTTCCGCCGGGCGGGAAGCGGCAAAATCGCGCGCTCCGGTCCGCCCGCTGCGCAGGGCATCGGCCGACAACGCCGCCGTCAACTCCTCGCTTTCTGCATGCAGTGCAAGAATGCCGCCGAGCGCAGCAATTTTCTTCATCCCTTGATAGAGGGTATCAGCGTCCACCTCGCGGAATCTCCCCTCCCCTTCACCGCCGGGGTTGGAGATAAAGGCCTTAAAGCCGGTAACTCCGGCTGCCGCCAGCGGCTCCAAATCTTCCAGATTGCCGGGAACGAGTCCGCCCCACAGCACATAATCCACTGCAGAGTTCCCGGATGCGGCTTCTGCTTTGAGCTGCAGTGCGGCTTGATTGACCGTTGGCGGGTTGCCGTTCAGCGGCATATCTGCATAACAGGTGATGCCTCCTGCCGCCAGCGCCGCCGAACCGGTACGGAAGCCTTCCCAATGGCCCAGTGCCGGTTCATTAAAGTGGACATGCATGTCAATCATGCCCGGCAGCACATATAGTCCTTCCGCATCAAGGATGCGGGTATCCGCTCCTGCCGCAAGCTGCTTGCCGAGGGCAGCGATCTTACCGTCCTTCACCCCGATATCCAGCTTAAGCACTTCCCCGGGGAGCACTACATCTCCATTTTTGATGATAAGCTCATAGGTTTCTTCCATGAATCGGTCACCTCCGGTCATCTGATCTTTATGATTTCATTAGCTTCCCCGGTACGTGCTGTACCCTCCGGGAGCCACCAGCAGCGGAACATGATAATGGGCGGACGGATCAGTTATATTGAAGCGGATCGGGATTTGTTCGAGAAAGAAAGGGGCGGCTCCATCAGCACTGTTCCCTTCTCCGGAGGCTTCAAACGGCAAACCGCTGCTGCGAAAATAATCTCCGGCCATAAACAGCAGCTCATAGCTGCCGGCTGCCAGTTCTGCACCTTCCAGCAGCGGAGCGTCCAATCTGCCATCGGCATTCGTTACGGCTTCGCGCAGCAGTGAAGCTGCCCCGTCTTCCAGCCTCCATAGCTGAAGTGCCATGCCGGCAGCGGGGATGCCCCCGGACAGGTTGAGAACGTGGGTAGTCAGCCGCCCGCTCATGCCGGAATCCCTCCGGGAACCACGGTACTAACTATAATCCGGCATGGCAGTCCATCCCGCAGATATATCCTGCGGAGCATGCACCGGCCCCCGTCCTTCCAACCTGACTTCAGCAAGAGAGATATATCCATCACACGGATGCCAGCCCACTGCCAAGCTTTTTCCGTTGAATTTTCAAAGTTGAAGTTATTGGAACCTTTCGTTCCATGCTTTATTAGTTCAATCCGATGTTTAATCCAATGTCCGTTCAGTGGTCTGTTCAGTTGCTCATTCTGCCGTCTTTTGGCGTGTACCTTTATCCGTTCCGGCATGGCTGATCCCTCCTGCGGGTTGTGTAGTGAATGCAGCATTGATTCTCAAAAATGCAGTTTTAGCTGAATCGTTTTAAATACATCATTTTTCTTCCGTTATCAGATCGCGGAGCCGGAAGCTGGTGATTTTACCGATTTCATAGAGCGCCTGCTCCCATTCCTCCGCCAATGAACGATTGACCCGTTCCCCTATCGCTTCTATGATGTCATCCTTGTTTTTGCCGCGTACAGCGAGAATAAAAGGGAAATGAAACTTCTCCGTATACACCGCATTCAACCCGGTCAACCGCTCGAACTCAGCAGGCGTCAGCTGATCCAGACCTGCCCCCTGCTGTTCTGCCGCCGACAGCGGCGTGACCTGCAGCCGCGTGGCCAGATCAGGATGGGACCTCAGCAGCTCCGCAATCCGGCTTCGCTCCGCACTTCGCGCCGTTTCCAGCATGACACCGTGCAGCTGTTCCACGGACTGAAAAGGAATGTGCCCGTAAGTCCCCTCCGCCACCCAGGGTGAATGCTCAAATATCCCTCCAAGGGTTCTCACGAATTCCTCTTTGCCAAGCCCATTAATCTTATCCAGCGTTAAAAAATCATCCGGCACAGTCATCGGCCCACCCCGCTTTCTATCGCTTTGTTTACTGCACGCAAGATCCCGCCATAACCAGTGCAGCGGCAAATATTCCCCGACAGCGCTTCTTCCACTTCCTCCTGCGAAGGCGACGGATTCTCCTCCAGCAGGGCGACTACCGAGATCACCATCCCCGGTGTGCAGTAGCCGCACTGAAATCCTCCCTCTTCCAGAAAAGCACGCTGCACAGGATGCAGCCCCGCTTCGCTGAGTCCTTCAATGGTTGTAATCTCCGTTCCCTCGCATTGATAAGCCATCGTCAGGCAAGAGTTGACCTGCCGGCCGTTGATCAGAACCATACAGGCTCCGCAGCGGCCAATTTCGCAGGATCTTTTGGTTCCGGTAAGCTCCAAATCCTCGCGCAGAATGCTCAGCAGCCGGCGGGCCGGCGGAACCTCCTTAGATACCGCTTGGCCGTTGATGATGCAGTTCAATGTGAACCCCACCCCGGTATCACTCGCTGCCTGTTGTGGCGCAAGTCCAGGTTGACTATCCTTGATGTACAATTCGTAGTTATCCGACATGCGTCTTCACCGCCTTCTGCGGAATAAACGGCGTAGCCTGCAGCCATTCGGGCTCGATCGGCAGCCGGTTGACCCGTTTGCGAACCGCCTGGAATACAGCAGAAGCGACTGCGGGGGCCAGATTGACCGAACCGACTTCCCCAATGCCGCGGGGGCCGTAAGTATCATGCTCCGGTAAACCTTCAATCGGCTGCACCTGGATGCTGCCGTTCATATCGACAATCGTAGGAACCAGATACGTATCCATGTTCTTCGTTACATAGCTGCCGCCAGCCATTACCGCATCTTCCGTTAATGTAAAGCCGATGGCCATACTGCTGCCGCCTTCAATCTGTCCCAGATAGCCTTGCGGATTGGCAACGGGACCTGCCGCTACCGCATGATACTGATCGGTCACGCGGACCCGTCCGGTCAGCAGATTAATCTCCACCTTAACCGCGATGGCGGAATACGTGTACAGAAAATGGGCACCCACCCGTTCCAGCTTGGTGGTCGGATATTTGAACACTGTCTCACAGACAATCGGCTCTGTGATGCTGCGCGCAAGCTCCGTATAGGACAGCAGCAGCCCGCCATCCTTATGCCGGATTCCTCCGGGACCGGGCTTCAAGCCTTCAACCGCTGCTCCCGTCCTGGCCGCTGCGGCTCCCAGCAGCCGGGCTGTAAAATCCGGATGCAGCCGCTTCAGCGCCATCCACATCATGCTTGTGGAGCGGGAAGCAGTGCTGGAGCCGCTGTCCGGCACTACATCCGTATCGCCAATGACGATCCTAAGGTCATCTGCGGCAAATCCGTACTGCTCGATCAGCATCTGCTCCATTGTCGCTATCAGCCCTTGGCCGAACTCCTCGTAGCCGAAGACCGCCTCGATCTTGCCGTCCAGTGCCAGCGACAGCCGTCCGCCTCCCGGATCGGGAATACCGTAACCAAGGCCTGCGCCGTGCATGGCGATCGCCGCGCCGGTGCCTGTCACAATCCACGGCTCCTTCGGCATCGCAGCCGGAGTACTTGGAGCCTCTGAATCATCAGCTCCAGTATGAGGCAACTCCGCTTCCTGCATCAGCGGAGATGCCGCCAGCGCCTCCCACACCTGCATCGCCCCGTGCGTCTGGGCGATCTCCTGCCCTAGCGGCCCTGGATCGCCGTAGCGCCGCAAGTTCCGGCGGCGCAGCTCCCACGGATCCAGATTCAGCCGTTCAGCAAGGCGGTCTACCTGCCCTTCCAGGGCAAAGATCGCCTGATTGCCGCCAAAGCCGCGGAATTCACCGGATACGCCATTGTTCGTATATACCGCAAAGCCCTCCACCTCCACATGGCGGATCTGATAGGGACCTACCACATGCTCTGTGGCAAAATTCAGCACTTCCGCCCCCAGTGTCGCATAGGCCCCGGTATCGGAAATAATCCGCACCTGATGGGCCATGATCGTCCCCTCGCTGTCGCAGCCGGTCTTCATTGTAATCTTCATGGGATGGCGCTTCAGCCCGGCGCGCACCGATTCCGCGCGGGAATTATGCAGCCGGACCGGACGCCGGGTCCGCAGTGCGAGCAGCGCTCCATACGGCTGGACATTCAACTCGTCTTTGCCGCCGAATGAACCGCCGATCGGACTGGAAATGACCCGGATATCCTCCTCCGGGAGGTTCAGTATCCGCGAAAGCTGCCTGCGGTCCATCAGACCATGCTGTGTTGCTGAGTAGATCGTTAGCCTTCCGTTTGACTCTGGGATAAACAATCCGCCTTCGGTCTCCATGTACGTATGCATCTGGCGCGGCGTCCAGTAGGTCTCTTCCACAACATGGGCACAGCCTGCGAACGCCGCTGCCGGTTCGCCCTTGCGGTATTCCGTATGATGAAGCACATTGCCCTCTTCATGCAGCAGGATCGCCTCGGGCTTCATGGCTTCCTCAGCATCCTCCAGCAGCGGCAGCAGCTCATAGTCTACTTCAATCAGCGAAAGCGCATATTCGGCAATTTCATCGCTGTCCGCAGCTACAGCCGCAATCGCGTCGCCGGTATAACGTACCCGGTCGCTGCAAAAGACCGGCTGATGCGGCAGAGCAATACCAAAGCCGTTCAGCCCGGGCACATCCTCATGGGTAATTACCGCATGTACTCCAGGAACCTCAAGCGCCTTTGCCGTGCGGATAGACAGAATGCGGGCATGGGCCTGATGGCTACGCAACACCCGTCCGATCAGCATCCCTTCGGCGCTCATGTCGGTTAAATACTGCAGCTTGCCGGATACTTTCCCCTGCCCGTCGGGCCGTGTACGCCAGAGGCTTCCGCTGGATTCCTTGTTCAGCAGCATTTCCCCTCACCCCAATCCACCTAATTTTCTATAACGATTACTTTCCTCCGCCTGCATTCAAGCCCTTCCACAATTCAGAAACAATGAGATTGCCCGCGGTTTTCCGCTTATAGGCTTCGGCGGCAAAAGGGTCGCTATATGTGTCAAAGCTGCTCTCCACCGCTTCGTACACTGCGGCCATCAGACTGTCGCTGTAGACAGCACCTTCCAGAAGTGCTTCAGCCGCCGGAAGCCGCTGTGGTCTGCCGGTACCTCCGCCTGCTGCAATGCGGACGCCATTCAAGCTGCGGCTTGCAGCATCAAGAGTTGCCGTAACAGCTATGGTAACGAGCGAGGCTGTAAAGGCATCCCGCCGCCCCACCTTGCGAAAGATCTCCAGCTTACTCTGCTCCCCGTGTTCATGGCCTGCCGAAGGAAAGCGGATCCCGGCAAGAAGTTCAGCTGCCGGCTTCTCCCCGCTCCAGCGGCGTTTCAGCCAGGCCTCGACAGGCTGCACTGAAAGGAATTTGCCGTCAAAGGAGGCCACTTCGGCATCGTAAACCAGCAGCGCCGGGAGAATATCTCCATAACCGGAAGATATATTGCCGCCAAGTGTAGCCAGATTGCGCACTGCGGGTGCGGCGATGTTGCGCGCCGCCTCCTGCACCGCCGGAGCGATCTCCCGCAAATCCAGGTTCCCGCGGCATTGCGACAGCGAAACCAGAGAACCTATGGTTAAATAATCTTCAGCGAGTCCGATTTCACCCATCCCGGCGATATTCCGCAAATCGATCATCCGCTGCGGCAGAGGAGCCGTCCCCGCTTCCCATTGCGTCCGCAGCAGCGTTCCGCCGGATACATATACGGCTCCTTCACCTAACATCGTCTTCAGCTCCCATGCCTCCTGCAGGCTGCGGGGCTGATGCACTGCCGGGGGAGCCGGCTTTTTACTCCATATAGCTCCCATCACTTCCGCCTCCTCGCCAGTTGGCATTTCTTCCATGCATTATATTCATCCGACTGATTCAATTACCGCCGCTTCGTCAAAAACGCTGCTCGCGGATATAAGGCGTACCCAGTGACTCCGGCGTGCCGGATGGTTTGTTGCGGTTGCGGTAACCGAGGTACATCAGCACGAGAATCGTTACGACGTACGGAATCATCTTAAGGAAATAAGGTGGAATTGCACTGCCGAGCAGCTGAAGGCGGAAACCAAGCGAATCCAGTGCACCAAAGAAATAAGCGCAAAAGAGGGCACGCAGCGGATTCCATCTGGCGAAGATCACCAGCCCGACGGCAATCCAGCCGCGTCCTGCCGTGAGGCCTTCATTCCAGGTTGGCGCGTATGCCAGCACCATATCGGCACCAGCAAGGCCGATTAATGCCGCACCGGCTGTCACGTAGCTGTAGCGGATCAACTGCACGCGGATCCCCATAACATCCGCCGTGGCTGGACTGTCCCCGACCGCACGTAAATGCAGTCCCCAGGAGGTATTGTGGATCAGCAGATGCAGCACCAGAACGAGCAGCAGGCTGAACCAGGTCAGGTAATCCAACCTGCCGAAGAGATCTCCTATAACCGGGACTGACTTGACCCAGCCGAGATCCAGCTTCGGCGAAGTTCCCGGCAGCGGCAATCCGCTGATGGACTTGCCCAGATAAGCGCTGAGCCCGCTGCCGAACAAGGTCATGGCCAGGCCGGACATCGTCTGGTTCGCCCGGAGTGTGACGGTGAGAAACGAATGCACCAGGCCTAGCAAGGCGGTGACGGCCACCGCTGCGAGCAGAGCCAGCAGCAGGCTGCCGCTGCGGATGTAGATGATGCAGGTGGTTACCGCCCCCATCAGCATCAGCCCTTCAGCGCCAAGCTGGATAATCCCTGCACGCTCATTCAGGATGCCTCCCAGTGTAGCCAGCAGCAGCGGCGTTCCGGCGGAAATGGCGGCTATTAATAACTGTGTAGTGAAATCCATGGTTTAACTCCCTTCTCTCAGCAGAAACAGCTATGCGCTCCGGCGGAAGCGGAAACGGTGAATCATATCCCCTGCAATCAGGAAGAACAGGATCGAGCCCTGCAGCATTTCCGAAATGGACGAAGGCAGTCCGATGGTCTGCACACTATAGCCGCCGACAATCAGGCCGCCGAACAGAATCGAAGTGACTATCAGACCGAGCGGATTCAGCTTGGCAAGCCAGGCGACAATGATCGCAGTATATCCGTAACCCGGAGAAATCCCCTGCATCAGCTTATGTGTAACTCCGGAAACCTCCGCCATTCCGGCAATTCCGGCAAGACCGCCGCTAATCAGCATTACGACAATAATATGGCGTTTGATATGGATACCTGCATAACGGGCAGCCGTTGGATTGGCACCAATTAGCCGCAGCTCATAACCCCAGCGGGTAAACTTAATCATCAGATAATAGATAGCCACAGCGACAAGGCCGAAGATCAGCCCGATGTGCAGCCTTGTCGTACCGAGAACCGGCAGGGACTGGGCGGCGGTAAACATCGGAGAGCCCGGGAAGTTAAAACCCTTCGGATCTTTCCAGGGCCCGAATACCACATAATCAAGGGCAAGCAGTGCCACGTAGTTCAGCATCAGTGATGTAATCAGCTCATTGACCCCGAAATGCGTCCGCGGAATTGCCGTCATCAGTCCCCAGAGCGCACCTGCGGCAGTGCCGAACACCAGCATCAGGGAAATGGACCAGAACGAAGGCAGATCAGGAAAATAAATCGTCACTGCCGTAGCTGCCATCGCTCCGACCGTCAATTGTCCTTCCGCGCCGATGTTCCAGACGGAAATCCGGTAGGCTACAGCAATGCCGAGTCCGCAGAGCAGCAGCGGAATGGCTTTGACCATCGTTTCGGTAAGACCGTAAGAGGTACCAAAAGCACCGCGGAACATCTTCTCGTATACGACCACGGGACTCATGCCGTTGGCGGCAATAAACACCGCGCAAAGCAGCAGGGCCAGAATGACAGACAGAACGGGAGTCCACCACGGAGAGCGGGTTCGGCTTGAATCATACTCCAGCCGCAGCTTGGACCGGTTGCCCGGTTTGGCCGGAACAGGATCAAGCACTGCAGCATTGCTTATATTCTTCGGACTCATACGGCGCTCTCCTCCCTATTCTGAATCCCGGCCATCAGCAAGCCAATTCTCTCTCTATCTGCAGTCTCATGGTCACTTTCCCCAATGATCGAACCGTTATAAATCACCAATATCCGGTCGGATAATTGCAGCAGTTCATCCAGATCCTCCGAGATGAGCAGCACTCCGCTGCCTGAGCCGCGCAGCTCCATCAGCAGTTCATGGACACCGGCTGTCGCGCCCACATCCAGACCTTGCGTCGGGTGAACCGCCACCATCAGCTTAGGGTTGTGGCTGACCTCCCGGGCAAACAGCAGCTTCTGCTGATTGCCGCCCGACATTTGCTGGACTGGCGTATCCAGCTCGGGAGTTTTCACATTGAAGCGCTCAACCAGCTCCCGCGACCAGGAACGGTTCTTTGCTGCCTTCAGAAAGCCAAGTTTGGAGTGTTCTTCACTGCGGTAGGACTTGAACAGCAGATTGTCCACTGAGCCCAGCCGTCCGGCAAGGCCGCTCTTCATCCGGTTCTCCGGCACATGAGATATTCCCGAATCAATTGCGCCCCGCACCGAAGCCGCTTTTACCGGACTGCCGTCAAATATAATCTCGCCGCTCCGCCAAGTCCTAAGCCCCGTAAGCACTTCCGCCAGCTCCCTTTGTCCATTGCCGGCAACACCTGCGACCCCTACAATCTCCCCTTCGTTTACAGTCAGGGACAAGCCGTCCAGCGCTTTACGGCCTTGATCGGCAGCGACGTCCAAATTCCGTACAACCAGCAGTGCCTCACCTTGGGTAGCTTCCCGCTCCTGGCGGCTGATCGTAACCTCCCGGCCTACCATCAGCCGGGCAAGCTCCAGTTCATCTGTCTGCGCCGTGTTCAGCGTAGCGATCATTTTCCCTTTGCGCATAACGGAAATACGGTCGGAAGAAGCCATAACTTCCTTCATTTTATGTGTGGTCATAATCACCGTCTTACCCGCCTGCTTCATCACCTTCAGCGTTTCAAACAGCTGCTCCGCCTCACCTGGGGTTAACACGGAGGTTGGCTCATCCAGAATGATGATATCCGCGCCGCGGTACAGCGTTTTGACGATTTCCACACGTTGCTGTTCACCGACAGACAGCTGCCAGATCGGGCAGTCTACCGGGAACATCAGTCCGAAGCGCTCAGCCAGCGCCTCAATCTCCAAATGCTTATTTTTCATCCATTTGCTTCCACGCCAGAAAGACGACTTTTCGCCAAGCACGATGTTCTCTGCTGCCGTGAGACTTTGCACCAGTCTGAAATTTTGAAATACCATGCCTACGCCGAGGGATGCTGCATCCTTGGGGGAACGGATTTTGGCCAGTTTACCGTGAATGAAAAGTTCGCCTTCATCCGCCCGGTATACCCCTGACAGCATGCTCATGACCGTGCTTTTCCCTGCTCCGTTCTCACCAAGCAACGCATGAATTTCACCCGCATTTGCCGAAAAATCGACTTGATCGCTTGCTGTTACGGCTCCGAACCTCTTCACAATTCCGCGCATTTCAACTGAATAATTCTGCATTATGGGACGCTCCTTTCCTTATACTTGTAGGACGGGTGGGGAAGGTTCCCCTTCCCGGAACCCGCCCCACCCATAAGGCCATACTGTATCCAATTGTAGAAAACAAATTATTTCGAGATCGTGCCTATTACGCCTTTGGCCAGCCATTCCATGGAGAGGACTTCCTCAAGCGTCAGCTTTTGACCTTCCTGAACCACAACATTGCCTTTGTTATCGGAGATCGGTCCTGTGAACACATCCAGTTCGCCGCTGATAATCTTGGCTTTGGCAGCTTCCACCAGCTGACTCACATCATCAGGAACCTTGTTGCCAAACGGCGCAAGCTCCACCATGCCGTCAGCCATATCCCCGGAGTATTGCTCGCTTTTCCACGTTCCATCCATTACGGACTGGACAGCCTTCACGTAGTAAGGACCCCAGTTCCATACAGGGTTGGTCAAATAATTGTCCGGTGCGTACTTACTCATATCGGAGTCATTGCCTCCGGCAAACGCACCACGTTCTTTGGCCGCCTGCAATGTGGCCGGAGAATCCTGATACGCCAGCAGCACATCCGCGCCTTTATCCAGAAGACTGATCGCCGCCTGGCGTTCGGTTGCCGGGTCATACCAAGTATTCGTCCACACTACATCCACTTTAATGTCCGGGTTGACACTCTGTGCTCCCAGCGTGAATGCATTAAGATTATAGATAACTTCACTGATCGGAAAAGCTCCTACGTAGCCAAGATGATTGTTCTTGGTCATTTTGCCTGCCGCGATACCGCTCAGATAACTCGCTTGATAATTTTTTCCGAAGTAAGTGCCCATGTTCTCTGCTGTTTTGTAGCCGGAGGCATGGAGGAATTTCACATTGGGGAACTTGCCCGCTACACTCAGTGTGAAGTCCATATATCCAAAACTTGTAGTAAATACGATGTCATGGGACTGTGCAAGCTCCGTGATGATACGCTCTGCATCGGCACTTTCCGGAACATTCTCTACGAAGTCCGCTTTGATGCCGAGCTCTTTCTCCATGTACAAACGGCCTTGATCATGCTGATACGTATAACCGCCGTCACCCGGAGGCCCGATATAGACAAAAGCAACCGTCGGCTTCTCTGCTGCCGGCTCTGTTGTTGCCGCCTCTGTTGTTGTACCCGCATTGGTTGCCGCCGGTGCTTCTGTTGCATTTGAAGCTGCATTGTTGTTGCTTCCGCAGCCTGCCAGAACTAACGCCATGAGGAACATTAAAACGAAGCTGAAAGTAAATCCCTGACCCCTTCTTTTCATAACTCTCCTCCTCCAGGAAATCTCTCCTAATGACCGCAGCCATTAATGTATCTCTACTATACTGAGACCTGAAGGTTACGTAAATTTATATAACATACGTTTGTGCCATTTTATAAGAAGCTTAACTTATTTTGTGCTTTACGCACTATAAAGGGGTTAAATAAGCTTAAAATATGTGATTATTTCTAACATATATCTACAAAACAATCAAAGCATGTCAGCTTCCACTCCTAAGGCTCCATTCCTTGCGGATCTCCCCAAAATCCATTTCTGTGTCAGCATCCATAAAGCAATGGGCGGAATCCGTCTCCAGCACCACCCCCTTATAATCAGGCGAGCGCAAAATCCCTGCCGCGCCTTTGTCGCCGTCCAGTTCCTGAAGCACCGTGAACATCTCTTTGGAAAAGAGCGCCGGCGGCATGGCCAGACCTTCATGGGTGCTGGCTACATAGTCCAGCCCCGGATTCCGCTCATAAGTGTCTATCAGCCGGTTCACCAAAGACGCTGTAATAAACGGCTGGTCAGCCAAAGCCACGATAGCGGCATCAGGCTGCATAGGCAGGATCGCATTCAACCCGCAGCGCAGGGAAAAGGATAAGCCCAAGTGGGCTGTCAGGCAGGTTTCCGTACGCCTAGTGCTCCGCTCACCGGCTGGAGGCAGCCATTTGAGGTCATCATCGGCCCGCACGACAACAATTAACGGCGAAAGGGCGCAGCGGTCCAGTTCACTGAGCGCGACGCTCCCGAGTGACACCTCTTGCGACAGCTGAAGCGACACCTTGGATACTCCCATTCGTCTGCTCTGCCCTGCTGCCAGATAGATACCGGCTACTTTCAACGCTCTCCACTCCTTTCGGCAGCTCACGCGAGCCTGCCCTTCTGATTTGAATAATCTCGGCCACAATGCTGACTGCAATTTCCTCCGGTCCTTCCGCGCCGATAGACAGCCCTACAGGGGCGTGCAGCGATGCAGGCGGCTCCAGTCCCTCCAGCAGCAACGCAATCCGGGCCTTGGAGCCGATGATTCCGATATAACGCGGAGACACCGGCACAAGACTTTCCAGAAACTTCCGGTCCCGCTGGGATTGATGGCTGCAGATCAGCACATAATCCTCAGGGGTTATCCTAAGACGGGCTGCTGCCTCGGAGGGGGAACAAATCACCCGTTCGGCACCGGGAAATTCATGCTGCAGGCTGCCCTCTCGCCAGTCGGCGACGGCAATCCGAAATCCCGATTTTGCCGCAAGATCCGCCACGGGACGGGAATCCAGTCCACCGCCAAAGATAACAAGTCGTGGCTTCGGCACGAAAAGAGTGTTGAAGAGTTCGAGCGACGGACCGGCCGCTACCGATGTTCCGGGAAGCTGACTCCGCCCTTTTTTCACCAGACAGCTCCCTCTTGCACTTCTCTGATTAGAAAAAGATTGTTGTTCAGCGCCGAAAGTTTCGACAGTATACCGGTATCTTGCAGCGGCAGCTTCACGAAGAAGCATCAGGCTCTCACCTGCGGCCATCCGCACATAGATTTCTTCCAACAGCCGGCGCAGCTCTCCACGGACCGGTTCAAGAATCACTTTGATTTTGCCGCCGCAGCCGACAGCCTCCCCCCAGGAAAAATCATCGGGAGACAGCATGTCATACTCCACCAGTTCCGGAAGGCCGCGTTCCCAAACCTCCTGCGTACGAAGCGCCAGGTCACTCTCCAGGCAACCCGGACTGAGACTGCCCAGCGTTCCTCCTGCAAAAAACAGCATAGCCGCTCCCGGTTTCCGGTAAGAATGGCCTTCCACCCCAATCAGGGTTGCAAGCACCGCAGGGGCAGCATTGTCGTGGATGTGCAGTACAATATCATGTGTACTCATAAAGCTCGCTCCCTCCTCCGTAATTCCGCCCGTTCAGGGTGGCGGCTCTTGTGCCATACGTTTCGCAACAGCCGCTCAGGTTTCGCGCTCCAGCATTTTGCGGAACAGGAATACCAGCTTCAGTCTCATCAAATCATTGATCTTCTTGAAATCGACATCCAGCAGCTCGCTGAGCTTCTCGATCCGGTAGGTTGCGGTATTGCGGTGAATAAACAGCTTTTTGGCTGTCTCGTTTACATGGCCGTCATTGTCCAGATAGACCTCCAGCGTGTGCAGCATTTCCTTGATATATTCCGGCTCCCGGCTCAGCAGTCCGCGCAGGCTGCCGTTGCAATATTTCTCCATCGTTTCTGCCGGTATCTGACTCAGCAGAAGATTCAGTTCAAGCTGTCTGTAATGCACCACATTTCCGTGCGCACCCCAGTGCTGCACCATGCCCATACATTCCTTAACCTCTGCAAAAGCTTCCTTCAGCCCTTCCGGCTTAACCTTGGTGCTGCTCACAGCTGCCCGAGGATAAAAACCCTTGCCGAACTTGAGATTATGAAAACAATCATTGATCAGCTCACGAAACTGATCGGGACTGTGCTGACCCGCAGGGTACAGCGAGAGCAGACCTTCATCCACTACGACATGAATAGCTTTCAATTCCCTCAGTACCGGATGCTCGATGAACTCTTCCTTAAGGCGGAGCAACTCGCCTTGTCTGGATTCCCCGGTGGCGGCCGTATCGGTTAGCAGCAGCTGGAAAGGGGATTGCAGCAGCGTCACCTCCAGCCTGGCGGCAGCCTGGGACAGATCGTTACATGACAATCCGCCGCTCAGGCAACGGCGCAGCAGTCCACTGAACTCCCGGTGCTCCGAATGCTCGAAATAGTCCTCATAACCCGCATGAATATGATAAGAAATCAGTTCAGCTCCTTGAACAAACAGGCTTTCTTCCACAGGCAGCAGCAGAGGATCAATAGAACAATATAAAAGATAACCTGTGCATTTCTCCCCTTGCAGCAGCGGGATACGGAAACCAACCTTGTCACCGATGCGGAAGCGCCCATTACGGTTCTGCCAAGGCCAGCCCTCCAGCAGCAACGCCGCTGAATACTCCGAATTGTTGTAAATAGCGTCGCCCCGGGCACTGATGACCGCCAGCGGGTAACCGATCACCTCGGATACGGAGTCAAATAACGGACCGCAACGTCCCGAGCGGAGCGCAAACCGCATCAGCTTCCGCTGCTTCTCCATCATGCTCTGCAGCACGCTTGTGCTGCGCGACAGCTCGGCGCGAAACAGGCCGTTCATCTGGTCCGAGAACGTAAATTGGAACGGCAGCTCGATCAGCGGAAAGTTCAGCGTTTCCGCTTCGGCTACGAGCTTCTCCGGAACAGCGTCCCAGAAACGGCCCAGCTTGATGCCAAGGCCGGCGGAGCCGCGACGGTTCAGCGTCTGCAGCAGTGCGGAGGCATCCTGGGGGCTATCCTTGATCAGATAAGCTGTTGTAAGCAGCATTTCTCCTTCTTTGATCCAATCTGAGATATCAGGGGCATCCATCACATTAATCGACTTGATAATCCGGTGTTTCCCCTTGGAGCCGGCAATCAGTCTGGCTTCGGATAAAGGATAAATGGACAACGCTTCTTCAACCGTAAGATGCATGCCACCCCTCCTTATACAAGTTCATAGATAATGAATTCCGTATTTATGTTACTTTATGTAACATTATAAATAAAATGAACCGTTATGGAAAGATAAAAGTGAAAATTTAGATTATATACGTAATAAAACATAACACGAATCGCAAAGTTTTAACTATTGCTTATGGACCGTCTGCAAAAACATGGGAAAGCAGCCAGTGTATTATGCGTTTTATCGCATCAGCATGGGTACGGCAACCATGAGATTTGCAGCAGCTGACTGCCCTTCGACTCCTCAATGTTCGATAATTGCACTCTGTACAGTTAAGTAGTGAATTTCTCCCGCCACGCAGCCTTTAATTGTATTCCGTACATCTATTTGAGCTGATTTTAGCCGAAAGTCTCAAATTCACTGTTTTTAATTGTACAGACTACATCTATTCTCTGGTTTCCGGCTGAATTAGCTCCAATAGTTGCAGAGAATACACCTAAATCATTCATTGTCCAATACGCATACAAGTGGAAACGGCTTCGCCGTCCTCAAAAGGACGGTATCCGTTTCAGCGAGAAATAGAAGGATAATTTATAGCGTGAAGCATATAAATTCTTATATTTGCAAAAAAACTCCCGCTCTCCGCCAACAGCGGAGCCGGAAGTTCTGCGGTCCAAACCCTGCGCTTATTGCCATAACCGCCGGACCCATGAGAGCAGGCGGAGATCCTGTCCATGTCCGCCGATCACGGACAATCCCAGCGGCAGCCCGCCGGGACCCGCCACAGGCAGCGTTACCTGCGGCAACCCTGCCAGCCCGGCAATGCAGCTGAGCATCATCGCCCCGCTGCGGTTCAGTTCCAGCTGCCGCAGGTCCCCGCCGCGCAGCGGGGCGGGTCCAGGCACGGTAGGGATGACGAGACAGCCGTCCTCCCCGAGCAAATGACGCAGCCGGGCCGTTATGTCGTCACGTTGGGACTGCGCCCAACTGTGATCCTGCCCGGCCACACTTGCCGCCCAAGCGAAGCGGGCAGCAATGTCAGGCCCAAAAGCCGGCTGCTCCCGCTCGATCCAGGCTCCGTGGGTCGCCCAAATTTCAGCACCCTGCAGCTCGCGGAACACATCCATCCAGCTTGTTAATCCTTCCGGTGAAACTTCAGTCTCCAGCACTTGCCCCACTCCTGCCTGGAGAAGGTCCAAACCTTGCTTCAGGTTGGCCGAACTCTCCGGCCCAGCCAAGGCCCAGCCATCCATGCCGATGAACAGCTTGGCCATTCTGCTTCCCTCCGGCACATTGCAGGCGAATGAAGCAGGGACGGCAGCTGCCTTCAGGAGGGGATGTTGCATGACTGGCTCCCCGGGATGTCCTGATTTACGTCCCCTGGCAAGCTCTTGGATATGTCCTCCGGTATACTCCCGTACATGTCCTCCGGCAGACTCACCGTTACGCTCCGGGCCGTCCCCTCCATAAATCACCCGGCCATATTCCGGGTGCTGTCCTAAACCCGCGCCATCCCGCTCCACACTTTGCTGCAGGACATTACTCTTCCCGGAGGAATCATCCGGTTTTCCCGCTCCGGCTTCCACTCTCCCGAGCAGAACCTCGCCAACCTGGAGCAGCATTCCGGCGCTGTCTGCGATCCAGCCCACAGTATCAAAACCCGGCGCCAGCGGGATTACCCCGTCAATCTCCACCGCCCCATGGGTCGGGCGGAAGCCGTAAACGCCGCAGTACGCCGAAGGCACACGGATGGACCCGCCTGTATCGGTTCCCAAGGCAAATTCCACGCTTCCGGAGGCTACGGCCACTGCCGAGCCACTGGAGGAGCCTCCGGGAATACGCCCCTCCGCACGCGGGTTGACCGGCGTGCCGTAATGATAATTCTCCCCGCCCAGACTGTACATCAGCTCATCGGTATGGGCGGCACCGCGCAAGGAGGCACCCGACCGCAGCAATTTCAATACGGCTGCGGCATGTGCCGATGAAGGCTCATGACTGCACAGCCAATGCGGATTGCCTGCGGAAGAGCGGTGTCCGGAGACCGCGAACACATCCTTAACGGCAAAGCTCAGCCCATTCAGCTTGCCACTCGCAAGGCTCGGCACCTCCAGCTCCGGGTCAATAAATGCGCCGAAACGATTATTAAGGATCATCTCTTCCCTCCTCCTCCCGGACTGTCCGGGGAGCTTCAATGTTTACTCTTACTTGTTGCCTGCTCTACCAGCCGATGGCTGCTCCGTCGCAGCGCGGATCAGTGCCGCCGCTGCGGAAGCCGTTGCCATCGATGGCAATCGCATGGGCATGCCCCATGATTCCGTCATAGTCAGCGGCTTGGCGGACCAGATGACCGGCCCCGGCCAGCTCTTCGAGCACTCGCGGAGCTACCCGCTTCTCCACCTTCAGTTCCTGAGTCGGTTCCCCCCAGGTCCTGCCCCAGACGAACCGCGGCGCATTCACCGCCTCCTGCGGATTCATGCCATAATGCAGCATCCGTGTCAGCAGCAGACTCTGCGTCTGCGGTTGCCCTTCCCCGCCTTGCGTGCCGTAGAGAATGACCGGTTTGCCGTCTTTGCAGGCCATGGCCGGCATCAGCGTGTGGAACGTGCGCTTATGCGGTTCAAGCGTATTGACATGCGAAGGGTCCAGCGAGAAGAAGGAGCCTCTGTTCTGCAGCAGAATCCCTGTATCCCCGGCGACCGTTCCCGAGCCGAATTCAAAATACAGGCTTTGGATAAACGAGACGGCATTCCCCTCCCCGTCAACTACAGCGGCATAAGCTGTATCCCGGCCAACCGGCTCACTGCCAAGCGCAGCAGACTGGCGGAGCGAAATGGAATCGGCCAGCTCCACCGCATACCGCTTATCCAATAGCCGCTCCAGCGGAATAGAGCTGAATTCAGGATCAGTAAGCACCTGATCCCGGTCCCTAAAGCTCAGCTTCAGCGCTTCAACCAGCAGATGATAGTACTCGAAAGACCCATGCTCAATCTCTGCGAGATTAAACCGCTCCAGTATGTTCAGCGCCATCAGCGCAGTGAAGCCCTGCGAATTCGGGGGCACCTGATATACCTGATGCCCGTGGTAATCCGTGGAGATCGGCTCCACCCAATTGCCCTGATGGTCGGCAAAATCATCACGGGTGAGATATCCTCCGGAAGCCAGCATATCCTTGCTTATCTCCTCTGCGATCCCGCCCTTGTAAAAAGCATCACGCCCTCCCGCTGCCAGCGTCCGCAGCGTCCGGGCCAGCTGCTTCTGTACAAACTTCCCGCCGGCCCCCGGAACCTTGCCGCCGGGCAGATACACCGCCGCCGCGCCGGGGGACAGCGCGGCTCCCGCCAGTATGCTGTTGCCGTGCTGATCCGGCGACAGCGGAAACCCATCGGTGGCGTAGCCGATTCCCGGCTCCAGCACCTCCGCCAGGGTCAGGCGGCCATACTGGCGCTGGACCGCCTCCCAGCTGTCCGCCATTCCGGGCACCGTAATGGCGCTGCGCACACCCCGCCGGGGAATGGAACTCTCCCCGGCATAGCAGTCCCTGCGGACGCCGTAGCCGGATCGTCCGCTGCCGTTGTAGGCCCGGACGCGCCCTTCACCGGCGCTGTAGGTCAACCAAAAAGCATCGCCGCCAAGGCCCGTCATATGCGGATAGACCACCGCGAGCGTGGCGCTGACCGCTACCGCAGCGTCAAAGGCATTGCCGCCGCGCTGCAGAATACGCGCTCCGGCGGCAGAGGCCAGATAATGGGGACTGACTACCATCGTTTTTGTACCGATTACCGGCCCTATTGTCATGACTCCCAGCTCCATTCCCATGTCAATCAAGTTAGTGCCATTTAACAGCAGTTCAAAAACCCCTGTCAATCGGTTACGCACAAACTCAAATTCCCCGGCATTATTTTGTGAACGGTGCACAAAGATTAATGAAAATACACCCTATCCTGTAGTTGCGGTCATACAAATTGATATAGAATGGGCACAAAAAAGCCAAAGCTAGTTTATTCCGGAGGAGGAATCCCGTGAAATCCATCAGTAACGAATATGTACAGATAGCAGCCGCGATGTTCAGGACGGGAATTCTCGGCTATGGCGGGGGCCCCTCCGTAATTCCACTGATCCGGCATGATGCCGTAACCCGCTATTCCTGGCTGACTGATGATGAATTCGGGGAGACGCTGGCCATCGCAAATGCCTTGCCCGGGCCTATCGCCACCAAGATGGCGGCATATCTCGGCTACAAGCTTAAAGGGGTAAAAGGTGCGCTGCTTTCCGTACTGGCGCATATTCTGCCTAGCTGTATTGCGATGATTGCCCTGTTATCCGCGGTGAATTATTTAAGCGGCTCCAAGGTAGTGGCAGGCATGATTGCTGCTGTCTCTCCCGTGATTGCAGTGATGCTGGGAATGATGGCTTACGAGTTCGCGCAAAAAGCGTTCAAAGGATTGGGGAAATGGATCGGGGCTGCTTTCCTGCTGCTGGCACTGGTACTGCTTGAGGGGCTTCACCTGCATCCTGCCATCGTGATCGTACTTTTTCTTGGCTATGGAACGGTTCATTACCGGATACTGGCAAAGAAAAATAAAGGAGGAACCGCCTGATGGAATGGCTCAAACTGATTTACGGCTTTTTCATGGCCAATCTGCTGGGTTACGGCGGCGGCCCTTCCTCCATTCCGTTGATGTACGAAGAGATCGTGCCGCATTACGGATGGCTGAACGATGAAGAATTCTCCAATATGCTGGCGCTCGGCAACGCCCTGCCCGGACCGATTGCGACCAAAATCGCCGCTTACGTCGGCTATGACGTCTACGGCTGGTTAGGACTGAGCGCTGCTCTCGCCGCTACGGTTCTGCCCTCCGCTGCCGCACTGATCATCCTGCTCGGCGTGATGCAGAAATACAAGCAGTCGCCCGTCGTTAAAGGAATGACCTTGCTTGTACAGCCGGTGATTGCCATAATGATGGCCGTTCTGACTTTCAAAATGGCCAAAGGTCCTGCGGACGTTATCGGCATCTGGCAGACGCTGATCATTGCCGTGCTTGCCTTTTGGGCTATGAAGCGGCTGAAGCTGCATCCCGCACTCGTGATTCTTGCCGCTTTTGCTTATGGAGGGCTGGTACTCCGGTATACGGTATAACGGCGGCTGCCACAATGACCTCCTATTTCAAAATGTACTGCGAAAGCACCGACTGAACCTCATAGATATTGACGGATTTATTGAACGTCTTCTTCAGCGGCAGTGAGCTGCCGGATACATAAAGACACAGCTCTGCATCCAGATCAAAGTGCCCCGCCGTCTCCACCGAATAATGGGAGATGTTTTGGTAGGGAATGGAGTGATATTGCGTTTTTTTGCCGGTGATCCCCTGCTTGTCAACGAGAATCAGCCGCTTGTCCGTAAAAATGAACATATCCCTGATCAGCTTGTAGGCCCGCTCAATTTTTTCATGGGGGGTCAAAATCCGCGCGTATTCACGCTGCACTGCCGCCAGATCAACCTGCGTTGCATTGCCCAGCAGTCCATTAAAAAGCGCCATCACTGTTCCTCTTTCCTGTTGCTGATTTGGTGAGCTGCCTCAGCCATATAACATCCTATTGTGCAATTCCAATTATATGCTGTGGTTCATTCCGCTTTTTTTCTATTGCTATTATTGCGAATATTAGGTAAACTACTGTTAAATTTGTATCGAAGGAGGTGTAGAGGAATGGATCGCAATTGGACCAACAGTGTTATTAGCCGGCTGCCTATCGCTATGGCTGGCATCGTTCATGTAAATGCCGACAACGGGAGAAGTCTGTCCATTTACAAGAATTTAATAACACTACACAATTGTGAAATGCCTTTCCTGCCTACACTTCAACGGATCTCATAAACCGGAGAACAAACAGGCCGCGGGGAAATTTCCCTGCGGTCTTTTTTTGTTCCATGATGTCCTCCTGGAGGCATCCCCTTTGAAAGACAGCGGAGACAGGGCATTCTTAAAAGGAGAATACCTATGATCATTTCATGTCAAAACGTACAAAAATACCACGGTGCCCAGCTTGTGCTGAGCGATATCACCTTCGATATCCGCCAAGGTGAGAAAATCGGCCTGATCGGCCGCAACGGCTGCGGCAAAACCACCCTCTTCCGCCTGCTGAGCAGTGAAGAACGCCCCGATCAAGGGCAAATCTCCATCCGCAGAAACAGCATCATCGGACTGCTCTCACAGATCCAGGAAGCGGACGGCGACGAGACGGTGTATGCCGTGCTCCAGCGCAGCTTCGCGAAACCCCTGGAGTGGCAGCAGCGCCTGCGGGAACTGGAGCAGGAAATGTCCGGACTGAACGCCGGAACGGACGAACAGGACTGGAACAGGCTGCTCAAGGAATACGGCAGTCTGCAGGAGAAGTTCGAAGCAGCCGGAGGTTATGAGATTGAAGCCTCAATCCAGCGTGTAGCGGCAGGCCTTGGAATCGGAACCGGGCAATACGACCGCCGGTTCGCATCCCTCTCCGGCGGGGAGAAGACAAAGGTCGGCCTCGCCGAGCTGCTGCTGCGCCGCCCCGATATCCTGCTGCTGGATGAGCCGACCAACCATCTGGATATGGAGGCCATAGAATGGCTGGAGCAGTTCCTCCAGACTTATGACGGCACAGTCCTTGCAATCTCTCATGACCGCTATTTCCTGGATGCCGTAGTGAAGAAGGTCATCGAGATTGAAGATGGCGAAGCCATCACGTATCACACGAATTACAGCGGATACCAAGTGGAGAAAGAAGCCCGTCTGCTTCAGCAGTTCGCCGATTACCAGGAACAGCAGAAGAAAATCAAGCAGATGCAGGAGAGCATCAAACGGCTGATTGAATGGGGCAACCGTTCCAATCCGCCGAATCCTTCCTTCCACCGCCGGGCGGCCTCCATGCAGAAGGCGCTGGACCGGATGGTCAAGGTCAAACGCCCAATTTTGGAGCGCAAATCTATGGATTTGCAGCTGCAGCAGGATGACCGGACCGGCAACCAGGTCGTCATCCTCGACCGGATCACCAAAGGTTATGGTAACCGCAGGCTGTTCTCAGAGGCCAGTGATATCCTGCGATATGGCGAGACTACCGCACTAATCGGCGGCAATGGTGCGGGCAAGAGTACGCTGCTGCGGATGATACTCGGCCAGGAGTCCCCGGATAGCGGAAGCTGCACCCTTGGATCAAGGGCTGTCGTTGGTTATCTTGCCCAGGAGGCAGTGCCGGAGGGCGGCGGACAGTCGGTGCTGCGCTATTTCCGGGAGGAGGCCGGGCTTGAGGAAGGCGAAGCCCGCGGGCAGCTTGCCCGGTTCCTCTTCTACGGCAGCGATGTGTTTAAGGACATCACCAATCTCTCCGGAGGCGAATGGACACGGCTGCGTTTCGCGATACTGATGCACCGCCGTCCAAATCTGCTTATTCTGGATGAGCCGACCAACCATCTGGATATTGATTCCCGAGAAGCACTGGAAGAAGCGCTGGAGGAATTTCCCGGCACGGTGCTGGCGGTCTCCCATGACCGTTATTTCATCAACCGCTGCTTCGGCAAGCTTTGGGCGATTGATCAGGGCCGCTTCACCTCCTTCTCCGGAAATTACGAATATTATAAGGAAAAGCAGGCTGAAAAGGCTGCCGCTGCAAGGCTGCAAACCGAAATGAGCGACCAAGGCGGCAAACAAGTAGCGAAGCCGGATACATTGCCCAAATCCAAAGTCCCTGCTGAACTAGCTGAGACTGCGGATTCACGATCTGGTACCCCGGCAAAAAGCGGGTCCAAACCTGAACGTTCCACCAATTACCATAAGCAGCGCTCCGGTATCTCCTGGGAGCAGGAAATAGCCGCAGCGGAGGCGCAATTAGGCCTTATTGATGCTGAGATGCTGAATCCCGTTATCGCCAGCGATGCGGGAAAACTGGCTGAGCTTCAGCATACTAGAGATGCCGCACAGGAGAAGCTGGATGACCTCTATGCGTCCTGGTTGAGCGAAACAGAGGCATACCAATAACATCCATAAACATAGAGAAAGCAAAGGTGATAACAATGACAGACACTCCGGCCGTGGAGGCCTATTGGAGTACTTATATTAAAGCCCATCCCGAAGCTGCAGAACTGTATGACAGCGCGTGGTCCTTTGGCGACAATCCCCGGCTTGCCAATGAATTGCTTGAGCTGGTACTGAAAGGAATTAAGACGGGAACCGCCTCCGATTATGATTTGAACGAAATCCGCGGACTCACCCAGCCCTTTGCCCACGGCCACTCCATCCTTCTGGATGCCAGCGGCGAACCGCGGGCAATCATTGAAACTATAAAGGTAGAAGTCATCCCTTTTGACGAGGTAACTGCTGAGTTTGCCTATTCCGAAGGCGAGGATGACCGCAGCCTGGAATCATGGCGCTACAATCATGAGCTGTATTTTACGAGGGAACGCAAAGCCTATGACAAACCCTTCGATCTTCAGATGAAGGTGGTCTGCGAGAATTTTCAGATTGTCGATATCAGACAGCCCCAGTAATTCTTATATTTTCAAAAATGGCTGGCCTTCCTTATGTTAAGGAGGCACAGCCATTTTTTGTTCATTGCTTATGTATACACCCTTGTATCGTCCCGAAGTTGAAATAAGTTCTGATCCATTAAAAAAGGCCGCTTCCTCATGACGAAGAGACAGCCTTCATTGTATAGTTACAATTAGTGTAAGTTGAATCCTTAGGATTAAGGTTTAGTGCCAGATCCCCATGATCCAGCCCACCACCGAGATCCATAAAGGAATGCTAATCAGAATGCCCCAGACCAGTCCGGTAGCAATATTACCTTCTGCAGGACGTGTTGCATTCTCCTGCGTTAGCGGAAGTCTTAACTCTTCTTGTTCCATGCGATCCCCTCCTAAATTTCTTATCGACACAGTAGAGGAAAAAATGTAGACCGCCTGACCCAAAAAGTTGTGTTTCCAAATATTTTTTTAGATACAAAGGCTCAGCGGTCCTTCTATGCAAAGGCTTACATAATTAATATTAACCAATTTTTGTCTCAATTAAAACTTATATTTTATCTATTTCGTACATTATATGCAATTAACTAGTCCAAAATTACCGGCTTCTGCGGATCATTCAAGAATTGAAACATTGTTCGCAGCTGCTCCGCCGTATTCCGCTCCACAGACAGCTCAGGCAGCTCATCCTCAGCGAAAAAATCCACCTCGCTGGTCTCCACGCCTTCAGCTGCCTCCCCGCCGACAATCTTGCACAGGATAAACATTTTGTAGACATGATAAGGCTCCGGGGGATGATTATGGAATTTCTTATCCAGCACGGCCAGCAGACGGACTGCTTCCGCCTGAAAACCCGATTCCTCGCAGATTTCCTTAACGACTACCTCGCTCGCAGACAGTCCAATATCGGCCCAGCCGCCGGGAAGCGCCCAATTGCCGTCCAGCTTCTCGCGGACCAGCAGAATTTTCCCCTCACGGAAAATAACGCCGCGCACATCTACCTTCGGTGTGCTGTACCCGCCTTCACCCGCAAAAGAGAGCCGGATCCGCTCCTTGCTCTCAAACGTATAATTCGCCAGAATGTCCACGCTCAGCTCACGCAGTGCTTCATAACGTTCGATGTCGTACACGTCTTTGGCATAGGTAAGACCTGTCTGGGCAATTCCTTGAATCTCCTTCGCCCAAGTTAACCATTTCTGTTCCATAGTTTTATCGCCTCCATTAACATATCGAAAAGGATTATTGGCATAGCATTAAATGACGGAAGAACATCCCCTTTTTAGCAACACAGCGGTCGATAATTTTAAATCCTGCTGTCTCTATCATCTCATCCATCGCTTCGATAGCCACGATGACAACCCTGTCTGCAATCCGGCGGGCGTTCACGAGTATGGCATACTGTTCCTCAGGGGTAATGCTGGAATATAGATTGTAAGGCATGTCCACGATGGCTGTGTCATAATGTTCCTTAATGTCTGCAATGTCTCCCAGCGTCACTTCAGCCTCGAAGCCGAAATGAGCAATATTCGTCCGCGCTCCCGCCGCAATAAAGGGATTGATATCACGGCCAACGATATTGATGCCCATCGATAGTGCCTCTACCATTACTGTCCCGATGCCGCAGCAAGGATCAATGACTTTGACGCCTGCCGGAGTTGGGACCGCCATATTGACAGCCGCACGGGCCACTCTTGTGCTGAGCGCAATGGAATAGCTGCGCGGTTTTTTCATCTGCCGGAACCAGGTTGCCTTGTTCTTGTGATAAGCCCCGAAGTACCAGCGGCCGCCCAGCGTTACTATACCGTATACAAGCTCCGGATGGTTCACATCTGCTTCTCCCTCAATCCGCAAGCCGATTTCCCGCTCAATAATTCTGCGTTCATCATACTCTATTTTATCCGCAGGGGACAAATCATTGGTTTTCACAAAAATCACCTTGAAGGTTTTGTCATTCAACTCCACCTGCTCGGTCTGCTTATAAATTTCCTGCAGGCTGTCTCCCCCGTACATCACGTCAATCCGTTCCTTAATAAAAGGGCTGCGGCTGACATCCGCTTCAATCTCACTTGCAAAAATGGCAGGCGGAATCTCCCGGCCAAACAGGCAGCGCAGCTCCATTCCGCATAAAGAAATCTCGTCCTCCGAGCATGCGTAAGTATAGATATACGCGGGATTCCCGCCCTTATTAGGCATGTTTGCTTCTTCTTTCAGATCTGTATATGAATTCAATGACACGTTATTCCGCTCCTATCGCTCCCGCTGCTGGCGGGGATTCTGTTTCATTTAGAAATTCTGCTGTATCGGCACCGGTATGCCCGTTGTCATAGCTAATCCTCGCCCCGGCAATTTCTTCACGATTTCCGTTAACCCATTCAACAAGGGCGGTCAGCGGTCCCAGTAGGGAGTCGCCCAATGCCGTAAGTCCATATTCAACGGTCAGAGGCACGGTAGGTGTCGCTTTGCGCCAGACCATTCCGTCCCGCTCCAGATGGCGGAGCGTTTGGGTGAGCATACGCTGCGAAATTCCGCCTGAGCGCCGCTGCAGCTCCTTGAACCGCAAAGATTCCACACCTAAATTCACGATAATCAGCACACTCCACTTATCTCCAACCCGGTCCAGAATCTGCCGGGCTATGGTGCAGTCCTCAAGCATCGGCAGCTGACCGTCTTGCTGAGTCAATAATCGATCCATTATGGTTACCTCCATGTAACTTGAGCATATAATAGTGCCTTCTTGCTGCACAAGCCAACTAAGTTTATCATGGTTACTGTTAGTAATCAACAACCGGAAGGGAACTGATATTAAGTGAAAACAATCGCTATCGTAGGGGCTGGTCCGGGACTCGGACTCTCCATTGCCAAGAAATTCGGTACAAATGGCTTTCAAGTCGCTTTAATTTCCCGCAATGCGGACAAGTTAAATCATCTGGTGGACGAATTAAAGGGGCTGGGCATCGAAGCAGCCGCATTCCCTGCTGATCTTTACAATAAAGAACAATTGACTGCCGCTTTCCAGGGGATCAAAGAAAAGTATGGCTTCATCGACGTGCTGGAATTCAGTCCAACCAGCGGCAATTATCCGCCGACTCCGGCATCACAGGTTACGGAAGAAAATGCACTTGATGCGTTTCAGGCACTGGTAGTAGGTGCTATCCGCAGTGTGGAGCAGGTCTTGCCGGAAATGCTGGTCAAGCAAGACGGGGCTATCCTGTTCACAACCGGCCTCTCTTCCCTCTATCCCATGCCGATGATGGGCAATATCGGTATTGCGCTAAGCGGGCTGCGCAACTATGCCAACAACCTGCACACCGACCTTGCTCCTCAAGGGATCTACGTCGCTCACTTGGCGCTGGGTGTATTCATTAAGCCCGGTACAGCTACAGATCCGGGTCTTATCGCTGATGCATGGTATGATTTATACACCAGCAAGTCACAAGCTGAGGATACCTTCCCGCAAGGCGTCACTCCGGCCACAATTATCTGGTAAGCCATTTCACCAATCCATTTTGATCCATAGTGAGTTCTCCAGTATAATGGAAGCATTACACTGCCAAACCATGACGGCGGTGCATTGCCCTGAGCTCTAGGCTCAGGGCTTGTACTGCCTGTTTTGCGCAGCGAACTCCAAGGAGGTACATATCACTATGTCTTATGAAACTTATTTTCAGACTGAGCGTGAAGCTCAGCTTGCCGAATTGAAGGAATGGCTGGCCATTCCCAGCATTTCCGCCCTGTCCGTGCACAAGGAAGACATCAATTCAGCCGCACATTGGCTGATGGACACACTGAAGCGCGCCGGGCTAAAGAATATCGAAATCCATCCTACAGCAGGCCATCCAGTAATCTATGCCGATTATCTTCACGCGCCGGGCAAGCCGACCATTCTGGTATACGGCCACTATGATGTCCAGCCGGTGGATCCGCTTCATTTGTGGACGACCCCGCCGTTTGAACCGGAAATCCGTGACGGCAAGCTGTACGCACGCGGAGCAACAGACGATAAGGGCCAGGTCTTCATGCACATCAAAGCGATCGAAGCCATTCTCAAGCAGGAAGGCACCTTGCCGGTCAATATCAAGCTGTGCATTGAAGGCGAGGAAGAAATCGGCAGCGTGAATCTGCCGCCATTCCTGGAAGCAAGCAAGGACAAACTGGCTGCAGATGCCGTGCTTGTCTCCGATACAGCCCTGCTGGAACGCGGACGCCCTGCCATCTGCACCGGGCTGCGCGGATTGTGCTCACTTGAAGTCAGCGTAAACACCGCATTGACAGACCTGCATTCCGGCTCCTACGGCGGCGGTGTGCCAAATGCGCTGCATGCACTCGTTTCCCTGCTGAGCTCGCTGCATGATGGCAACGGCCGTGTTGCCGTCGATGGTTTTTACGATGGCGTCCCTGAGCTTTCTCCTCTGCTGCGTGAGGAGTTCGCCAAACAGGGTGTGAATGAAGAGAAGATCAGAGAAGCCCTCGGCCTTGAACAGCTGTACGGCGAAGAAGGATACAGTTTTGTAGAGCGTGTCGGCGCCCGTCCAACCCTTGAACTTAATGGGGTTTACGGCGGTTTCCAGGGTGAAGGCAGCAAGACGGTCATCCCTAAGGAAGCCCATGCCAAGATCACCTGCCGCCTTGTCGGCGACCAGGATCCGCAGCATATTCTGGATGTTGTTGAAGCTCATCTGAAAGCAAATATCCAAGCCGGAGCGAAACTGCATGTGAAACAAATGGAAAAAGCGCGTGCCTTCAACATCGACCCGTCGAATCCGATTCTGCAGACTGCGGCAGACGCTTTTGGCAAGGTATACGGCACTCGGGCACTCTTCACCAAAGACGGCGGATCCATTCCAATCATGGAGAGCTTCTCGCGTATCCTCAAAGCACCGGTTGTTCTGATGGGCTTTGGACTGGATGACGAAAACCTGCACGCTCCGGATGAGCATTTCAATCTGGAGAATTTCGATAAGGGACTGCTTACGATTGTCGAGTTCCTGAAGACAGTTTAAACAAAAAGCCATACTCCGCTGAGAGTTGCTTATCTAAAAAGGGGCTGTCCCAAAAGCCATGCAATGGCTTCTGGGACGCCTCCTTTTTTTGAGTTCCATTGGTAGCTGTAGTGTTGGTAGCACGTCATATATGCTTTAATTTCTCGTTAATTCTCATATAACGTAGTGCAATTTTCCAGTGAAACATCACCCTTAAAATGACCAATGAACGACTCCTGCGGAGCGTTATCTCAGCAGTTTCCCCGTCGTTGTCTGCCCGTTTTATTCGTGGAGTCACCCTCGTTCGGCCATGTGAACCTTTATTAATAGTTCATTTTCAGCTTGGAGTAGGTGAATTTGTGCTTCGAGCCTCGCATTTTTCTCATCCAAGGTCAATTCCCGTTTTAGAGGTCTCCCTGAATGCTTGAAAGAAGCGATTATTGATTCAAAAAGCAAAGGGTGCTATAATAATTTAAACATTGTTTTAAACGACGTTTAAAATATCATTTAAAAATGCTGAAGGGAGGGAGAATATGCATATGGACAAAAACAATGAGACCAAAGAAATCATTCTTCGAACTGCACTCGAGATGATCAAGCAGGAAGGATTCGAGAAGATCACGATCCGCAAAATTGCGGTACGTTCGAATACGAACGTTTCGCTGGTGAATTATTACTTCGGCTCTAAGGATAAGCTGATTAGCGAAGTGATCCGGATCCTGCTGTCGGGTTTTCAGGAATCTTTTGATGTGCTGGATGATCTGTCTCTGCCGCCGGAACGGCGCTTGAAGATTTTTCTGCTGCATTATGTACGGGGGGTGGAGCAGTATCCGGAGGTGTTGACGCGGATTATTACAATGGATGCCGGCTTATTCGCGTCGCAGCAGGAGTACGGGGAGTTTATGCGGATTATCGGATTCGATAAAGTCAAGAGTCTGCTTATGGAGCTGACGAATGAACAGGATCAAGAACTTTTAATGATGATGGTGATGCAAATCTTTGGAGCCGTGTTCATGCCTGCACTGATGAGACCGACTCTTGAAGTCGGAGCTGGCGTCGAAATGAAGCCGGTCGAGCGTCAGATTGACCTGCTGCTGGAGCGTTACCTATACAACCATTAAGTGCCGAGGAGAGATGAATCATGAATCTTTTGCGCAAATACTGGCCTGATCTGGGGATGCTGGTCGCGGCGGCGACAGCGATCGGAATCGTAATGAATCATCGTTCCATGTCTGAACTGAGTATGATTTTATGGCTCAGCTTCATCGCGATCCTTGTGCATCAATTTGAAGAATATCGCTGGCCCGGCTATTTTGGCGGTTTGTTCAATATCGTTATATTTAAGAGTGAACAGCCGAAGCATTATCCGCTGAACCCGCAATCGGCAATGATCATTAATCTGGTCATCGCCTATGTCTTTTATCTCCTTCCGGTCTTCTTCCCGAACATAATTTGGCTGGCGCTGGCTCCAATCTTTATGGGCTTTTTCCAGTTTATATGGCATGGCATCTTCGCCAATATCAAAGCCAAAACATGGTATAATCCAGGCCTGTTCGCTGTGCTGTTTTTCCATATTCCGATCGGAGGATGGTATCTGTACTACATCGCGACGTACCATCTGGCAAGCACGACGGACTGGATCATCGGATCCGTGTATTTTGTGATCGCCGTATATGTCCTAATTATTAAAGGCAATATGTGGCTGAAGGATATCCATTCGCCGTTTAATTTCTCCGACAAACAGATGGGGCCTTATCTGACCAAATAACTGCATAAACAACAAATCAGGACCTTCCCGGCAGGGGTTAATGTATGCTCTAAATTCAAATCGTTCACGCATAAACCAACTGCCGGCAATCTTGATTGTCTCTGGGGAATACCCCTCCACCAACCCGCCATAATCCATCAGGTGGCCGATCGGGTCCGGATCTTCCCGGTACCAGACTAAAACCTTTGAATGTGCTAGCGCTGCAGCCAGGAAGTCTGTATCGCCTCTCCAGGACTTTGTATGTGTTGTTGTTCAATTAAGTCACCCCTATTTCAAAAAGGGAACTGAGTAAGCGAAACTATTAATAGTAAAATACCAATAATTGAGGATAGGGCAGCCATTTTATCTTTAGTTTTAAAATAAGAAGCCCCTCCATTAAATATCAATGCTCCGCACATCCCCAGTATTGTCCATGACATTATCACTTGATCTTTGTCACCGAAAAATGTTATTGCCAGAATAATTGTTGCTGCACTAAATAAAATACCAAGCCCCCTTAATACATTCAGCAAAACACTCACCTCATAAAAAGTAGTAACCCTACACTGGTAGGTTAGACCCTTCCTAACTCTTGAAATTAAGTATAATTCACTTGGTACATTATGTATATTGGACTCTATGTCACTGGTAAGGATGATTTTCCTGAACGTAAAGAAAATACCCCGCCAGTGCTGGCAGGGTACGGTAGTTCCGTTACTATATTCGCTTTAACTGGCGGTATTTTCGGAACTCTGTTAGAATATGCGTCCAATGTTAAAAATCTCACGTCTAAATGTTCCTCAGCTAGATTTAGTACCTTATACTGCACATCCTGCAGAAGATATCTACCGAGTTTTAAATCCTTGTGGCTCTTTTCGCGCCCCAACCTAGCAATTTTTATGGCAGGGACACTGCTATGAGAACACGGAGCCGATCAAAGGAACATTCAGATGTTTTTGTGACATGCAAAGCTTGAGACTATCAACCGGTACACGCATGAGGCCGAAGCAGTCAGCCGCACCTTGATTGCTCCACTTGGAGAGATGAACCCAAAAGTACAGAAATTCGCCCCATGAACTGCCCCATAAACCAATTGTCGCCTGTTGTATGTCGAAAAATGCGCAAAGAAAAAACCCTTGTGGCGCAAGGGTTTAGGTAAATATCTGGTTAAAAGCGGGTGATGGGAATCGAACCCACGCTATCAGCTTGGAAGGCTGAAGTTCTACCATTGAACTACACCCGCAATGCAAAGTGAAGACAAAAAGTATTGTATCATTCCTATGAATAAAATGCAACCCTATCGGCTCACGGAATTGCTACGAAGACGGCGATACAACTAAGGGTGTGAGGAAAGCCTGTTCAAATTCAGCCGCCTTGACAGGCTTGCTGAAAAGGTAGCCTTGCGCCTCATGACAATGCTGCTGGCGTAAAAATTGCAGCTGCTCCTTGTTCTCGACACCCTCAGCGGTTACCTTCAGCTTCAGGTGATGCGCCATGGATGTGATCGTCGATACAATCGCTGCGTTGTTGCTGTCTTCCATAACTTCTGAAACAAAGGACCGGTCGATCTTAAGCCGGTCGATCGGCATATTCTTCAGGTAGTGCAGCGAGCTATAGCCTGTACCGAAATCATCTATGCTGATGAACAGCCCCAGCCGTTTCAGACGGTTAAGCTGATCAAAGGCAGTTTCTTTGTCGAGAGTCATGCTTTCGGTAATTTCCAGATCAACATAACAAGGTTCAAGCCCGATCTCCTGCAAAATGGCAGCAATTTTGCCGTCCAGGTTCGGCTGAAGAAACTGACGCATGGACAAGTTGATCGAGACACATATCGGCCGGTACCCTGCTGTCTGCCACTGTTTGTTCTGGAGGCAGGCCGTTCTAAGGACCCATTCACCGATTGGAACAATCAACCCGCTCTCTTCGGCAATTGGAATGAAATCGATTGGCGAAACAAGTCCGCGCTTGGGATGATCCCAGCGCAGCAGTGCTTCCATCCCGACAATTTCTTCGGTATCCAGCTGCACCTGCGGCTGATAGACGAGATAGAACTCATTACGTTCAAGCGCTCTGCGCAGATCATTCTCCAGCTTGAAGCGTTCCTTGGCCTTCATCTGCATGGCCGGGATGTAGCGGCGGATTTCTACGCCCTGTTCTTTAGCATTATGAACAGCGGTATCCGCGTTCTGAATCAGTTCTTCTGCAGTATCCCCGTCTCCAGGGTAAATGCTCATTCCGAGACTTAGTGAAATGTGATATTCTCCCGACTCCAGCTTTACCGGTGTTTCGAATAACCGCAAAAGCTCTGTTGCCCGGACCAGACAGTTCTCCACACCGGTGCGGTCTGTCATCAGAAAAGCGAACTCATCGCCACCCATGCTGTACATTTCTTCGTTTGACTTCACTTCATTTCCTATGCGCTCTGCAACCCTCTGCAGCAGCAGGTCCCCTGCGTAATGACCAAGTGAATCATTGATGTTCTTAAAGTGGTTGATATTCATAATCAAAAATGCTGAGAACCCCTGTGTCTTGTCTTTTTCACCGCGTTGAACGATTTCTTCGGCGCGCTGCATCAGACACCTTCTGTTCGGCAGTCCTGTTAATTCATCATGATACGCCAAATAATTGATCCGCGCTTCCGCCTGTTGGTTCTCATGAAAAGGCTCTTCAATTGTCAGCCGGTAGACTCCGGTAAGCAAAAGGTAATAGGCTACTCCGCTGCTAAGCATTCCAAAGAGATAATCCATCTCGCCGATACTGAACAGATTCATAAAAAAGACCTGGCCCATGGCGAAGAAGATCAGCGCACGGATAATAATGAGCAATGACGCCGATTTTTCAATTTTGCCCGGGTACACGATAATAGCTACTCCAAGCAGATAAACAAAAAGCACGGCCATATCCACAATATGCTTTAAAGTGTTTATCCATGAATACCCCCACTGTTCCGCAGCAATAGAGTGGCTGAAGATTACTCCCCCCAAAGAGAGCACAATCAGCAAAATAGCAACACTGAAGACCTTCTTCTTGCCTCTAACAGATACCGGCTGGTCCTCTCTGCTAAAAATAACTAGGATTCCAAGTGCACTTGCCAAACGGGAGAAGGTGAGCAGCCAAAGCGATTGTTCTGAAGTAATGTACGAAGAAATCCCGGGAATACCTGCAAAGCTTAACGTGTGTAAAAAATCAAAAATACATACTCCAAAAAATAAAGCAGAGGTGTAAAGTCTTGCCTTGGATAATTTATCGGAGAAAAACAGCCAGCCCTGAGCAAAAATTGCAAAACCAAAAGCAATATTGCAACAGCCAATCATAAGATAGAGGGCCGAAAGCCAATTCTGATTCTCAATATTACTGAGAGGTGTACGAAAAATCTGAATTAGAAGGAACAGCACAGCTCCTACTATAGCCGCTTGAATGGTCTTTCTCTCTTCTTGTCTCATAAGTCCCTCGCGTCTGAAATGATATCTATTTTAAAATATACGGATAGATTAAGTCCTATGTATAAATATCGGCTTGGCTACCCCATAAAGTTACATTCAGCTTTCTGCATTATAAAAAGAAAAAAACAGCAAAAAAGCACCTTCCCCTGGCATAGAGGTCAGTGCTTCTGCATGTAGTCAATTATTTATCTCCGAAGTTTACCTCAGGAGTTGTAAGCTTGTCATAAAATTCTACAGCCTTATCTTTGTCTTCCGAAGAACGCAGCGCCATTGCAGAGCGCGGATGTTCATCCAGTGTTCCGGTGATCATGTAAGGAATAATATATCCCCATTCTTCCTTCTCGCGCAAAGGAATCATCAACCGCTCAACGATATCCAGAACAGGCCGCAGCGTATATTTTGTATTTTTCAGATGGGTAACCAGCAGCTCGGTCGGGCAATTGCCTGCGGCGCGTCCCATGCCGTAACAGGAGGCATCAAGCAGTTCTACACCCTTCTCGGATGCAATAAGAGTATTGGAGAAGGCCAATTGCAGATTGTTGTGGGTATGTACGCCCAAACGTTTATTCGGCAAATGCGTTCTGAACTTTTCCACCAGATAATGAATATCATTATGATCCAGGCTGCCGTAAGAATCTACAATATATACAACGTCAACCACACTCTCGCGGATCTGTTCGAATGCCTCCAGCAGCTCATTCTCCATCACGTTCGACAAAGCCATAATATTGATCGTTGTCTCATACCCAAGATCATGGAAGGTCTGCACCAGCTGCAAGGCCTTGTCCACATCCTTGCTATAGCAGGCTACACGAATGAGATCCAGCATGCTCTCACTGCGCGGCAGAATATCATTAACATCCACGCGTCCGATATCTACAAGCGCGGAAAGTTTGGTGTTCCCCTTTTGCGGGATGACCTTGCGCAGGAAATCATCGTTCAGAAAACGCCACGGTCCTGCACCCTCTGCTCCTTTAAGCAGCTTGGGCGAATTTTTATATCCGATTTCCATATACTCAACACCGGCCTCGTTCAATCCGGCGTACAGATTCTGCACAAATTCAACACTAAAATCCCAGTTGTTCACCAGTCCTCCGTCACGAATGGTGCAATCTACAATTTTACTCTGATTACTCTTCACTATTTGTTCTCCCTTCCACATATCCTTCATTATTTCCGCCAGCATAGACTTACTATGCAATCATTATCGTACAATCATACTTTAGTGAAGAAGAAGTTGTAAAGAAAATTCCAGGTTTCTTTCATATCCTTTTTCACAGCAACGTAACAATGACATAAATCACAGTAAATCTCTATACGAAATGCTACAGTACAAGAAAATGAATGAGATTGATTATCAGTCTCTCTCGGAGGGATAGAAAATGGCTTCTACATCCTGCTCCTTACTGCGCTTACAACCGGGCTCTACAGGCTCCATCCATAAAATAGAAGGAATGAACCCCATATTACGGCGCCGTCTGGCTGATCTAGGGGTGTCCGAAGGCGTTAATATCCGGCTAAAGGGAAAAGGACCTTTCTGGGGGCCTGTTACACTGGAGTGCAACGGCCAGCTGTTTGCCATTCGGCGGAAGGAAGCCTCCCGCATTGAGGTGAATGTATCATGAGTTCAATAGCACTTTTGGGTAATCCCAATACAGGGAAAACCTCACTTTTCAATACTCTTACTTCTTCCTATGAATATGTAGGGAACTGGGCCGGTGTAACCGTGGAGAAAAAAGTCGGCAGCCTGAAAAACGGTGCAGGAAAGCTGATCGACTTGCCCGGGATCTATTCGCTTCATCCGCTCTCCCGGGATGAGGGTGTAGCTGCCCAATACCTGATCGATGAATCGCCGGAGGCCCTGATCAATATTGTGGATGCCTCCCAGCTGGAACGGAACCTGCTGCTTACCTTGCAATTGCTGGAATACGGCAAACCTACCGTGCTTGGTCTGAATATGATCGACGTTGCCAAAGCACGGGGCATTGTTGTAGATCATGAAATATTGCAAGAGCGTCTCGGCATTACCGTGCTGCCCCTGATCGCCAGAACCGGCAAAGGAAGCGGACAAGTGCTCAGCGTTCTGGAGAAAAGAACGACAATCCCCCCGGTCAACTTCATACTTGATTATGGTGAATTGGCTGAAGCGGCCATTTCTTCGATTGAGCAGGAATTACAGCATACCCCGGGCTTACCAAACCGCCGCTGGGTCGCGCTCCAGCTGATGGAACAAAATCCTGTCGTCCTTGAACTGCTCAAGAAACGTGTAAATACGGACCGCCTGTTGATGATTTGCGACAACTGTCAAAGCGAACTACAGAACAAGAAGCTGGCGTTGACCCTTCCGCAATGGATTCGTTCAATCCGTATGGATTATATTCGTGCCGTATGTCTGGCGGCGATGGATACAACAGCACAGAAACCGCATAATCTGACGGAAAGACTCGACTCCATTTTGACACACCGTTTCTTGGGATTGCCTCTGTTTATCGCCTTTATGTACGCGATGTTCAAAACAACCTTTGACTGGGTAGGCGGACCTTTATCGGATATTGTAGACGGATGGATATCCGGTCCGATCAGTGAAGGCGCAACTTCCCTGCTTCAAACCATTGGAGCTTCCGGCTTCACGCATGCGCTTATTGTAGACGGTATTATCGGTGGTGTTGGTGGTGTAGTCGTTTTCGTTCCACAGATCTTCATCCTGTTCCTGATGATCTCCTTCCTCGAGGACTCCGGTTACATGGCGCGTGTCTGCCTGTTGATGGACAGCACGATGGAACGGATGGGTCTTAACGGCAAAGCCTTCATCCCGTTCATTATCGGCTTCGGCTGCAATGTGCCGGCCATTATGGCTGCGCGCAGTATTGAACAGCCCAAAGACCGCATGCTGACCACACTGCTGATGCCGCTCATGTCCTGCTCAGCAAGACTGCCGGTATACCTGCTGTTTGCAGCGGTTTTCTTTCCGGCCCAGCAGGCCACTGCCGTACTGGCAATGTATGTCATGGGTGTCGTGTTTGCCCTAATCCTATGTAAGCTGTTCTCCAAACATCTGTTTAAGAATGAATCGTCCATCTTTATTATCGAACTTCCTCCTTACCGGATGCCGCAGCTCAAAGCGCTTGGCCGCAGTACCTGGGAGAAGGGCAAGGGCTTTCTGCGCAAGGCGGGAACCATTATCCTAGCCGGCTCGGTAATTATCTGGCTGATGTCTTACGCAGGTCCCGGCGGATTCAACGTTGAAATGGATCATAGTTTCCTGGCAAAATTCGGGGGAATGATTGCACCACTGCTATCCCCGCTTGGCTTTGGGACCTGGCAGGCAGGCTCAACACTTGTACCCGGATTCCTGGCCAAAGAGGTTGTAGTATCAACCATGAACATCATTTATCATGCTCCGGATGCTGCTGGACTGGAAGGACAAATTTCCCAAGTCTTTACTCCGCTAAGCTCAATCAGCTTCATGGCCTTTATCCTGTTGTATATTCCTTGTCTGGCTACTGTAGGGGTTATTAAGAAGGAAACGGCGTCCTGGAAGTGGACCTTCTTCTCCATGGGCTACTCCCTCGTACTGGCATATATCGTATCTCTGGTTATTTTCCAGGGTGGACGTTTATTGGGATGGTCGTAGAATCTGCAACAAACAGATTTCTTAATGAAAGCGGGGCTTGGCAATGATAATAAATATTTTAATTATAGCGGCTGTGTTTGGTTACTCCGGCTGGATGATTTACCGGCATGTTCAAAAGGGCAAACAGGGTGCTTGTGCTGGCTGTGACAAGGGAAAAACCTGCTCGGCGGCATCCCTGGACTCTCCGTTCTCCTGTGGTGGAGGAGCAGCCAATAACAAGCTTTAACCGTAAGCACGGACGGACAGGAAGAAATAAACGGGTTTGAATTCCCCTCCATACGGGTATGTTTCTTATAAGCAACTGCAACGAAGACCAATACCCAAGGAGGAATAACCATGAACACCAAAAAAACGTTATTTACCACGGTAGCATTGGGAGCAGCCTATTTACTGAAAAATAAAGATACCCGCGACAAGATCATGAACGGCATACAGTCCTTTACTTCCCAAGTAAAAGCCAAAAAATCCAGCGGAACCGTATAGGCCGCTCTGCCGGATGAATGATCAGCATTGGAAAAGCCGTAAAGCTCCGGATGATGGAGCTTTACGGCTTTTGTTTGATGAGATCATCCTCTATGAATGGGGCTGCTGACTTATTCCCAGCAGATATTCCAGCAACGTCCGGACCATTACACCCGTGGCACCTTTGGGATTAACCCCCCGCTCCCTGGAGAGAAATGCCGTTCCGGCAATGTCCAAGTGAATCCAGGGCAGGCCTCCAGCGAACTCGCCGATAAATAATCCGGCTGTTGTAGCCCCCCCGAATCTCCCGGCAGCATTGCGGACATCCGCGACCTCACTTTTCAGCATCTCACGGAACTCGGGATACACCGGCAGCTGCCATATCTTCTCCCCGGACAACCTGGAAGCCTCCAGGAGCTCCTGCATAAAGGTCTGGTCATTGGTAACGGCTCCTGTGGCAACATCCCCCAGTATGGACAGCACAGCCCCTGTGAGGGTAGCTACGTCTATGAACCGTTCCGCTCCCCACTCCCGGGCATAGGTGAGTCCATCTCCCAGTACTATCCGGCCTTCGGCATCGGTATTTAGCACTTCAATGGTTCTTCCACTGAGAGAGGTCACAACATCACCTGGCTTAAAAGCACTGGCTGAAGGCATATTTTCGGCAGAAGGAATCACTATTACGGCATTGATCTTCGGGCGCAATCTGCCCAGCGCCTCTGTGACCCCAAGCACGGCTGCCGCACCGCCCATATCGCTGATCATCTCTTCCATGCCTGGTGCTCTCTTCAGTGAGATGCCTCCGGTATCGAAAGTGATGCCCTTGCCGACAATTCCCACGACGTCCTTCCACTCGTTTGTTCCCTGATAACGAATGACGATCATCCGCGGCGGATGAATGCTGCCTTTGCCGACAGCAAGTAAGCCTCCCATGCCCTTCTGTTCAATCTCCCGTTCATCCAGCACTTCAGCGGGAAATCCATAACGTTCAGCCACATCAATCGCCGCGGCCGCAAGCGCAGACGGCGTCAGCTGATTGCCGGGCAGGTTGGTTAGGTCCCGGGCCAAATTCGTTGCTTCGCCAAAGGCCAGCCCCCGCTCGATCCCCTGACTCCAGCTATTCCCCTCAGCTTCTTCCACCTTCAGCTCACTATGGAATGTAATGGAGGTCAATCCGGCAACCGGAGGCTGCTCCTGCTTATAATGTTTGCGTCGGTACGCCCCCAGTACAAAGCCCTCTGTAAGCGCCTGCGCAGTCATTTCCGTCACTTTCACTTTTAAACCGGCAGGTAAATGGATCACGAGTGTCGCCGCCTTCAGCCGTAATGCAGCCCTGGCCACTTGTGCTGCCAGCACCCTGATCTCCTCTGCATCCAAATCTCCGCTGCCGCTCCCCGCCAGCAGAATGACAGGAATTTCAAATCCCTCCCCTGCAGGCAGTGTATAGGTCTGATTCTGCTTGCCCGTAAAAAGCCCGGCTTTGACCAGCGGATCCATTCGCTCCTTCCACTCTGTTGCAAGACTGCCCGCCTCAATTTCAGTTTGTGAGACTATATAGCAAAGAACATCGCCCTTTATGGCCGCTATTGAACCGCCGCAGCTCCATTCAATATTCAATAGAACCCCTCCAATCTCTCTTCCATTTAAATAATCCGGCTAATAACGCAGATAAGGCTGATTCCTGCACTAAGCTGTGCAATGCAGGAATCAGCCTCTTTCGCTTATTAAGTATAACTCAGTATTGTCCAAAAATCCGCCCAGAACCCCCTTTTACTGAATAAGCGGCAAAGAAATGACAAACCGGGTGCCTTCGTTGACTCTGCTGCTTACAGAGATGCAGCCGCCATGATTCTTGATGATCCTGTCACTTACGGACAGCCCAAGCCCCGTCCCGTTTTCCTTCGTCGTAAAGAAAGGGTTGAACAACCTGTCCAGTGTTAAGATATCCATCCCTTTGCCATTGTCGGAAATAAAGATACGGACCTCCGCCCCTTCCCGGCGTGCCCCTACCTCAATCTTTCCAATTTGGTCATCATCTCGCTCTGTAATCGCTTCCATTGCATTTTTAATCATATTCAGCACCACTTGCTTCATTTGCTTGGCATCCCCGGAGATGATCATATCGCCATGTGGTGGGTGGAGATTAATCTGGCAGCCTTTCATCAAGGCTTCGCTCTCTGTAAGCAGGACAACCTCTTTAAGCAATGCCGATACAGGAATCATGCTGACCTGCGGTACTGAAGGCTTGGAAGAAGTCAGGAATTCATGAATAATGTCATTGGCGCGGTCAATCTCAGCCAGTATAATTCTGCCGTATTCTTCTTTGCCCAGTTGATGCAGATGAGGATGCAGCAATTGAATAAATCCCCGGATCGCAGTGAGCGGATTACGAATCTCATGGGCGATGGAAGCGGACAGCTTGCCCAGCATAGCCAGGCTGTCATTCTGGTAAGCAGTTTGCTCAATCAGCTTGTAATCGGAGATTTCTTTGACCGTAAACAAATAACTGCCCTTCATTTGCTCTCCGCAGCATAATGAAACCCGCCAGTAACGGCCGTATTCATCTACGAATTCATAGCTCTGCTTCCCCTTTTGCACCATCTCCCGATAACTCCGCAGTACCTGCTTCTTCTTAAAGCGGCTGAGCTGGATATGGGATAACAGATGGGCCATCGTGCAGCCCAATAGAGAATGGCGGTTCAGTTCAAGCATGCCATACATTTGTTTATTAACAAAAGTTAGAACTCCCTCTTCATCAAAAAGTAATATCCCACTGTCAATGTGCTCCAGAACATCCTCATATGTAGTGTCCATTGATCCGGATTGAAACGTTCTTGCCGGTAAAAGCAAGCTTTCTTGATATTGGCTTATCACGATACGAAGTTCCCCCTTTTACTGCATTTGACGAAGACGCTTAAGCGACATCAAATTACTATGTATTTGAGTATATGACGAAGCCGCCAGAACATTCGGAAATCGTATTATATTATCCAACCGTTTCAACTATATTCCAATCATATCCAAGAGAAGAAGACAACGCAATCGGAGAAACTGTCGAATCCTAAAAATATTTCTAAAATGATTCTTAAGACACATTAAATATCGATCCAAAACAAAATTCCGCTCTTTTTCCGTACCAATGGTTGTCCATTATTAAGGAATACTACAAAAAAAAGCCTTCGCTGCCGCGAAGGCTTCCATAATGAAATATTCCAGGGCTATCCCATCGTATTCTTGATGACCTTAAGCTTTCTGCTGCAAGCGATGGCGCCGCTGGCTCATTACGGCCAGGCGCTTCTTAAGCTCACGTTCCCATTTGGTATCTTCGATCTGCTTGGCAACAGCCAGCAGGTCAAGCGCCATATCGATCTGATTCCGCACAATGGCAAGAGGATCTTCACTCTCCACATTAATGACGTTTTCGAAGATCGCTTCCTCGTCTTCCATCACATAGTCTTGAAAATCAACATCGGTTACCCCGTCGCCATGAGCATACCCTGCCAGAATCTCATACTCATTTTCGACTTTGTAATGTACCTCTACCCGGTGGCATACCGGACAAAAAAGCAGGGGAACATTATGGACTTGCGTGCGATAATGTTTTAGGGTTCCCTTAGTTCCAACCATACTCGCTCCACAGCAAAAGCTCATACTTGTTCACCCTCCTTGGTAAGTTCCATTGATTTGGTATTATTGTATTACAAGATGCGGGGAGAGATTCCTCTCCTACAGGCTATATATTAACCTCTGCGCCCGTTTTAAAACGAAATACCGTTAAATAAGGGCTCTTTGTTGCAAAAAACCCCCTTTCCGGGAATTGCTCCCGCAAGGAGGTTCTCATTAGTATATCAAAGAACGCTTAAAGACATAGGCTTACAGGTTCTTGTCGCCCGGTTTCCAGTTCATAGCGCACAGTCCGCCGGATTGCAAGGCTTGCAGAACACGTAGTGTTTCTTCCACGCTGCGGCCTACATCATTGTGGTTAACCACTTGATATTTCAATTCGCCTTCAGGATCGATGATGAACAGTCCACGAAGCGCCACGCCTTCTTCTTCGATCAGGACGCCGTAGTCACTGGCAACTTTCTTCGTGATATCAGAAGCAAGCGGGAAGTTGACTTGTCCAAGACCATTCATATCTTTTGGTGTAGTAAGCCATGCTTTGTGGCTGTGGATCGAGTCGATGCTCACACCCAGAATTTCTGTATCGAGTGCTGCAAAATCAGCAGCAGCATCGCTCAATGCTGTAATTTCCGTCGGGCACACAAAAGTGAAGTCAAGCGGATAAAAGAAGAATACAAGCCATTTGCCGCGATAGTCGGACAAGCTTACCTTACCAAAATCTTTACCGTCGCCCGTTACTGTTTCCATAGTGAAATCAGGGGCTGGTTTACCTACCAAACGTTCTGCCATTGCTTAAATCCTCCTTTGATTATGTAAGAAAAACAACCACTTGCGACAGCTCCGCGAGGAAACCGGCGCAATATGCTTTTCTTGAATTATGATGGTTGGTCAATTTCTTATTGCTATAGACCAAATGGTATCATCGTACAAAATCAAAGTCAATATTACATTCATTACTTTTTTATAATTATTATAAATAAGCAACTTTCTGTGAAGTTTTTTGTTTTTCTGAGTCAAAGGAGGTAAGCTGTGGTACCTTACGCTTTGCGGATCGCCGCAACAATCAGATCGCCCATTTCGGTTGTGCTGATCGCTTTGCTCTTGTCTACTGCAATATCGCTCGTACGGTGTCCTGCATCCAGCACTTCAGCCACAGCGGTCTCAATTGCAGCTGCTGCCTCCTCGTAGCCAAAGGTCATACGGAACATCAGCGCAAGCGACAGGATGGTCGCGATAGGATTGGCCAGACCTTGACCGGCAATGTCAGGCGCGGAGCCGTGGACCGGCTCATACAGGCCGTAGCTGCCCTCACCCAGTGAAGCTGAAGCCAGCATACCGATGGAACCGGTCAGCATTGCCGCTTCATCACTCAGGATATCTCCGAACATGTTCTCGGTAACAATCACATCGAAGCTGGAAGGACGGCGCAACAGCTGCATTGCACAGTTGTCCACGAGCACATGCTCCAATTCCACCTGCGGATATTCCGGAGCAATTCTGTTCACAACCTCACGCCATAAGCGGGATGTTTCCAGAACATTCGCTTTATCGACACTCGCCAGCTTATTTCGGCGTTTACCGGCAATTTCAAAGGCCTGGCGGACAATACGTTCTACTTCCGTTACGTTATATACGCAGGTATCAACAGCTTCTTCCCCATGCTCACCTTGGCGGCGCAGCTTCTCTCCGAAATAGATGCCGCCTGTCAGTTCCCGCACAACCATGAGGTCAGTGCCTTCCAGCACTTCCGGTTTCAGCGTTGACGCATCCTTCAGGCAATCGAATACAACAGCCGGACGCAGGTTGGAGAACAGCCCCAGTGCTTTGCGGATACCGAGCAATCCTGTTTCCGGACGCAGCTCCTTCGGATTGTTGTCCCATTTCGGTCCGCCGACGGCTCCGAGCAGCACTGCATCTGCACTGCGGCAAATTTCCAGTGTATCTTCCGGCAGCGGGGTTCCCCGTTCATCAATCGCAATGCCGCCGAACAGCGCATGCTCAGTTTCAAAGGTGTACCCGAATACCTCTTCCGCTTTCTTGAGTACTTTTTCAGCTTCAGCTACAACTTCAGGTCCGATACCGTCCCCGGCAATTACGGCAATTTTTTTAACCTCGCTCATTCCAGTCACTCCTTAGATTGCCTGCTGCACGCAGACATAGTTCTTCTTTATATTGTTGTATCATACCGCCGGGAAAAGGACAAAGATATAGATTCTATGGAAGTGATAGGTATCTCCTATAAGTCAACCAGACTTGAAGTTAGTGCTGTATTCACAAGTTCGCACAAAAGGCTCCCCGGTCATCTTCTTGCAGTCTGACTGGAGAGCCCTTTTACCACAAGCTTGTCATTGATAGATTAATGATTATCGAATCTGATCTTAAAAGCATTCTGCGAATTGACATTGGCGTTCTTTACGGTGACTACCAGAGAGGCATTCGGAGCCAGATAATTGTTGAGTCCTCCGGAAAGGCTGGAACCCCCAATCGTTCCAAGGTTTATTGTTTGTCCGTTGGCATAAACAAGAGAATAGCTGCCTTGAAATTTACCCGTTACCTGGTCAGTTCCCGTATCCAGAGGACCTACGTTGGTAATTCTGAAAATTGCGGTTTGCGTTGTACTCGAAGTATTTTTGTACTTGAAGGTGACTGTATCATCATTTTTCAGGCTATGCTGGACAAAATAATCCAGGTTGGGAATAAGAACGGTGGAAGAGACAGCGAAAACGGAAGACACCATACTGAACATCATTACTAATGCGACTACAGCAGATAAGACACCTTTTCTTCTCATAATCTTCCTCCTTTAGAAAATGTAAGCGCATTTATACGCTTGTCTCCATTCTACCATTATGGTTAAATTTGTATATATATTTATTGCTGATTTCTGCAAGTGCTGCTGTGTTTGCTCTTGTTTCTTAAGTTGTTTACAATTAGTATGCAGTTGTTCATCAAAATGGATTGAGGGAGTGATTGCGGAGTGCAATACACGAAGCTTGGCAAGTCCGGTCTGAAGGTCAGCCGCCTATGTCTGGGAACGATGAACTTTGGTCCGATTACGGATGAGAAGGAAGCCTTCCGCATTATGGATGCTGCGCTGGATGCCGGGGTCAACTTTTTTGATACCGCTAACATTTATGGATGGGGTGAAAACTCCGGACTGACGGAGACGATCATCGGCCGCTGGTTCAAGCAGGGCGGCGGCCGGCGTGAAAAGGTCGTACTGGCCACCAAGGTCTACGGAGCAATGAGCGACAAACTGGACGGACCCAACGATGAAGCCGGCCTGTCCTCCTATATTATCCGCCGCCATCTGGAAGGCTCACTACAGCGCCTGCAGACCGATCACATCGAGTTGTACCAGATGCACCATATCGACCGTAAGGTTTCCTGGAGCGAGCTGTGGGGTGCATTTGAGCTCGCTGTAAGCCAAGGCAAAATCGGCTATGTCGGCTCCAGTAACTTTGCCGGTTGGGATATTGCCGTGGCGCAGATGGAAGCGAAAGCCCGCGGTTTCCTAGGTCTCGTATCAGAGCAGCATAAATACAGCCTGACCTGCCGTCTCCCTGAGCTTGAGGTGCTGCCTGCCTCGAAGAATCTCGGCCTCGGCATTATTCCGTGGAGCCCGCTCGACGGCGGACTTCTTGGCCGCAATGCGCTCAAGAAGATTGAGGGCAGCCGCAGCAGCGGCAACTCTGAACGTGTAGAGCAATACAAGAGCCAGCTTACGGCTTTTGCCGATTTAAGCCGCGAGCTCGGGGAGCCACAGGATAATATCGCTCTGGCCTGGCTGTTGGCCAACCCTGCCGTAACGGCACCGATTATCGGGCCGCGGACGCTTGAGCAATTCGAAAGCGCCCTGCGCTGCCTGGAGATTGTGCTGGAGGAATCCGTGCTGAAGCGTCTGGATGAAATCTTCCCGGGACCCGGTGGGGAAGCCCCGAAAGCCTACGCCTGGTAGAACGCCACGGGCCGTTAACTTCAGCCAATCGGCAGAAGTTAACGGCAGAACCCTGTCCTTCTATTGATCTTATAAAGCAATAAGGAGCTGCCCCCTTACGGGGGAACAGCTCCTTATTTTTATTATTCAGTCGTATCCACGGTCACTGCACCGTTGCTGGTTGATAAAGATACCTTATGAGTTCCGTTGCCAAGTACGGCGGTTCCATGGTTATCGCCGTCGCGCTGCCAATTGATATTCCCCTTCAGCGCACCGTTGCTGGTGTCGGCAGTAATCTTTGCATCGCTTGCTGCCGGCAGGCTGGCGGTAATTTTGCCGTTGCTGGATTTGAGATCCCAGTCGCCTGTAGCCGCCGAGTCAATGGTAATCCTGCCGTTGCTGCTCTTGGCCGTTAAGGAGCCGTCTATATTCCCCAGGGTGATCGCTCCGTTGGAACTGACAAGCTTCACTTCCCCCTGGACCTCCTTCACCACCATCGTGCCGTTACTCGTGTGGGCATCTACACCTCCGGCAACATCATGAATATCCAGGGTGCCGTTGCTGGTATCGATTTCAATGCCAGCCTTCAGGTCTGAAGCCTCAACTGAACCATCGCCAGTGTCAACCTCCACAGCCAGATTCATAGGAAGATTGACGTTCAGGTACGGATCCTTGAAATTAAATCCGATTTGAATATCGAGCCAAGTCGTTTCTTCGTCCAGCTCCAGAGTTAGGGTGTCTCCTTCCGTCGTCACCTTCCACTTCTTTTCCAGCGCACTTGCTGCTTCACTTGCAGATTTACCAGGAAGCTCGAGGCTGCCTTCATAATCAAGCGTGCTGCCTTCCACACCTTGAACCTTAACCTTCCCGTTCGGCAATTCAATCTTAATTTTCTTGATTTCCGGCTTTACCTCCACGGTTCCGCTGAGCGGAGCCAGCTGTGTCTTGCCGAGAATGCGGCTTATTGAGCCGCCGGTCAGCACAGTCTGTGCTCCACTAGCTGCGACCAGCACAATGATCAGGACAACTGCCCAACCGCTGACACGGCTCTTAACCTCTGATCTGATGAAAAGCCTGAGCAGCATTTCCAGGCCGAACAGAATGAGCAACGCAGGCCAGATAAAACCCAGTGCGTCATACGTTACCACATCAAATTGGGCAAGTACAATAATGACACCCAGCACGATGCAGCCAATTGCGGCCGTAAAACTGCCGATTTTCCATCTCCCCATGGTTCATTTCCCCATTTCTCTATACTTTAGGATTTTTTCTAAGCATACTAAGCCCGTACCCGATTAAGCCAAGCGACAGCAGAATTGCCCCGATGTTCATATCTGTGAGAATGTGCCAGAGCCATGGGAAAGCAGTAATCAACAGCAGCAAGAAACCCACTACTACACAGCCGATCCCCACCCAGACCGGATTCAGATCATCATGCGGATAATCTGGAGCCGCAGGCATCCCCATCGTCCACGGCGCTCCGAAACTGTCTGGATGAAACATCATCCGCTCATGCTCAGCGGCGGATACTTTCATCCAGGCCGCTTTCTGCAGCGCATCAAACAGCTGGTAGAACCATAAGGCCGCGAGGGCGAATGGAAATACCGTCGGCATGGAAGGAATAAGTATGATGCAGAGCGATGCTCCAATCATATACTGAAGGCCCAACTTTTTGAATCCCAGATATAAGTGGCCAATCCCTGGAACCATCGCGAGCAGAAACGTCAGCCAGCGTCTTTTTTTAATCATCTAATATGCTCCTTTAGTGTTAATTTTTCTATTTTGCGCTTCCCTGAGCATTAAACCAGGAAGTGACTGAAGTTGACATATGCCCGTTAATTTCATTGATGCCATAAGCCAGATTCTCAAATACCCCAAGTTGCAGCAGCAGGAAGGTTAAGCAAGCAGCAAGTCCGTAATGCATCCATGAGGTTCCCGGTGCAGTCCGGCGTCTGGACATAGTCGATTTAACGGTACGCTCTCTGCGCCCGGTTTCAAGCTGTTCAATACGTGACATCACATCAGCGGTAAAATCGGGATACTCCGGAAGATCCACCGGCTCACCGCCCGCCTCAATCTCACTCCACAGTGCCGCCAGCCCTCTGGCTTCTTCCAGCCATTGCGCGCATTCGGGACAAGATTCAATGTGCAGACGAACATTCAGCTCCACTTCTGGAGACAGCAAGCCTTCGATATAATGTGGCATCCATTCTTTTACTGTTGCACAATTCATCGCCATTCCTCCCCGCTTTTACGCATCATCTGTCTGGCCCTGTAGAGCTGCGATTCCACTGTTTTAACTGAAATCCCTTTTTGATCAGCAATTTCCTGATAGGAGTGACGCTGAAAATAATACAACTGCACGACCGACCGGTACGGTTCCGTGAGGTTGTTCAAATTCTCGTCAAGCTCCTGCGAGGCTTCCTTGCGCAGCACCGCAGACTCAGGTGTTTGCGTCGTTACCCAGTCATTCTCCGTGTAATCTGCCATACTGCGGTGCCGCCACTCCCTGTCATTCGCCCGTTTCCAGTCGAGACAGGTCCGGTAAGCAATCCGGTACAGCCAGGTGGAGAATGAAGACTGCCCCCTGAAGGAGGGAAGTGCCTTGTAGGCTTTTATGAAGACTTCCTGGGCCATATCCTTGGCCGACTCGGCTTCTCCCGTAATTTTGATGCATACTCTGTACACCATGCCTTGATAACGATTGACCAGATGCCCAAAGGCTTGGTGCTCGCCGCTTAGCACAGCAGAAATCCACTCCGTCTCTTCCAGTATTCTCCCCTCCTTCAGCTTCATAAAGTTAGACGCCGGGCAACCGGAGTTCCCTGCAACGTTTTTAAATATTTTTTTGTCGTGGACTTTCAAGCTCATTATGTATATCTTACAACAGGATAAATTCCTTTTTGAAGGATTAATGCCTTTTCTTGTCGAAATCACCTCATTATTATGGCAAAAGCAAACTTATTGTAGTGATTGCCTTAACAACCCGAACTAAAAACTCATAGTAAATTGGCGGTGATTCAATGATTCGCGCAGTGCTTGTGGATGATGAGCGGCTTGCTCTCATGAACTTGAAGATGATGCTGGAGGAGCTGGAGACTGTTGCGATTGTAGCTACCTTCACAGATTCAAGGAAAGCCGTCAGCGAAGCTGCTTACCTGAACCCTGACGTTATCTTTCTCGACATCGATATGCCCGAATTAAACGGACTGCAGGCAGCAGAAATCATTCAAATTCACTGCCCCCGGACGAGCATTGTCTTTGTGACTGCTTATAACAGCTATGCAGTGGATGCCTTCGAGCTTCATGCCCTTGACTATGTTCTGAAGCCTGTGCGAAGGGAACGGCTGATAAAGACCCTCTCGCGCGTGGAGGAAAAAATGCACCAGGAGCCGCAAGAAAACAACGGGAGTGAAATAATGATCCGTTGTTTTCAATGTCTCCGGTTCGAACGGAACGGACTGCAGCTGCACGACATCCGCTGGCGTACCGCAAAGGGGCAGGAATTATTCGCCTATTTATTTCATCACCGAAACCGCTTCATCAGTAAAGACACGCTGATTGATCTGCTGTGGCCTGATTTCAATTTAAAGAAGGCTTCCAACCATCTGTATACAACTATTTATCAGGTGCGTCAATGCCTAAAGCAAGGGAAAACAGATCTGCGGATCAGCAATCTAAGCGGCGGGGAAGGTTATAAGCTGGAAACAGGAAGCAAGCTGGTAGACAGTGCAGAATGGGAAAAAGGAATCCTCTCCCTTGATCCGATAAATGCTGGCAACTATGGGCAGTACCAGTATTGGTTTGGCTTTTACTCGGGCGATTATTTGGCCGACTATGATTATTTGTGGGCAGAAAGTGAACGCCAGCGCCTGCGAAGCATTTGGCTGCATCATGCGATGGAGATGGCCGAGTTCTATATCGGCTGCGGAAAAATCCCGGAGGCGGTGACCGTGTATCAGCGGATTGTACAGCTGCAGCCTTATTTTGAGCAAGGCCATTTAGGCCTCATGAAGGTCTATGAACGCATAGGAGAACGTTCGGCGGTAGAGGAGCAATACAACATCCTCACGGATTTGCTGAACAGGGAGCTCAGCATTGAGCTGCCCGTCAATATTGAGCGCTGGTATCATAATTGGAAGCAGCACATTCACTGAATCCTCTAGAATGTACCCCTCCTTTTTTGCAATCAAAAAAGCTGCCGGTACAGCAGACATTATTCCACTGTACTGACAGCTCGATAAGAACTTGTTTAGAGACACTGAACTTCTTTACAGCTGGGCGTGATCACGCTGCGTGTAGGTTTTTCGTTTCTCCAGCAGCTTGTTGAGCGCATCCAAATAGGCTCTGGCACTGGCTTCCAGAATATCCGTGCTCAGTCCGCGGCCCTGTGCGGCCACTTCACCCTGCGACAGTACGACATGCACCTCGCCCTGCGCGTCTTTTCCCCGGCTAACCGCTTTAATCGAATAATCTCCGAGTGTCACTTCCTCACCCGTAGCCTGATCAATGGCATTATAAATCGCATCCACCGAGCCGTTGCCTTCGGCCACCGCCACAATCGGCTGCGCCTCCTGGCTTTTAATAACCACCTTGGCGGTTGGCGTAGCTTCATTGCCATAGGTAACGTAAATCGTCTGCAGGCTGAAAATTTCCGGCGTATCAATCAGCCTCTCTTCCAGCAGCGCCATAATGTCCTCATCGGACACTTCCTTCTTCTTATCCGCAAGATCCTTGAACCTTGCGAAAGCAACGTTCAACTCTTCTTCAGAAACATCGTATCCCAGATCGCTAAGCTTATCGCGGAAGGCATGACGTCCAGAGTGTTTGCCAAGCACTAGCTTGCTCTCTTTGAGGCCGATGGTCTCAGGTGTCATGATTTCGTAGGTAGTTTTCTCCTTCAGCATGCCATCCTGATGAATACCCGATTCATGGGCAAAGGCGTTGGCACCAACAATCGCCTTGTTACCTGGTACCACCATCCCGGTCAGCTTGCTGACCAGACGGCTTGTGCGTGAAATCTCCGACAGCACCAGCGAAGTTTTTGCATCAAAAAACTCACTGCGCGTCTCCAGCGCCAGCGCGACCTCTTCAATCGCCGTATTTCCGGCACGCTCACCAATACCGTTGATTGTGCCTTCGATTTGATCCGCACCATTCTGGATCGCAGCAAGCGTATTGGCAGTAGCCATACCCAGGTCATTATGACAGTGGGCGCTAAGCTGAACCCGCTCGATGTCCGGTACATTGTCCTTCAGGAATTTGAAAATAGCCCCGTATTCCGAAGGATTCAAATAACCAACCGTATCGGGAATATTCACTACATTTGCACCCTCACGGATGGCCATAGCTACCATCTCGGCCATGAAGTCACGCTCTGTACGCCCCGCATCTTCCAGTGAAAACTCCAGCTTGGAGAAATATTTCTTGGCATAGCGGATAGCGGACTGCGCAGTCTCCAGCACCTGTGCTTTATCCATGCGCAACTTATGCTGGCGGTGGATGGGTGACGTGGCAAGAAAAATATGAATGCAGGGGTCCTGCGCTCCCTTCAGTGCTTCTTTCACCGCATCAATGTCACTCTCTCTGGAGCGGGAAAGACCGATCAGCGTAACATTCTTCACGGCTTTTGCCACTGCGTTTACCGCTGCCAGATCACCCGGCGAAGCCGCAGGGAATCCCGCCTCCATCCGGTCAATGCCCAGCTTTTCCAGCTGGTAAGCGATTTCGACTTTCTCTCGTGTGTTGAGGTTCACACCCGGCGACTGCTCTCCGTCACGCAGCGTCGTGTCGAACACATAAATTTTCCGCATGCTGAGCACCTCCTGAAAATTGTGCTTAAACCCTCAAATGCGGCCCGCAAAAGTTACGGCCGCATCTGAGGATTGCACTATAGTTTCAATAATCTTAAGTATATGAGCCTATTTCTTAATCCAGTGCATCATTTCACGCAGCTGGCTGCCTACTACTTCTACCGGATGAGCAGCTTCGTTGCGGCGGGTAGCTGTAAGGAAAGCACGGCCGGACTGGTTCTCAAGGATAAAGTCACGGGCAAATTTACCTTGTTGAATATCGGTAAGCACAGCCTTCATTGCTTTTTTGGTTTCATCCGTAACAATACGTGGACCAGTTACATAGTCGCCGTATTCAGCAGTGTTGCTGATGGAATCGCGCATAGTGGCAAGTCCGCCTTCATACACGAGGTCAACGATCAGTTTAAGTTCATGCAGACATTCAAAGTATGCCATTTCAGGAGCATATCCTGCTTCTGTAAGAGTTTCGAAGCCGGCTTTGATCAGAGCGGATACACCACCGCAAAGTACAGCCTGCTCGCCAAACAGATCGGTTTCGGTTTCTTCACGGAAGGAGGTTTCGATAACCCCTGCGCGGGTACAGCCAATGCCTTTGGCATAAGCAAGGCCGATTGCTTTGGCGTTGCCGGTTGCATCCTGCTCGATGGCGATCAGGCCAGGAACGCCGAAGCCTTCAACATAAGTACGGCGAACCATGTGACCCGGGGATTTCGGTGCTACCAGCAGCACATCCGCATCCTTAGGAGCAACGATTTGGCCGAAATGCACATTGAAGCCGTGGGAGAACATCAACGCTGCGCCGCTTTTGAGGTTCGGTTCAATTTCATTCTTATATACGGATGCCTGTGTTTCGTCCGGCATGAGAATTTGCACTACATCTGCACGGGATACTGCTTCAGCTACCGGCAATACTTCAAATCCGTCATTTTTGGCGGTTTCGAAGGATTTACCTTCGCGCAGGCCGATGACAACCTGAAGCCCGCTGTCGCGCAGGTTTTGCGCCTGGGCATGCCCTTGGCTACCGTACCCGATTACTGCAATTGTCTTCCCTTTTAACACACTAAGTTCTGCATCCTGTTCATAGTACGTTGTCACTGCCATTGTCAATATCCTCCTTTAATTTGGGACCCATCGTAAAGAGCGGGTACTTCAAGAGCGCCAACTCGCGGTGATGATCCGGATTGGGATTCAGGCTGCTCCTCAAGTCCCCGCTCTTTAGCGGGGAAATTCAAAATGATCTTATCAAATTAATGCAAACCAGCAGTAATCCGTTAAAGCCGTAAATTATGACAATTAGGCATTGCCGCGAATCATCGCTGTAACTCCTGTACGGGAAAGCTCCTTGATGCCGTATGGCTTGAGAAGTTCAATCATTGCATCAATCTTCTGAGTGTCTCCCACAACCTGTACCAACACACTTGTTGTACCGATATCGACTACAGAGGCACGGAAGGTTTCGACTACGCCCATAATTTCTGGACGTTCGGCCGGGTCAGCTTTGACCTTAATCAGCGCCAATTCACGGGCAACCATCGGTTTGGCGCCAAGATCCACTACCTTAATAACATCAATTAGCTTGTAGAGCTGCTTCTCAATCTGCTCCAGAGTGTGCTGGTCACCAAGTGTAACAATAACCATCCGGGATAATCCAACCTCCTCGGATTGGCCCACAGTAATGCTCTCAATATTGAACCCCCGGCGGCCGAACAACCCTGAAACCCGCTGCAGCACACCTGGTTGGTCATTCACAAGCACAGCAATCGTATGTCTCATCACTGTCATTCATCCCCCATCAGCATTTGATCAATGGTTGACCCTTGAGTTACCATCGGGTAGACATTTTCGTCTTTGGGAACAACGAATTCTACCAGAACAGGTCCCGGCGTTTCCAAAGCTTCCTTCCATGCTGCGCCAGCCTCTTCCTTGTTCGTGGCCCGCAGTCCCTTAACGCCATAGGCTTCAGCCAGCTTTACGAAATCCGGGCTGCCGGCGAGGTCGGTATAGCTGTAACGCTTCTCATAGATCAGATTCTGCCACTGCCGGACCATACCAAGCACCTGATTGTTAATAACTACAATCTTGACCGGAATGTTATTGATAGCACAGATGGCAAGCTCCTGGGAACACATCTGCATGCCGCCGTCCCCATTGATCGAGACAACCAGCCGGTCCGGATGCGCCATTTGCGCTCCGATAGCTGACGGAAATCCGAAGCCCATTGTTCCAAGTCCCCCGGAGGTGATCCATGAGCGGGGATGATTAAATTTATAATATTGTGCAGCCCACATCTGGTGCTGCCCTACATCTGTAGTAACGATAGCTTCACCTTTGGTGGTGTCGTTTATCATTTCAATAACCCATTGCGGTTTAAGCTCAGTCTCCGAATCCTTGTAGCGAAGCGGCTGATCCAGCTTCCACTGGGCAATTTGTGTTCTCCAGGCATCGGCACCTGCTGCCCGGCGTGCATCGGGAATCAGCATCTCCAGCACTGTCTTCACGTCGCCAACGATCGGAATGTCAGGCGATACATTTTTGCCGATTTCTGCCGGATCGATATCAATATGAACAATCTTGGCTTTTGGCGCGAAGCCGTCCAGCTTGCCGGTAACACGGTCGTCAAACCGGGCACCGATATTAATCAGCAGATCACACTGTTGAATAGCATTGTTGGCGGTATATGTGCCATGCATACCCGGCATTCCCATCCATAGCTCATCCGCACTCGGGAAACAGCCCAGTCCCAGCAGGGTTGTCGTAATCGGAATTTCCGTCCGTTTTACGAATTCATACATCTCTTCATGCGCTCCGGAGTAGATGACACCGCCGCCTGCAATAATAATCGGGCGTTCTGCAGCATCAATGGCCCGGATCAGCTTATCGAGTTGAAGTTTGTTCGGAACGGTCCGCGGATTATAACCACGAAGGTTAACACCTTGCAGCTGCACCGGATTGAATAACATTTTGGCTGCCGAGACATCTTTGGGAATATCAATCAGCACCGGACCTTTACGTCCTGTATTGGCAATATGGAACGCCTCATGAATGATTCGCGGCAGATCCTCAACATCACGTACCAGGTAGCTATGCTTCGTAATCGGCATTGTGATGCCTGTAATATCCGCTTCCTGGAATGCGTCGGTTCCAATCAGGCTGGAGAAGACGTTCCCGGTGATGACCACCAGCGGAACAGAATCCATAAAGGCGGTGGCAATGCCGGTTACAAGGTTGGTAGCTCCGGGTCCGGAGGTAGCGATGCATACTCCCGCTTTGCCGCTCGCTCTGGCATATCCGTCAGCCGCGTGAATGGCGCCTTGCTCATGCCGGGTCAGAATATGTTTGAAATCATCGAAGCCATGAAGCGCATCGTAGATGTACAGCACAGCCCCGCCCGGGTATCCGAATACAGTATCAACGCCCTCCAGTACTAGACTGCGCAGCAGGACTTCGGATCCCGTAATCACCTCGGGATTCTTCCATTTCTCACGTAACTGTTCTGTAGACCGCACTTCCGGTATATTCGCGCTCATCAGTATTCCTCCCTTCGATATTTAACATTCATTATGCAAATGACAGACCGTCTTTTATATCAACTGTAAGAATTGGCTTACTCCTTGAAAGTTAGTGTTCACCAACCCAGTGCAGCTAACCATCATCTTATGGGCAACAAAAAAACCTTCCGCCACCCACGCGCAAAATAGAAGCGCGTGAGGGACGAAAGGTTGATCTTCCGTGGTACCACCCATGTTTGCATTACATCTCGCGATGCAACGCCTTATCAGGTAACAAAAATCCATCGATGTAGGCAGGGCCCAAATCTTTGTAACCTGAAGTCCCTAACGCGGACTAAACGATTCCCCCTAATAATTCCACCACTGTTGCCGATGGGCCTTTCAGGAAAACAGCTCCGAGGTGAGCTCGTATATAAGGGATTCTGGTGGAGGTTGCAGCAATTCCTCTCACTCTCTGAGCAAAAGAGCCCTTAAAACTTCGTCCTCATCATTGCCGATGCATGTATGTTCGATAAAATGTTTAGACACATTATATGATTCCTCACACGGTTAAGTCAATACCCTTATTTCCGTAACTGACACAAATTGTTGTTCTGTTCTACCGTAACGCCCACACCACCCTGGGCATATGATGTACGACAATGCGTGGAAAGGAGGCGCTCTATGATTCGTTACCGTAGACCCAAGCAGGACGACACCGTCATTCTGGATCTGATTGAAAAGCAGCTCGTCCCTTTATCCCATCTCCCCCAAACCGTAATTAATCAGGTCAGAAAAGATCTGCCCCGCCGCTTGGGGCAAGGAGTTACACTGGTAGCCTGCCCAGACTATGAGAGCGATCCGCTGGGGTTTGTCCACTTTATGCTGCACGGTGATCTGCTGTATATTGATATGCTGGCCGTAGCCCCTGCAGCAAGGCGCAAACATTGGGGGAATATGCTCATGGACCGCGCAGAGCGATTTGCATTATCTCGCGGTTGTCAGCGGGCCAAGGTTGCTGTTGATACTGGAAATACTGCCGGTATTTCCTTTTATCAAAAAATGGGCTACAGAGTAGCCCGTTATCAGGCGCAAAACTACTGTTATGAGTTTGAGAAACAGTTCAATTAACTCTGCTGCTTATAAACTTCTTAGAAAAAGCCAATCGGAGGTACCGGAGCTCCGCCATAAGGTCCAGGAGCATATCCTCCATACTTGTTATAACCGTATCCACCATATGGATTGCCTCCATACGGGGAGCCTCCATAACCTGGGCCATATCCGCCGGCATAAGGAGCCGTACCTATGGCAAGCAAATCAAACAGCACCAGCGGAATCAATGCTTTGGTTTGTACTTTCTTACCGCTAACACGCTGTAGGATCAGACGGTTTCCAGAAATGCGGAGCAGCTTGCCCGTCACTTTGGAACCATCTTTTTTTACTGCAACAATATTTCTGCCCACCAGCTTCATTACCTGTTTCTTTGTAACCGGCTGTGCCATAATATCCCTCCTAAAAGTTTTGTAAGCATCTGCTTACACACCTGTCTCATATGCATTCGCATAAGTTTCAACACAGTTTATTCGGCGCGTCTGCCATTCGCCTGTACACATGCCCTGACCTGTGAAAGAGTAGCAATAACATGCGGTTTAGCCACACTGCACCCCCCGCAGATATGACTCAAAGCCAAGTGGAAACGGCTTTGCCGTCCTCAAAAGGACGGTATCCGTTTCAGCGAGAAATAGAAGGATAATTTATAGCGTGAAGCATATAAATTCTTATATTTGCACAAAAAAACGCATTTTCGGCAACAGCCGGAAATGCGTTTTTGAATAATACTACTATTCAAGTCAACTGCGGGGCTAACGTTTGCTAGGATCGTATGGCTCACCGAGCGCTTTTGGCGCCGAAGAGCGGCCGACAGCACTTACCAGTACTATAATCGTCAATACATAAGGAATCATAAAGATAAATTCCTGAGGGATACTATTGGACCATTCAAACAACTGCACGTAGTTGCGGATAGCCTGGGAGAATCCGAAGAATACTGCGGCTCCAAATGCACCAAGCGGATTCCATTTACCGAAGATCATCGCTGCAATGGCGATAAAACCTTGACCGGAGATCGTATTGTGCCCAAAGGTACCTGTAGTCGTCAGCGTAATTGTCGCTCCGCCGATACCGGCCAGCAGGCCACTCAGCATAACTCCGATATATCTCATCCGCTTTACATTGACACCCAGCGTATCTGCAGCACTCGGATGTTCGCCAACTGCGCGCAAGCGAAGGCCAAACGGAGTCTTAAACAGCACAAAGTAAATGACAATAACCAGCACAATCGCCAAATAGGTTGTCGGATAGGAATTAAAAATCCCTTCGCCAATAACCGGAATCTTCGAAAGACCTGGCACCGGTATTTTTTTGAAGCCATCCAGCAGCGGTGTTTCACCAGCGCCGTCAAAAAGCAGCTTAACTATATAAAGCGTACTGCCGGCAGCAAGGAAGTTAATTACCGTACCGCTGATCGTCTGATCGGCTTTAAAGGTAATTGCGGCCACCGCATGAATCAATGAGCCAATCACACCCACAGCCATAGCGCAAATCACCCCAACCCACGGAGCCCATGCCCCCATTCCGGCATCCTGGGCATAATATCCGCCCACGGCTGCCGCAAAGGCACCAAACATCATCAAACCTTCAAGACCGATATTGACTACCCCGGAGCGTTCAGAGAAGATGCCGCCCAGCGCGGCAAAAATGAGCGCTGTGGAGAATACAAGCGTTGTATTGAGCAGTTGTCCTAACGTCTGCAGATCCATCTATAACACCTTCTCTTTCTTGCGCTTGAAGTAAAACGGTTTAAGCACCCAGCGGACAATTCCTTGTGCCGCAATAAAGAATATAATTGAACCGATTACGATACGGATCAGGTCCGGTGGAACATCTGCTCCAAAGCTCATGCCTGCCGAACCATACGTCAGTATTCCATATAGGATAGCGGCCAGTACGACTCCAAGCGGATGAGTCAGTCCAAGAAGCGCGACGGCGATGCCGTCAAATCCATAACCCGGCGAGGCTGCGAAGACGGATTGATAGTGGAATACGCCCAGTACCTCACCTGCTCCCGCCAGCCCGGCGAAAGCGCCACTGATGAACATCGCCTTCACTACATTGCGTCCAACATTCATCCCGGCATATTCTGCGGCATGTGGATTGAGTCCAACCGCACGCATTTCATATCCCTGTTTGGTCTTCCATAAGTACACGTAGAAGAACAGCGCTGCAGCAAGCGCAATAACTGTACCCCAGTGCAGACGGGCGTTATCAAACAGAGAATTCAAGAAGTTCATGGAAAGCGAAGCGGGAATATCCTCCGAACGGTTTTGCTTTGGAAGGAGCAAAAATGTTTTGACAATGTAATTTGCCAGATAGAGCGCGATCCAGTTCAGCATAATGGTAGTGATAACTTCATTAATGCCGCGTTTCGCCTTAAGAAATCCGGCTATTCCGGCCCACAGACCGCCGCAGAGCCCTGCAGCGATAACAGCAAGCGGGACCAGCAGGAATGGTGGCAGTCCGGCCAGCTTAATACCGATCACTGAAGCGGCGGTCATACCGATAAGCACTTGACCATCCGCACCAATGTTAAACATTCCTGAGCGGAAGGCAAATGCTACGGCAAGCCCGGTAAACATCAGCGGCGTCATTTCACGTATTGCCTCGCCGAAATCATAAGCACTGCCAAATACACGCTGGAACAGGGATGAATAGGCGAGGATAGGGTCATATCCGCCGACCAGCATTACGACAGCTCCTACCAGGAAACCCATTATGATTGCAACAATCGGCACAATATAGCTGTCTGTCGCAAAGATTTTTTTCAGTCTATGCACCCGCATTTCCTCCCCGCTTCAAGCTGCCCGCCATCATCAGACCCAGTTCCTGGTCATTCGTATCCTGCGGGAGTACTTCGCCGACGATTTGCCCTTCATAGATAACGGCAATTCTGTCGGAAACATTCATAATCTCATCCAGCTCGAAAGAAATCAGCAGCACGGCTTTGCCCTGATCACGCTGGGCAATCAGCTGTTTCTGCACGAACTCAATCGCTCCGACATCAAGACCACGTGTCGGCTGAGCCGCAATCAGGAGTGTCGGATTTTTGTCTATTTCCCGCGCAATAATCGCTTTTTGCTGATTACCGCCTGACAAAGAGCGGGCTTTGTTCTCAATCGAAGGCGTGCGCACATCAAACTGCTTGACCAAATCCTCGGCATGCTGATTGATTACGTCTTTCTTCAGGAAACCAGACTGGTTATAAGGACTCTTGTAGTACGTTTCCAATACCATATTTTCACTTACACTGAAATCGAGCACAAGCCCGTGTTTATGACGGTCTTCCGGGATATGGGATACATTCATTTCCGAGATTTTGCGTGGAGACAGGTTGGAAATTTCTTTACCGGATACGGTAATAGAACCGGAATCAATTTTGCGGAGTCCCGTGATAGCCTGGATCAGCTCACTTTGTCCATTGCCGTCAACGCCTGCAATCCCAAGGATTTCACCAGCCTTCACTTCAAAGCTGAGGCCATTCAGCACAGATACGCCATCCTTGCTCTTGCTGCTGACATTGGAAAGCTTAAGGACGCTGGATCCCACATGCGGAGCCTGCTTGTCCACTTTGAATGTCACGCCGCGTCCGACCATTTTTTCGGCCAGCTCATTCGGATTCGTCCCGGCAGTCTTAACGGTATCAATCACCTTACCACGACGGATGATTGTAACCCGATCGGAAATCTGCATGATTTCTTTAAGCTTATGTGTAATTAGAATAATGGATTTGCCCTCTGCAACGAGCCGCTTCATGATCGCCATAAGCTCAGTAATCTCCTGCGGCGTCAATACAGCGGTAGGCTCGTCGAATATAAGTATATCCGCTCCGCGATACAGGGTTTTCATAATCTCTACCCGCTGCTGCATGCCGACCGAAATGTCATGAATTTTGGCATTCGGATTGACCTGCAGGCCATATTGCTCCGATAGTTTGCGAACCTGCTCAGAAGCGGATTTATAGTCGATTTTAAGTCCTTTTTTCGGTTCCATGCCCAGAACAATGTTCTCGGTGACCGTAAAAGGCTCTACAAGCTTGAAATGTTGGTGGACCATACCAATGCCAAGCTCAATAGCTTTATTAGGGCTATCGATAATAACCGGTTTCCCGTCGATTTCGATGCTGCCTTCATCGGGCTGGTATAGTCCGAATACGATATTCATCAAGGTGGACTTGCCTGCACCGTTCTCACCGAGCAGCGCATGGATCTCCCCCTTTTCCAGCGTCAGACTTATAGAGTCGTTCGCTACAATACCAGGAAAGCGTTTTGTGATTTGCTTCAACTCTACGACAGGAGCCGCAGCACTCATGGAATCACCCTCATCACAGAATATATAATAGACAAACGGACACGGCTGTACCGCCCCTTGCGAGGAGGCGGCACTGCTGTGTTCATGTATAACTTTTAACAGGGAACAAGGCCAGCTTTAGAACCGGCCTTGTTCCTTATACTTTATGGTAAAGCAGCAAGTATGATCTCAACAATTACTCGGATGGAACAGTAATCTTGCCATCGATGATTTGTTTTTTGAAATCCTCAACTTTAGCCAGAATTTCTTCGGATACGTTGGCTTTTGATGTTTCAGGAAGGCCCACGCCGTTGTCTTTCAGACCCAGTACGGTTGTAGTGCCGCCTTTGAATGTTCCGTCAACCACTTGTTGGGAAACTTTCTTAACTGCTTCGTCAACACGTTTGATCATGGAAGTCAAAGTTACATCGTCGCCAAATTCTATGGATTGGTCTTTGTCTACACCGATTACCCATACTTTATCGCCGCCTGCATCATTGCGGGATTTAGCTTCATTGAACACGCCGTTGCCAGTTGCGCCGGCAGCAGGGAAGATGATGTCGTTACCGGCATCGTACAGGGTAGCAGCCAGGGATTTACCTGTATCAGGCTTGTCATAAGCGCCTGCATAAGTATTCGTTACTGTTGCTTCAGGATTAACTGCTTCTACGCCAGCCGTGAAGCCAACTTCAAAACGTTTGATAACCGGGCTGTCCATACCGCCTATGAAGGCCACTTTGTTAGTTTTAGTTGTCAAACCGGCAACAACACCCACCAGGAAGGAACCCTCATTTTCAGAGAAAGTAACGGACTCAACATTTGGAGCGTCTACAACGCTATCGATGATTGCCAGTTTGGCATCCGGATTGGCTTTAGCTACTTCCAGCAAAGCGTCTCCAAGGTCAAAGCCGATCCCCCAAGTCAGATCGTAGCCGCCTTTTACGAATTGGTTAAGGTTTGGCACATAGTCTGCGTTGGCTTTACTTTGCAGATATTTAATTTCCACACCGGATTCTTTATTAAGAGCTTCCAGGGCTTCCCAGGCAGATTGGTTAAACGATTTATCGTTTACCCCGCCTACGTCTGTAACCAGCCCTACCTTAACGTCGGATGCGCCGTCCTTTTTGTTACCGCAACCTGCCAAAATGACACTGGTTGCCATCAACATAACGAGCGACAATTTGAAAACCTTTTTCATCGAATGTGATCCCCCTTAAGAAATTGGATGTCTTCTGTGTTCTGCTTGGACATACCATTAGATCAAATTATAACTGTAAAAAAACCTAAAATCCAGTCTATAAATGACCTCAGGTCAATAATAATTTGCATTTTTCACCAAGAAAACGCTTTCCCTGACACAAAGTGTTATATTTATGTCTATTTGATGTTAGAAAAGCTCTAAATAGTTAAACATATTCCTATAACCTTATAAATATTATTGCACACAAATGTGTTTTCTATTATCATGATTGTTTATATCTTGCATGAAAAGGGAGTACTGAAAAATATGGATGAACAAAACACCCCACAAGACGCGCCCGCCTTTAAATACAGCCGTGAATCCCGCGTGTTCAAAACCGGCCGCGTCTTCCCGAATGATGTCAACAACCACAAAACCCTGTTTGGCGGCAAGCTGATGAGCACCATTGATGAGGTTGCCTCCATCTCGGCTATGCGCCATTGCCGCACGAATGTGGTAACCGCCTCTGCTGACTCCGTTGACTTTCTTCTGCCAATCAGACCTACGGACTCCGTGTGCTTCGAATCCTTCGTCTCCTGGACAGGACGCACAAGTATCGAGGTGTTTGTGAAGATTATCTCGGAGAACTTATACACAGGCGAGCGCGTTGTCGCCGCTACGTCATTCCTGACCTTTGTAGCGGTGCATGAGGATGGCACACCCGCTCCAGTTCCGGCTATTATCCCCGAGACCGATGAAGAGAAGCTGATCAGCGAATCTGCCAATGAACGTTCAGAGCTGCGCAAACTAAGACGGACAAACAGCAAAAAGCTGGCTTCACAATTGAGTACCACCAAGTACTGGGAATAAAATTTCTACTGCAAGCCCCCTACCTTACAGAATCTGGCCGGCAGGGGGCTTTTCTGAATGTCGCCGCGCAAAAAAAGCACCACCCGCAGGTGGTGCTTTTCGGTTTATTTATTCCTCTTACGCGTTGATCTTCTCTTTGGCTACAACAGCCAGGGAGTTGAATGCGTTAAGATCGTTTACTGCCAGGTCAGCCAGCATTTTACGGTTCACTTCTACGCCAGCCAATTTAAGGCCGAATACAAGCTTGCTGTAGGACAGGCCGTTCAAACGAGCTGCTGCGTTAATACGAACGATCCACAGTCTGCGGAAGTTACGTTTAGTTTGACGACGGTCACGGTATGCGTAAACCATCGATTTCATTACTTGCTCGTTAGCTGTTTTGAAAATGCGGTGCTTGGAACCGAAATAACCCTTTGCCAATTTCAACACTTTTTTATGTCTACGACGAACTACAAATCCGCCTTTAACTCTTGCCATATTAATAAACCTCCCAAAAATGTGTGATAAAACTATTTCAAGTTAGCGAGTCCTTGTTTCAAACGTCTTACATCCCCAGGGGCCATTACTGGATTGCCGTTCAATACGCGTTTAGCGCGTTTCGATTTGTGGGACAGCAAGTGGTTCTTGTGAGCTTTGTAACGCAGTACTTTACCAGTTCCGGTAATTTTGAAGCGGCCTTTCAGGCTGCTATGTGTTTTCATTTTAGGCATGGTGTTTCCTCCTTGAATATTATGCGGCGCCAAATTGCTGTGCAAGTGACTCCAAATTATTGGGCTTTAGGAGCCAGAATCATAATCATGCTGCGGCCTTCCAGCTTAGGCTGGCGCTCAACAACAGAGATATCTTCCACTTCGGTCTTAACACGTTCCAGGATCTTCTGGCCGATGCTAGCGTGGGTAATCTCACGTCCGCGGAAACGAACGGAGCACTTCACTTTATCGCCTTCGCCCAGGAACTTAATCACATTGCGGAACTTGGTTTGATAATCATGTTCCTCAATGTTGGCACGGAACCATACTTCTTTAAGATCCACGATCTTCTGGTTCTTACGTGCTTCCTTCTCTTTCTTCTGTGTTTCATAACGGAACTTGCCGTAATCCATGATGCGGCATACCGGCGGTTTCGCCTGCGGTGCTACGTTGACTAAATCAAGATTAAGATCAATCGCCATTTGCAACGCTTCGCGGATCGGCTTAATTCCGATTTGCTCGCCTTCCGCTCCAACCAACCGAACCTCTTTGGCCCGAATTTCATCATTGATCATATGTTCCTTACTGATAATACTCCACCTCCGGATCTACTTTACAATTATTTACGGTTCTCCATAAAAAAGGGATGCCGGTAACTCCCCGACACCCCGTTTGATCAACGTTCATGAATTATAACCATTCATAAAGCATTGAGATCAAAACCAGCTGGCGTATTTGCCAGTCAGGTGAGAAGCCGGTGCTTCTGCTTGCAATCCCTATGTTTTGCATACTTGAATACTATACAATACTCCGCAAGGAGTGTCAACATGTTCTTTTGTGAAAATCCGGGCTTATCCTTGCTTGCTCTGAACTTCCTCAAGCCGCACGACACGCGTATGCTTGGTATGGCTCCATTGCTTGTTGTTCTGCGTGAAGAAGGCATAGAACGTAATTGGATACCAGGAAAGCAGATACACCGGAAAGACCAGCAGGTAAAGATACACTTTTTTGAACTTGACCTTCTCCAGCGCCATGGCCAGCAGGAAGGTGATAATATTGGCGCCGACTGCAAAGAAGCTGAGCCAGAACGGCAAATAACCGTAAATATTGGCAATATGCGGACCATTAAGCAGCGAAGTGTCTACCCACATTACAGCTGTCATCAGGAACGTCAGTAGCACGATGTAGACATTCACCCCATATAGCGCGAGATCAAGCTTCGTCAGGCTGCGTTCTTTAATAGCTTGCCACAGCAAAGGGAAGAAGTAGCGGCGGGCCACTGTAAAGTGTCCTTGCATCCAGCGCAGCCGCTGTCTGGAGGATGCTTTGAACGTAAGCGGCTTCTCATCAAATACCTTGGCATCATAGTTGAATTTTGGGAATACGCCTTTGGATGCGCTGCGCATCGTAAACTCCAAATCCTCGACAAGGCTTGTTGCTCCCCAGCCCATCTCTTTAAGCAGATTGGTTTCGAAGCACATGCCGGTTCCGCCCAGGAAGTTGGCCATCTTCAAATTATGGCGCGACAGCTGCCACAAGCGGTTGATGTACCAGTAAGATACGCCGTATGCAGCAGTAATCCATGAATCCTCCGGATTCTTCGTATCAATATAGCCTTGAATTACGCGCCCGCCTGCGCAGAGATCATTATTCATCTCTGTGAGGAATTCGGTATGCGCAAGGTTGTCGGCGTCGAACATGACAACTGCATCATACTGTCTCGGCATCGCCCATAGTTCCTTGAGCATCCATTCGATTGCATAACCCTTGCCCCGAAGGTTGGTATTGGTGCGGACACAGGCATTCATTCCGTGCTCGCGCACAATTCTTGCGGTGCCGTCTGTACAATTGTCGCAGATGACAAATACATCGTACAACTCTTGGGGATAATTAAGCTGTTTCAAATTCTCCATCAATGCGCCGACGACTTCTTCCTCGTTGTGCGCGGCAACCAATACAGCAAATGATTTTTCCGGCCCGAACTGTACCTTATTCTTTTTCTTGCGCAGTCCAAACAACGATAATGTGAACTGATAGACTGCGATTGCCGCCAAGATCACTTGGAGCGTAACAAACAATGCGTCTGTCATGATCTTTTGATGCCCCCTTTTTCACTCTTGGTGTGCTTTTTTCTTTTTTCTCTCTCTGTCTTATTAAACGTTCTTTCTGACCCTTTTGTTGCATTCCTTACAGTAGACCAAGAGTTTCCCCTTTTTGTGGAGTAGGCTTCAATTTATATCTATCCCGTTTATAAAGATGTTATAGAGATACCAAATGGCGGACTCCTCAATTCTCTGTAACCTTATAAACATGTTTAGCCTACTTGAATCATTGTAAGGTGTAAGGGGTTGTTAAGTCAAAACTGGCATTTTCCGACCTTAACCGAGCTTTTTCTTGAAATGGACTGCTTTAAAAACGTATGATAAAGACAGCTTTCAGGTCTTGGATCGAGTGGCTGCTGCTGCGTTTATTATCCTCAGCCGGACTATCGGAGGGACAAAGTATGAAACATTTATTCATGAAACTACATCTCTGGGAACGGCAAATTTTCAAGTGGATCAATGGACGATTGCACAACCCTTTTTTGAACTTTTGGCTTTTCTATCTTACCCATCTGGGCGGAGCTACAAGCGCTATCGGTATCAATGTGCTAATCTGGGCGCTCTCACCCCAGCCTTTGAGAACAACGGGACTCCAGGCTCTCACGGCTCTGGCTGTCAGCCACCTGCCCGTCGCTGTTGCTAAAAAGTTATACCCGCGCATACGTCCTTATCTGGCGCTGCCGGGAACGAATACGTTTCACAATCCGCTTAAAGATCATTCTTTTCCATCAGGTCATACTACAGCTATCTTCGCCTCAACGGTACCTTATATGGCGGCTTACCCTGCCTTGACCGTTTTCCTGCTGCCTCTGGCCGCTATTGTCGGTTTCTCCCGCATTTATTTGGGACTGCATTATCCTTCTGACGTTCTTGCAGGAGCGGTTATCGGCACTGGCGTTGCGGCAGGCACCGTTGTTTTATGGATCTGAAGCCTGCATCACAAGTCATATCGGCGAAATCCATCCGGGAACAGGTGAATCCAACATTGCGCAAAAAAAGAGTTTTATTGCTGTCGGAAGGTTTTGGCGCAGGGCATACGCAGGCAGCTTACGCACTGTCGAGCAGTCTGCGTAAGTTATCGCCCCAAGTGCAAACCAAGGTGCTGGAGCTAGGGAATTTCCTGAATCCAAAGCTGGCGCCTCTTGTTGTATCGGCATACCGCAAAACAGTGACGACCCAGCCCCGCTTGATGGGGTACGTGTACCGTCACCAGAAATCATTTAATCGTCTTACCACGCTTGCCTTGCACCGCTTATTTTATACACATACGCAAAATATTGTGAAGCAGCTGAGGCCCGATATTATCGTCTGCACCCACTTTATTCCCAGCGCTGTGGTATCCCGCCTGAAACGGCTGGATCCGACCTTCAAAGCGCCGCTCGTTACGGTGATCACGGATTATGATGCCCATGCCACCTGGATCAGCCCTGAGGTAGACCGGTATCTGGTGTCCACTCCGGAGGTCAAAGCCAAGCTGCGCCGGCGAAACGTATCCGCCGCCAAAGTCCAGGTTACCGGCATGCCGGTTCACCCCAACTTCTGGGAACATCCCGGAAGAGCGGAAATTCTGGAGCAGTTCGGCCTGCAGGACTTGCCGACGGTTATGGTTATGGGCGGGGGCTGGGGCATGATGAACGATGAGGTCGTAAACGAAGCACTGGCGAGCTGGCGGGAGAAAGTCCAGATTGTCTTTTGTCTCGGCACGAATGATAAACTGCTGAGTGAGATGAACGAGGACCACCGGTACATTCATCCCAATATCTCCCTGATTGGGTTTACCCGCGAGATTGACAAGCTGATGGAGGTATCCGATCTGCTCGTTACCAAGCCAGGAGGAATGACCTGCAGCGAAGGGCTGGCCAAGGGTATTCCCATGCTCTTCCATCACCCCCTGCCAGGTCAGGAAGAGGAGAACTGCCGCTACTTCACGGCTGCAGGTCTTGGAGAACCGATTTCATCGCTGGATGTAGTCGACAAATGGATGGAGCGGCTGCTCTACAACTATGAGGACGTACAGGCCAAGCGAAAAAACCATTTGGAAGAGATCGCCAGGTTTCATCCGCTGCAAAGCGCCCAGAGCATTATTGATATGCTCGAATAACATTCACAAGAACAAGGGGACATATAAAAATGGCAGTCCGGGAATTTCTCCTTGGACTGCCATTTTTGTATGCTTCTGCTTTGTTGAAGACATAAATCGGCACTAACTGTTCTACAGCCGGTATTTGTCCAGCCGGGTGGCCTGATACCGCTCCAGCGCCTCTGCCCCGACAATCGCTTCGCAGCGTTGGATATTGACGCCACGGCCGTAAAATTTGGTCTCATATTCCGTCATGACATGCTCCTCATTAATGACACCGTCCGCATGCAGGTCGAGAGAGATATTCTTCATTTGCAGGCCATAGTCGGCAAATGCATTAAGGGAGAACTCAAACAGGCTCCGGGAATCCGTCTTCAGATGAATTTCCCCCAGCGGACTGAGTAACCCGCGGTATTTGTCAAGAAAACGCGGATGCGTCAGGCGGCGGCGGGCATGCTTGCTCTTCGGCCAAGGATCGCTGAAGTTCAGATAGATACGTTCCAGCTCTCCTGGAGCAAACACTTCCTCCGCGTAGTTAATATTGGCGAGTGCCACTCTGAGGTTAGGCGGCGTCTCATGTCCTGCCGGCTCCCACACCAAACGGGCTTTCTCAGCCGCGCGGCGGATCAATTCATCGTACATATCAACGCCGATAAAATTAATATCGGGATATTTGAAGCTCATTTGACTAATGAACTGTCCTTTGCCCATTCCGAATTCCACATGAATCGGATGATCGTTGCCGAACAATTCAGACCACCGCCCCTTGAGGCTGCGTGGATCGAGGATTACCAGATCGGTCTGTTCCTCCAGGCTTTCACGTATTCCTTTTCTTCCGCGTAAACGCATAGGTATTCCTCCGCTTATTCACTTATTACAATAACTATCACTTGCAATATTGTGCCGAACTTATCTGCAAAAGTAAAGGGATTTCAGTGAAGAGATGCTGATTCCGTCTTTTTCTACATATATTTGCCAAAAAGGAAAAGGGAATTCTCCGACGGGGGCAAAAAATCCGCCGGAGAATTCCCTTTATGTTGTATTTGGAATTGGGGTCCACTAGTTCAACAGTTCATAGTCTACCTTGCCGGTGTATTAAAATCAAATTTCTTCTCGAACGCATTTCTGATCTTGCGCTGCGCTTCTGTCTTAATCTTATGGTTGCCATTAAACTCCACACCCGTAAGCGCGAGCGCTTCATCAGGAGTCAATTGCACATCAATGGAGCCTTTGCCTTCGGCATATGATGTTTGAGAATTCATCGTGATCACCTCTTGGGTTTTATTATGGATCGGACGACACGAAATTATGAATTCAATAAATGAAGATTATGCTTGCTGTATCAGGTTTTTTACAATTTAAATATAACATAATGTGTAAGCATTAACAAGTGAAAACCCTTTATTTTTAGCCTTTTTTTCACGGATTCCGCAGGTGCCAATGTTACGCTGAGCACTGTTTTTTGATACAATGGATAGGTTAAAATAAAATGGCTCTACGTTGCCTTTCCGGAACACCGTCATTTTAGCGACAATATAAGGATAACTTCAGGGGGAAAACATTCATTCAGCCCTAAAAATAAACGTTCTTATATTTAAGAGAGGAGCTGCACCTGTTGAGTCTTCTAGAGACCTCTTCTCCACTGCTGTGGGGAGATAAACGATTTCATACCTGGAACTACGAAATGCGCGAACAGATGGATACCAAGGTATTCAAAGTAATGCTCGACGCCGGTTTTACCTGCCCTAACCGTGACGGCTCTATCGCCAAAGGAGGCTGCACCTTCTGCAGCGCCAGAGGCTCAGGCGATTTCGCCGGAAGCCGCCGCGATGATCTGGTTACCCAGTTCAACAATGTGCGCGACAGACAGCATCTGAAATGGCCGAATGCAAAGTATATCGGTTATTTCCAGGCCTACACCAATACGTACGCTCCGGTCGAGGAGCTGAGAGAATATTATGAAGTGATTCTGCAGCAGCCGGGTGTGGTCGGACTTGCCATAGCCACACGTCCGGATTGCCTGCCGGATGATGTCGTCGAATATCTCGCCGAGCTGAACCAGCGTACGTACCTGTGGGTGGAGATGGGTCTGCAGACCATTCATGATTCCACCTCCGAACTGATCAACCGCGCCCATGATACCAAGTGTTATGTCGAGGCTGTCGAGAAGCTGCGCCGTCACGGCATCCGCGTCTGTACCCATATTATCCACGGGCTTCCGCAGGAAACGCATGAAATGATGCTGGAAACCGTTTCGGCCGTTGCCCGCATGGGTGTTCAGGGCATCAAAATCCATCTGCTGCATCTCATGCGCAAAACGCCGATGGTCAAGCAATATGAGGCCGGCCTGCTGCGCTTTTTGGAGCAGGACGAATATGTCAAGCTGATCGCCGACTCGCTGGAAATCCTGCCGCCGGAGATGATTGTTCATCGTCTTACTGGGGATGCCCCGCGCGATCTGCTGATCGGGCCCATGTGGAGCCTTAAGAAATGGGAAGTGCTGAACGCAATTGATGATGAACTGGTTGCACGCGACACCTGGCAGGGTAAGTACTGGAGGAAGAGCTAATGGGCTTTATGTCCGTCCTTAGCTTTGCTCATAAATTAACCGCCGAGCGCCTAATGTCCGGCGGCAGAGCCATTGACGCCACCGTGGGCACCGGTGCCGATACGCTGTTCCTCGCCAAGGCGGCAGGGCTGCGAGGCGGGGTGTACGGCTTCGACATTCAGCCTGCGGCGCTGAAGCTTGCGGAAGAGCGCCTGCGGCTGGCCCGGGAGGAAGCGCCGTCAGCGCTTTCTCCCGTGACGCTGCTGCAGCGCAGCCATGCAGCGATGGCGGAAGCCGTTCCGCCGGAGTGGCGCGGAACGGTGTCGGCGGTGATGTTCAACCTCGGCTACCTGCCTTCCGGCGATGCCGACAAGACCATCATCACCGAGCCGGAGAGCACGCTGGCCGCCTTGGAGGCCGCGCTCTCGCTGCTGCGCCCGGGCGGCATCGTCACGGCGGTGCTCTACCCGGGCCATGACGGCGGAGACCGCGAAGCCTCCGCCGTAGAGTCATGGGCGGCAGGGCTTGCCCAGCAGGAGGCGCAGAGCATTGTGTACCGCCAGCTGCAGCGGTCTTCCGCTCCCTACGTGATAGCCGTAGAGAAGAAAAAAGGAACTGAAGCCTAAATAGCAATGAGCAAGATCGGTCATTTTGGCATTCAGGTCACGAAACTCACACGCTGCAAGTAACAGAAGCAAGTAAATATTACAAATTGGAAGGAAGATGTTGTGATGACAAAACCATATCCTTTAAAATTTCAGCCGGAGTTTAAAGAACGCGTCTGGGGCGGCCGCGCGCTGGAGAAATTCGGGCTCGAACTGCCGGAGGGCCATATTGGCGAAGGCTGGATGATCGCCGATCACCCGAACGGCACCTCTTCCGTCGTAAACGGCGAACTCGCCGGACAGGGTCTCGATCAAATCCGTGAGCAATTCGGACAGGAATGGTTCGGCAGCAAAGGCATCAGCGAAGAAGGCGGAAGATTCCCCCTGCTGATCAAGCTGCTGGACTGCAATGACAACCTTTCCGTGCAAGTGCATCCTACAGATGATTATGCAGGCTTGCCGAAGGGTGAACTGGGCAAGACAGAAATGTGGTACGTGCTGGATGCCAAGCCGGGTGCCAAGATCATTTACGGCCTAAAAGAAAATGTCACCAGGGAAACACTGCGTGATGCACTGGAGAATGGAACCGTTATGGACAGTCTTCAGGAGATTACCGTCTCTGCCGGGGATTCCTTCTATATTCCTGCGGGCACCGTTCACGCTCTCTGCGCAGGAGTCGTTGTTGCCGAAATCCAGCAAAACTCTGACACTACATACCGGATTTATGATTATGACCGTCCGGGTCTGGACGGCAAGCCGCGTGAGCTTCATATTGAGGATTCTTTGAATGTAACCGCCTATGAAGGTGCTGGAGCCACCTCTATGAAGACAGACGGCGCCGTTCCCGGAGAATGGCTGCAAATCGCCTCCTCTCCTTATTTCATCGTTGAAAAAGGCCTCGTAAACGGACAATGGGAGCTTGCCACGACTCCGGACAGCTTCACCATTCTCGTCATCTGCGAAGGCAGCGGACACCTGACGTGGGAAGGCGGTTCCCAGCCTTATGCAGCAGGGGAATGTTATCTGCTTCCGGCAACCCTTGGCGCTTACGGAATCGAAGGTCACTCTACCGTGCTGCGTTCTTATTTGCCCTAAAGTTCATACTTATAAGGCAACTAGAGGTTAAGCGGAAGCCAGAAGTCGAGAACTAAGATCAGCCGTAGGTTCCGCTTTCGTCTGTTCCATTAGACTAAGACTCCCGCAGCAGGGAATCAGTGTAAAGCGGGATTTTCTCTCGTTACTCTTTCCGATAAAGAGCTGTATCAGCGATTCCTACAATACTCAGATGTATCACTCACATAACAAGCTAATGCTTTAGAGCGGAGTGGGTACGGCGTATGATCAAGGAAGCAGATGTTTTACAAACTTTTAGGAGGGCAGGATAATGCAAGAAAACAGCTTTACAATGACCGATCCCCTCGGCGTGAATATTCATGTGTACGAATGGCTGCCGGAGCCAGAAGCTCCGGTCAGGGGCATCGTGCAAATTGCGCATGGCATGTGTGAGACGGCTGCACGTTATACCCGCTTCGCATTAGCGCTCACTGGGGCCGGATATGCGGTTTATGCCAATGATCACCGTGGTCACGGCAAAACTGCCGGGAAGGTGAACCTGCTTGGCGATACCGGGGAGAACGGATTCTACTGGATGCGGCGCGATATGCTGCAGCTTGCCGGGATTGCCTCTTCCCGGCATGAAGGTCTGCCGATCTTCCTGCTCGCCCACAGCATGAGCTCCTTCCTGGCACAGAAGCTGATGTGTGAGCATGGCAATGAGATATACGCCGGCTTTATTCTCAGCGGCACCAATGGTCCGCGCAATATGCTGAGAGCCGGGGAAACACTGGCCTGGATGCAGTTCAGACTGCAGGGAGCCCTTCATCGCAGCGTAATGCTGAACGGCCTCGTATTCGGCCCTTACAACCGTTCCTTCTCTCCGGTAAGAACGGCTTTTGACTGGCTGAGCAGTGACACGCAGGAGGTGGACCGTTACATCGCCGATCCTTTCTGCGGCGCGATCTGCACCACCCGCTTCTTCCGGGATTTCTTCCGGCTGCTGCGCGAAATCCAGTCCCGCGAAACACTGCTGACATTATGCAAGAATAAGCCAGTGTATCTGTTCTCCGGAGCCAAGGACCCTGTGGGCATGCAGGGGCAAGGTGTGCTGCGATTAGCCAGCATCTACAAGGAGCAAGGATTAAGCGATGTGGAGTACAGGCTGTATCCGGAAGGCAGACATGAAATGCTGAACGAAGTGAATCATAACGAGGTCACAGCAGACGTGTTAGACTGGCTGGTCCGGCACCTCCCTGCCGACTCTCTGCTTCAGTCGAATGCAATATAAAAGCGATCAAAAACAGGCATTCCAGAAATAATGGAATGCCTGTTTTTTTTGTGTGTAAATTTTTAGTCAAGCCGTCGAAAGTCCAGCATATAAACAAACAGAATAATGTAACGGACACTCCGTTGAGAACGTTGCAAAAGCAGCGGACTGCGGGTCATGCTCTCGAGCAGCCGCTCCCGCAGCCGTCCCCGTTGTTCATGCCCCCGCCAGAACCTGCGCTGAATTCCTCAAGTGAATACTGCAGAATCATCTGCGATCCTTTTGCACCGTTACGGCGCAGACCGTAATCCCGAAAACCAGCACGCAGGTACAGATGCCCAGCCGGGAGATTGCGCTCGTTCACAGCCAGCACTACCTCACGGACTGCCGGAAAATGAATACGGACAAAACCCGGCAGCAAAGCCATTGCAGCCTTGGCAAACCCTTGTCCCTGGCTGGCATAGTCAACAAGGAACGCACGCAGCAGCAACGCTTCGGACCAATGATTGTAGAAGTCGGCGATACCCGCTCCTGTATGCAGGATAAAAAATCCCACCGGCTTTTCTCCAGCCACAATAACAACCGGAACCTTCCCCTCGTCCTGCAAGGCACCATCTATAGTCTCCTCAGGCAAGCCGGTGAATTCAGCCTGCTCCGCAGGAAGCTGAAACGCCAGCAGTCCTTCCCGCAGCTTCTCTTCATACAAAGTCAATCTGACCGGAGGTTGCTTACTCATGGCCGGAAGAATCCTCCTTCTACAAAGGCAGTGTATAATACTGTGCCCGCTGGCTTTCATCCTGCTGGTACAGCACAATCAGCAGCGTGTTTCCTTCCACTCCTGCCACAGCTTCGGCCACAGCCGTGGCCTTGTCATTTACCGCTACGGCCGCCGCTGCTGCGTTCGCTTCACCGATATTGCCAGACACACCACTCATCTCCACATTCGGTTCTGCATTCGCTTCTGCATCAGCCAAGCCTTCATCGGCCCGCAGGCCGCTGATCGAATCCAGTACCGTCTCCAAACGGAAAGGCAGCACTTCCAGCATCATGAACTTCTGCAGCTCACGTTCACTGTATCCGGCCTCCGCCAGCTGCGGGGATATCAATCCCGGATGAGCAGCAATATCCTTCATATATTTGGACCAATCCGCTTTATCCAGCAAGACCTCCCACCAGATTTTGCGCGGCTTATATTTGTGCCCCAGGAAATAATCAAGCTTCATCAGCCCGGTAATGATGTCCATGGCATCTGTCCCGCGATCTGTAAGGAAGGCATGGAGACGGGTGAACAAATCCTCCAGCTGGTGGCCGATCTTCTGCCAGCCCCGATCTTCCCAGTAATCCCCGAATTCCTGAAAGAAATCGAACGGCGACTGGAACACATGGCGGATCAGGTATTTCACCGTATGGTCGAGCCGATGGCTGTTCCAATATTTCTCCAGCACATCCTCCAGCCGTTTGAGCCGGATAATATCGGAGAACGGCATCACATGGCTGCTGAGAATCTCATACGGGGCATGTTCCATATAGGTATAGTCATATTTGGCTGCCTGGGCACGCAGACCGGTGCCGCGCAGCATTTTCAGGAACCCAAGCTGCAGCTCCTCCGGCTCCATGGCAAATACATCGTTGAAGGTTTTACGGAAAGTGGAATAATCCTCCATGGGCAGTCCGGCAATTAAATCGAGATGCTGATCGATATTGCCGCTGGCCTTAATCTTCATCACCGTACGCGATAGCTTCGTGAAATTCTGGCGGCGTTTGACCAGCTCGTTGGTCTCGTCATTGGTTGACTGCACGCCAATCTCGAATCTAAAGACGCCGGGAGGAGCGTTCTGGGCCAGAAAATCCAGGACCTCGGGCCGCATGATGTCCGCGGTAATCTCGAACTGGAACACGCAGCCCTGGTGGTTATCAATCAGAAACTGGAACATCTCCATGGCATAGCTGCGGTTGATATTAAAGGTACGGTCAAGAAACTTGATCACCTTGGCTCCGTTCTCGATCAGATACAGCAAATCGGATTTGACCCGTTCGATATCATAATAGCGTACGCCTACCTCAATGCTGGACAAGCAGAATTGACAGTTGAAGGGACAGCCCCTGCTGGTCTCAAAATAAACGATCCGCTTGCTGAGATCCGGCAGATCATCCGGAAACCGATGCGGTGTCGGCAGTGTATTCAGATCCGTCTTCGGACGCGGCGGATTGACAATCAGCTCTTCGCCCTTACGGTAAGCCGCACCATACACAAAATGGAACTTGCGCTCATCCCGCAATTCCTGCAGCAGATGGTGGAAGGTCTCTTCCCCATCGCCGTTTACGACAAAATCAATCCCGGCTTCCCGCTTCATCCAGTATAGCGGCTCGTAAGACACCTCCGGCCCGCCGAGCACAATGGTGACCTCCGGCATCACCTGTTTGAGTATGCCAATCAGCTTGACAGTCTCCTCGATGTTCCATATATAACAGGAAAAGCCGATGACATCGGGCTTCTTCTGGAATAGGTCTGACACGATATTCATCACGGGATCTTTGATAGTGTATTCCGCCAGAAGGATATCTTCGAATTCATGCTCGCTGTACGCCTTCAGAAGACGGATGGCGAGCGAGGTGTGGATATACTTGGCGTTTAATGTGGCCAGGACGATTCTCATGCCTAATAACCTTCTTTACATTTCATTTTGAAAAAACTCCAGAAACGGCTTGCCGTATTTCCGGTACTTCACTTCCCCGACACCCTTCACTCTCAGCATCTCCGCTTCGGTCTGCGGGCAAACCACACTCATCTCACGCAGGGTCGCATCATTAAAAATGATATAGGACGGGACATGCTCGCGTCCCGCCAGCTCGCGGCGGATCAGGCGCAGCTGCTCGAAGACCGTCTCGTTGACGGCCGACGGCGAAAGATCCCGCGACCGGCTGCGGTCCCGCCCGCCGGAGGCTCCGCCGGTGCGTGAAGGACGGGCCACACGCTGCTGCACCTCACGCTGGCCGCGCAGTACCTCGGCAGCCAGCGGCTGCAGCCGCACCACAGGATATTGGCCTTCTGTCAGGGCCAGATATCCCTCCGAGATCAGCACATTGATGCTCTCGGTAATCTCTTTCTCCGTACGGCTCGACATCGCGCCATGAGTCGGCAGCTGCTCGAAGCCGTATTGCAGCACCTTCTGGTTGCGTGAGCCCTTGAGCACCGAAGCAACCAGCGCCACACCGTAACGTTCACGCATGCGGTGGATGCAAGAGAAAATCTTCTGCGCATCCACTGTCATGTCTACCAGTTCACGTTCATCCGTACAGGAGCTGCAGATGCCGCAGGGCTTGTCCCCGTGATCTTCACCGAAATAATTCAGCTGTGCGCTGCGCAGGCAGCGGGTGGTGTAGCAGTAATCGATCATCTGCTGCAGCTTGCGGTATTCATTCGCCTTGCGCTCCGGGTCCTGCGGATTCTGTTCAATCAGAAACTTCTGCGTCATAATGTCCTGCGCGCTGAAGAGCAGAATACACTCACTCGGCTCACCATCCCGCCCGGCACGTCCGGCTTCCTGGACATAAGCTTCCATATTTTTCGGCATATTGTAATGGATAACATAACGTACGTTGGACTTGTCGATCCCCATCCCGAAGGCATTGGTGGCGACCATCACACGGATGTCGTCATACAGGAAACCTTCCTGGCTCTCTGCCCGTTCCTGGTCATTCATTCCGGCATGATAGCGTCCGGCAGCGATTCCCGACGCCTGCAGTCTTTGATAGAGATCATCAACCTCTTTGCGGGTAGCCGCATACACAATACCCGGCTGATGGGAATGGGTAGCGGTATAATCCAGAACGAATTCGCGTTTGTTCTCCCCGCGCAGCACAGACATCGCCAGATTATCCCGGCCTAGCCCGGTCATGAAGACGCCCGGCTGGCGCAAACGCAGCAGCCGGACCATATCCTCCATGACCTCCGGGGTAGCGGTCGCGGTAAATGCAGCAAGAATCGGCCGCTGCGGCAGTTCCTCTACAAAGGGGGATACCGCCAGGTAGCTGGTGCGGAAATCATGGCCCCATTGGGATACACAGTGCGCTTCATCCACAGCCACGCATGAGATGGATAACCCGGCCATCTCTAACCGGAACCAGTCCAGCTCCAGCCGCTCGGGTGCAACATAAAGCAGCTTCAGCTCGCCACGGCGCGCAGCGCGGATGCGCTCGTTCACTTCCTTGCCGCTTAAGGTGCTGTTGATATAGGCAGCCGGTATCCCCGCTGTGGTCAGTGCATCCACCTGATCCTTCATCAGCGAGATCAGAGGCGAGATGACCAGCGTCAGCCCCGGCTGCAGCAGCGCCGGAACCTGATAGCAGATCGATTTCCCGCCTCCGGTTGGCATGATGCCCAGCGTATCATGGCCCTCCAGCAAGCTCTCGACAATCTTTTTCTGGCCCTCCCGGAAGTCGGGATAGCCGTAATATTTTTGCAGTTCAGCCTGCGCCTGTTCCATAGTAGGTGCTTGCATCTTCATATCTCTCAAAACTCCTTAGAACTTTCTCTCTTTAGTTTACCGGGCAAAAGACTAATGAGCAACAACCGGAGAGGTAAAACCGGAGGTTCATTTTCAAATGATTACATAAAAAGCACCTTTCGATGTAACACTTTATAGGTATCCGCAAATTCCCTTTCTAAAAGCTTGCCATTGACAGTAAAATATACGGCGCGAACAGGTGGCGGCGGGAGAAAAAAAATGGCCGTTGTGCTGGGCTGAATCTATGGAGCCCTCTCTATCCTCATTATTGTCGGGCTGATTAGTGTTATGTAGGGACCCCTCCATAGTATTTCTTCACGGCCCATGGTATATTGAGGAATACAATATTAGAGGACGGAGAATGCAGGCATGAACACCAGACGAAATCCCAAAGAGGCAAGCAAACGGGGCGGCAAGCCCGGAGGCCCCTCCCAATCACAGCCAAAATCAGGGGCAAGAAACTATAGATCAGGCGCTAAGCCTGGAATCACTGCCAAAGCGAAGGGACAGGCTGCCGTCAAAAGCTATTCCATAACTGAGCCCGCAGAGCTGCTGCCTTTTTTGCTTAGCGTAATCACAAATAAGGGACGGAACTCCGTCAAGTCACTGCTCGCCCGCGGACAGGTCTCCGTAAACGGCAAACCAATAACCCGGCACAATTTCCAGCTGCATCCGGGTCAGACTGTAACCATTGACCAAGAGAAGCAGGTACAGGCTAAAGAGATGACCCTGCTGACCATCGTTCATGAGGACGATGATCTGATTATTATCCAGAAGGATGCAGGACTGCTGTCCATCGCCACCGGTGAAGACAACGAATTAACGGCATACCGCCAGCTGATGGAGCATGTCCGCCTCACCAATCCGCGCAACCGTATTTATGTCGTTCACCGGCTGGACCGTGATACTTCAGGCGTGATGATGTTTGCCAAGAGTGAAGCCATTCAGCAGAAGCTGCAAAATACGTGGAAGGAAACCGTAAAGGAACGTTCCTACGTGGCACTCGTGGAAGGGGCCGTCAAAAAGGCCGAAGGGACCATCAGCTCCTGGCTGAAGGAAACTTCGACCCTCAAAATGTATTCCAGTTCCCATGAAGGCGACGGGCTTCATGCCATAACTCATTACAAGCTCATTCAAGCAAACCGCCATTTCTCTCTGCTGGAGGTACAACTGGAGACCGGACGCAAAAATCAAATCCGTGTGCATATGGCTGACATCGGCCACCCTATCGCCGGTGATAAGAAATACGGCGCAGAGACTAAGGCCGTAGGCCGCCTTGGCCTTCATGCCCGCGTGCTTTCCTTCGTTCATCCGACTTCGGGAGAACTGCTGACCTTTGAAAGCGCCATTCCCAAGACGTTCCTGAAATACACAGCCCCTGCGCCAACCAACTGATTCCTGATAACACCAAGCACCTGTATTTCAGACCTGTTATCGTTATTCGGTGACTCCGCATGGATGCAAAAAGACACCCTCCCGGGTGTCTTTCTCTGTACTACTCGATCTTTCCGCCTTCAACGACCAAATCATCGGTGTAGCCTTCCCCATATACTTCATTTAACGTTTCCTTATACGCCTGATGAATAAATTGCTCTTTCCCCAGCGTCTCAAGTTCGGTGTTGATCCAGTTCAGCAATTCCGTATTGCCCTTGGCAACTGCCGGCGCTATCGTATCCTGGCCGCCAAAAGCCGGGATGCTTACGGTAAAGCCGGGATTGGATTTAGCCCACGCGATCAGTTCCGTATTATCATTGGCAATAGCTGCGCCGCGTCCGTCTTTAAGTGCCGCAAAAATCTCTGTGTACTGGTCGAATTTAAGCAGCTCGATTTCCGGATGTTCTTTTGTGAAGTAGGTTTCGGCGGTTGTACCTTTGGCTACGATCAGCTTTTGTCCCTTTTCTTTCAGCTGGTCAATGGAAGTGATCGGCGCGCTGTCGGGAGAAACGATCCCAAAGGACAACTTCATGTAAGGAGCGGCAAAATCCACTTTTTCTTTGCGTTCATCGGTTACTGTGAAGTTAGCCATAATGATATCAACCTTATTGGATTCCAGATAGGCCACACGGCTGGCAGCATCCACAAGCACAAACTCTGCCTTGGATTCATCCCCCAGCAAATCCTTGGCAAATCTTTTGGCGATATAAACGTCGAACCCCTGGTTTTTGCCTTCAGAGTCCACATAACCAAACGGCGGCTTGTCGGCGAACACACCGATCCGGATCTTGTCGTTTTTCTTAAGCTCTTCAATAGAAGCAAACTTTGAAGAAGCGGCCCCTTCCTTGTTGTTCCCCGAATTGCCGCATGCGGTCAAACCCAGCAAAAGCACTCCAGCTGCCATAACCGATACTGCAAATTTCAAACTCTTTTTCATCCTCTTCATCCCCAATTTCTATATAGTTTGTTAATACTGAAATATATCCAGAAAGTGCTGGGCACGCTCTGTCGCCGGTTTGGTGAAAAATTGCTGCGGAGCCGCAGTTTCGCAAATTTTGCCTTGGTCCATAAATATGATCCGGTCTCCAACAGACTTGGCAAAACCCATTTCATGGGTCACAATGATCATGGTCATTCCCTGCTGGGCCAGACCCAGAATGACATCCAGCACTTCCCGCACCATCTCGGGATCAAGAGAGGCCGTCACTTCATCGAACAGCATAATTTCCGGATTCATGCATAACGCTCTGACAATCGCGATTCTCTGCTTCTGCCCCCCGGACAATTGACGGGGATACGCATCCTTGCGGTCCAGCAGTCCAACCCTGCTAAGCAGCTCTTCTGCCTGCTTCAGCGCGTCCTTGACGTCTCTCTTCTGTACCTTAAGCGGGCCAAGCAGAATGTTGTCTATAACCGTCATGTGGGGAAACAGCTCATAATTTTGAAAAACCATGCCGATATGCTGCCTTACTTCACGCCAATCTACAGCGTTCCCGGCAAGATTCTGCCCCCGGTACCGAATTTCTCCCCCCTGAATCGGCTCCAGGCCGTTAAGACATCGCAGAAAGGTACTCTTCCCGCAGCCCGACGGGCCCAGAATAACTGTAACTTCCCCCTTCGCCACCTGCAGCTCTATATTATTCAGAACCTTCCGGTCTCCAAAGCTTTTCTCCAGCCCTTTTACCTCCAGCAAAATCTCTCTGGAATCTGCCATCGCCCTTCTTCCTTCCTGAATGCTAATTTTGCCATCTGCGCTCTATTCTCTTGGAAATCCTGGACAACGGAAAACATACGGCGAAATAAAGAATGAAAATAAAGCCGTAGACCCAAAAGGAAGCATTCGGCGCCTTGATCACGCCAAGCTCAATAATCTGCTGTCCGATCTTCACCACCTCGATCACTCCGATCAGCACAACGAGCGAGGTAGTTTTGACCATGCGTGTGGCCAGATTGATCGAACCCGGCACCATTCTGCGGACCGCTTGCGGAATCAGAATATACCGGTACAGCTGCCCTTTGCTGAGGCCCAGCGCTTTGCCGGATTCGTCCTGATGTTTTGGCATCGATTCCAATGCCCCGCGTACGATATCTCCGATTTCGGCTGCTCCCCATAAACTAAATACCAGGATAGAGGTAGCCTCTCCGCTGATATCGATATCGAGCAGGGGAGTAAAACTAAAATGTACCACGTAGAGCCAGACCAGAATCGGGATGATTCTGAAGGCCTCCAGATAGAGCCGCAGGACAAATTTTAGCGGTTTCGAATTCAGGGTTCTCAAGAGCCCCATCACAATGCCAAGCACCATTGCAATTGCAATGGAAATGAACGAAATCTCTATCGTGACCAGCAGACCGCCCAGCAGCCGCTCAAAATTCGATCCTTCAAACAGCACCTCAATCCCCAAATTCTGCATATCTTACCTTCCTTTCCAGCCATGTCAGGACCAGCGACAGTGGAAGCACAAGGACAAGATAGGACAACACCAGAAGCGACAGGGATTCCGCTGTTTTGTAATGCATGCCGATCAGATCCTTCGCCACATTCATCAAGTCCATTAAAGCAATGGCACCGACAATCGAGGTTTCCTTCAGCAAAAAAATCACATTGGCTCCCAGAGAAGGAATGCTGATTGCAAACGCCTGCGGAAAAATCACATACCTGGCTAGCTGAAATTTGGATAGCCCGATGCTGAGCCCGGATTCCAGCTGTGTTCGGCTTACCGCTTCAATTCCGCTGCGGAACGCCTCGGTCATATAGCTGCCGCCCAAAAAGGTCAGGCCAACAATGGCACAGGTCACTTCGCTCAGGCGAAGGCCTACCTTGGGCAAGCCATAATAGAGAAAGAACAGCTGGACCAGCAGAGGCGTATTTCTCGACAGCTCGACGTAGGCATGAATCACCATCCGGAGCCCCCGCACCTTGTAATACAAAATAATGCTGAACAGCAGTCCCAGAACAGTAGAGAACAGAATCGCCCAGAATGCCAGCTTCACTGTCAGCCACATCGCATCCCCGTAAAGCGGCAAGCTCTCCAGTATAAAATCCCAATCCAAATTCATAAGTGCACAACCTTTTGTCATAAAATCAACCCGTAATATACAACTATATAAATGTGTATAGTCGGTTATATAATCAGCCATGAGTATCAGCTGACACTCAAAGGACTGCAGCCCTTTCAATGGCTATTCTAGCTTATTGTAAATATTTAAAATTTAACCAAAAACCTCACATAATGTGGTAATCATCTTATTCTCATAATGCCCACTTGTCAACTGTGTTTTGTGAATTTTCACTCTCATTCCCCACATGGTACAATGTAGAGAAAATCAAGAAGGTGCTTTCGGTGTTCCACCCTACTGTCTTTGAGAATATTAAGGTTTCCTTAGAGAATCAGATCTATGACTATGATAATCTGGATGGAATTCTGGTAGTCACGAACCGTTCCGATCTGCTGGACCTGGCGTTGATGTCCAGGGAATTCACCCTCTCCTTCAAGCTGGCCGGCAGCAGCAAGGTAACCAGTGAGCTGGTTCTCCGCTCGTCGGTGAAGGATCTCAGTGATGAAATACTGGAAGCTCCGGATTCCGTTCCCGGCTGTAACCTGCTGCTGCGTTTTCATTTGGAAATCGGGGATATCCCCACCCAATGCTCTGCCATCGAACAGATTCTCACCGGGATTTGGGGCCCGGAGCTTACTCCCGTACAATCGCTAAGCTTCCCCTTCGGCAGCAATAGCGGCATATACACCTGCTGCGTCTCTCTCGCATTCAAGAGACAAATTAATGAAGAGCAAATGGACGATCTGCCGGACCTGCTCAAGTTTCTGCTTAGAAGCGCTGAGGAACTGGAGAAGGTCTAATATCACAGTGAGGTGAAGCCATGTTGAAGTTCCTGCCTCCCGCCAAAAGCAATCGCTGGTTCGTCTGGTACCTGATTTATACCTTGATTCTCTGGCTGCTGCTGGCTCTACACCGGTTTTTGCTGCTCGGGGAAAACTTCGACCTTCCGGTCTTTGCCCGTTTTGCGGCGCTCGCCCTTGTAGTCTCCGGAATTCTGCACAGCTTCGGGTGGTTCGGCGCCAAGCTGGTATGGCTGATCAGCACCATTGGCATTGTTTTTGGACTGGGCACCATGTATCAATACACTTACCAGGACATGTCCGGCTGGGAGGATCTTGCGGGATTCCTGTCCTTGATCCTGTTTACAGCGGGCGGCTTCGTTCTGGGTCTTATCGTCGAAGGCAGTTATCTGCTGATCAGGAAGCTGCGGAAACCTTAGATCCACGGGCTCCACAAGCGAAACAATTGAATAATCCGAACAAATGATGAGGTGATATTGCCATGTCCACTTCCTATTTGACCAAAAAAGCGCTGGCCCAGTCGTTAAAGCACTTAATGGAGCACACCCCGCTCAATAAAATCTCGGTAAAGCATCTTGTCGACGATTGCGGGCTGAACAGGCAGACGTTCTACTATCATTTTCAGGATATTTTTGAGCTGCTGGGCTGGATTTACAAGACGGAGGCAGTAGAGAGCATTGCTGAGTACCGGAGCTACAACACATGGACGGACGGGTTCTACAGAATCTTTTGTTATATTGAGAGCAATACAACCTTCTGCTGCAATACGCTGGATTCTCTCGGCAGATCCCACCTTGATGCTTATCTGTACGACGTGACCAACGGCCTGGTTATGGGCGTCATTCAGGAGCTGTCAAGCGGAATGGAGGTTAGTGCCGAAGACAAGCGGTTCATCGCCAACTTCTACACTCTCGCCTTTACCGGACTCATCATTCAGTGGATGCGCGACGGGATGAAGGATCAGCCGAAGCATATGATTGAGCAGCTCAGTGTGCTGATTGAAGGGAATTTTCTGAAGGCGCTGCATAAATACGAGAAGAAGCTGTCGTTACCTTAGGGTGCGCAGCTTTTTTGGGCTAATTGGATCCAGTTGGCGATCTATTGGGCAGGAATTGCAGAAACGATGCGGAATTTAAGACTTTGAAGTGAAAAATATGCAAAAATCAGGAGGCCACCATGACAGAGGACTTTTATTGCGATGAGGTATTGAACGGCAAAACCCAGGTACATAAAGTGCTGGAGACAGAAAATGTGCTAGCCTATTATCATACGAAACCTTTTTATCCCGTGCATATTGTAGCTATCCCTAAAAAGCATATCTCCTCACTTCTCACCCTTGAAGAAGAGGACACTGAATTATTTCTTGAGTTATTTGGCGTTATCAAGCAGGTCGCCGCCATGGTAACGCAAGAGCACGGAGCTTGCAGAGTTCTCACGAACTTAGGCAATTATCAGGATTCCAAGCACCTGCATTGGCATATTGCCTTTGGCAACCCGCTCAGATCACCTTCCTTCCCTGTAGAACCTTGTTAATTACTGTAAAAAAACTATACACTTTGCCTAAAGTGACCAAAATCCATACACTCTGGCGGTTTTGATTATACCTTCTGGACCGGCCTAGGGTTACATTAGGGTTAGCAACAGCAATCAGCAACCCTATGGAGGCGAGTATTCAGTGAAAAGAGAGTACGGTAACCAACAGGTTTATTTTGTCGGCGGCGGGATTGCATCCCTTGCGGGTGCGGCATACCTCGTCAGAGACTGTGATTTTCCGGGAAAGAACATCCACATTATTGAAGAGATGAAGATCCTCGGCGGCAGCAATGACGGCGCAGGCAGTGTAGAGCATGGATATGTCATTCGCGGCGGACGGATGCTGAACGATGAAGCCTATGAGAATTTATGGGAGCTTCTCAACACCATCCCTTCGATCGACCATCCGGGAAAGTCCGTCCGGGAAGAAATTACCGAATTCGACGACGCCAACCCTACCCATTCCAACGCCAGACTTGTGAACAGCAAGGGTGAAGTTGAAGACGTATTGTCGATGGGCTTCGATATGGCCGACCGGCTGGCAATGGGCAAGCTGATTATTACACCAGAGGAAAAGATGGGCAAGGCCCGGATTAACGACTGGTTCGCTCCACACTTTTTCGAGACGAATTTCTGGTATATGTGGGCGACCACCTTCGCCTTCCAGCCTTGGCACAGCGCCATTGAGTTCAAAAGATACATGCTGCGCTTTATTCACGAATTCCCAAGAATTCAAACGCTCGAAGGTGTCACCCGCACACCTTATAATCAATACGATTCGATCATCCTTCCGCTGCACAAATATCTGGAGCCGTTCGGTGTAGACTTTACGCTGAAATGTACAGTAACTGACCTGCAGTTCAAAGACGGCGACGGCATCACCGTCACGAAGATGAACGTGCTGCGTCAAGGCGTGGAAGATGTCATTGAAGTGAAAGACGGCGATCTGGTTATCGTCACAAACGGCTCCATGACCGAAGGCTCCAGCCTCGGTTCGATGAGCACCGCACCGCGTCTCAACGGCAAAGGCAGCTCGTGGAAGCTCTGGGAGAACATTGCCGCCAAAAAACCTGGCCTCGGCAATCCATCTTCCTTCGACGATCATGTCGACGGCTCCAAGTGGGAATCGTTCACCGTTACGTTCGAAGACTCCAAATTCTTTGATCTGATGGAGAAATTCACACGCAACCGGGCCGGCACCGGCGCACTCGTCACCTTCAAGGATTCGAGCTGGTTCATGTCCGTAGTGCTGGCGTTCCAGCCGCATTTCCGCGATCAGCCTGAGCATGTTACGGTATTCTGGGGTTATGGGCTGTATCCTGACAAGGTAGGCGATTTCGTCAAGAAGAAAATGAGCGACTGTACCGGGGCAGAAATCATGGAAGAGCTGATCGGACATCTGCACTTTGAAGAGCATAAAGCTGAGATTATGGCAACCGCCAACTGTATCCCGTGCATGATGCCGTATATTACTTCCCAGTTCATGCCGAGACTCGGCAGCGACAGACCACTGGTCGTGCCAGAGGGCTCTACCAACCTCGCATTCGTCGGTCAATATTGCGAGATCCCGGACGATGTGGTGTTCACCGAGGAATATTCCGTCAGAGCGGCCAGAATCGCCGTCTACACCCTGCTCGGCATCAACCGTCCGGTTGAGCCAATCAATCAGTACCAGTATGATGTTCGGACATTACTTTCGAGCCTTGTGACTTCATTAAGATAATAAAATCATAGATAATCAAGAAACCTCTCCCTTGATCACGCAAGGGAGAGGTTTCTTTGTGCATTGACTAACTATGGGGTTGTATGGACCCTAACGCGCTCAATCAGATGCTGCAAGAACCGTCATCGCAGCCTTCGCCATCCGGTGCCTGTGACTGTGGTTTGCCGACAACCTGCAGTACCGGAGCGTTCTTCTCCTCCGCCCATACTGTCTCCAGCACCTCGGAAAATACCGGGCCGGGCTGTGCACCGGATACCGCATATTTATTGTTGAAGACGAAGAAGGGGACGCCGGTAATGTTCAGGCGTTGCCCTTCTTCAATATCTTCATTCACTTCAGCCGCGTAGGCATCGCTTTCCAGCATCGCTGCGGTTTCGGCAGCGTCCAGTCCAACCTCGCCGGCCAGCGAAACCAGAACACTGCGCTCTCCAATATTAACCGTATCGGTAAAATAAGCGCGCAGCAGCCGCTCGGTCATTGCCGCTGCCTTTCCTTGTGCAGCGGCATAATGGCTCAACCGGTGGCTGTCGAAGGTATTGGTATGCACCACCGTATCGAAGTTAAACTCAAGGCCGACACCTCTGGCTTGCTCCGCCAGCTGCTCGTTCATCGCTTTGGCCTTCTCACGGGTCATGCCATATTTGGCGGCCAGCTGATCATGGATATCCCTGCTTGCATCTGCACGGGCATTCGGATCCAGCTGAAAGCTGCGGTACACCACTTCCACCTTGTCGCGGTCAGGAAATTGGCTCAGCGCGTGTTCAAGCCGTCTTTTGCCGATATAACAGAACGGGCAGGCGTAATCGGACCATATATCTATTCTCACATTGAATTCCTCCTAATGGGATTGTGAATACATTGATATTACCATTAACAAATAATACGTCACTTACAATTATATAGTTAAAAACCAAAAAACACAAATGCTAAATAAAAGTAAACGAAAGTGGTATATACGCCCTACTTATGGGGGAGTAAAATTAGATCAACACGTACTTTCGGTGCTTTACATCATTACTACTATTACTAGCGGACGATAGGCGTCCCAGAAGGAGCCAGCGGCATGCATGATGTGTCTATAGTAATTCCCACGCGCAACCGGATCAGCGATCTTACGCTGTGTATTGAATCCATCGGCAGGCAGACAGAGCTGGAAGACGTCTCGATCGAGCTATTGATTGTTGATGATGGCGATATTGAGGAGAATGTCCTGGACTATTTGCGCAAGGTGCTGGCGCAGATGCCAAGTGCTGAGCTGCGTTATTACCGCAAAACCAAACCTGGCGTCTGGCTCTCCCGTTACGAAGCGCTGAACCTGATCGACGGAGACATTGTGCTCAGCTTCGATGATGACGCCGAGCTGGATGATCCGCTGTATATCCGCCGGATGCTGGACACCTATGCGGCCGATCCGGCGATTGTCGGAGTAGGCGGCATCGCCAAAGGCCTCTCCAGCAGTAAATCCGGCAAGCTGCTCGGCGTGCTTACCTGCCAAATGTCGGCTTCGCCCGGCAGACTGTCGGCCAGCACGCTGGCAGGCTCACTGCTGCTCTGGGGAGAAACGGAGGATACCTTTGAAACGGATTTCTTCCACGGCTGCAATATGTCTTTCAAACGTGAGGCGTTGAGGGATATGAAACCTTACCCCTGGATGACCAGCTATGCCGTGGCTGATGATATTTATATGTGCCATCTGGCCAGCAAATACGGCAAGCTTGTAATCAACCCGGATATGAAGATTACCCATCATGAATCCCCAAGCTCCCGTGATAAAGCGGGACGCGTCGCCCGTGCAACCGCGGTGAACCATTATTACCTGCTCAATCTGCGCAAAGCCCCGGTGAAGAACTACGCTGCCCTGCTGTGGACGCTGACTTATTTGACCGGCAAATCAACTCTGAAGCGCAACTTCAATGCGGTTTCAGGCTATATCAGCGGCATCCTCTTTGTACTCAATCCCCGCAAGAATAAATACAGCGAATATATGCTGGACTAACGCTCTCCACACAAACTTCATAATGGACAATAGCAGAAACACCTGCCTGCCCTTTCGGGAAGCGGGTGTTTCTGCTGTTTCTGCGGACTGCTTCTTCCGGTCTTCTTAATCCGTAAAATGTCATGAAATTAGTATCCATTGCCATTCTTTCTGGGGTATGATAGTAAAGATGAGTTCAAGAAACTACTTTTATGGATGGTGAAATATGTTTAAAAACAAAAAAACGACGCTAATTCTGGTCGCTCTCGTCATCATTATCGTTGCCGTTGCCGGCATCTGGATGCTTACAGGCAACAAGGATAAAGACGCTGCCAGTACTTCCGATACCTCAGGCGGTGCAAAAGTTTCGGAACAAGGCGGAACGAAATCCCTTGAGCAGACTTTTTACATTTATGATACGGTCGTTAACATTAAGGTCTTCGGCGATCATGCCGAGCAGAAAAATATGGACGACATTCAGGCCATGCTGGAACGGATGGATATAGAGTTCAGCCGCACTAAGGAAAATGGAGAAATCTACGCGGTCAACCAGGCAGCAGGTAAGGAAGCTGTTACTGTCTCAGACGAAACTCTGGACATCGTCAAGCTTTCGATTAAATATGCCGAAGAGATGGACGGGCTGTTCGATCCGACGATTGGGCCGCTGGTAGATCTGTGGGATATCGGCAACGACGGTAAGCAGGTTCCACCGCAAGCAAATATCGAACATGCCAAGAGCCTGACCAATTACAAGGATATTATTGTAGATGAAGCAGCGAAGACCGTGATGCTGGCTAAAGAAGGTATGGTGCTCGATATGGGCGGAATCGGCAAAGGTTATGCTGCTGACCGGATCGCCGATTATTTGAAGGAGCAGGGTCTGGACAGCGCGATGATCAACCTTGGCGGCAGCAGCATCATTGCCCTCGGCAACAAGCCGAATGGATCGCAGTGGAACATCGGCCTGCAGGACCCCGATAAGACCCGCGGCACACAGCTGGGCACTATCAAGATTTCCAATGAGGTCATCGATGCTTCCGGCGTTTATGAACGTTACTTCATGCAGGATAATATTCGCTATCACCATATAATTGACCCGCGTACAGGATTCCCTTCCCAGAACGGCTTAAAAAGCATTACGATTATGAGCCCGAACGCAACGGATGCGGATGCCTTGTCCACCGGCGTATTCCTGATGGGGCTTGAGGAAGGCATGGCCTACCTTGAAGCTCTGCCGGAGGACGTGGAAGCCTTCTTCATTACCGATGACAACAAAATCTATGCCACTTCAGGCATTAGAGAGAGACTGCAGCTCACGGATCCAACGTATAGCTTTGCGGAGTAACTAAGAAGAAGATAAGGGGCATTCATAATCCGAAGCCTATATACCCTTGTCTTTCGGAACCATAGAACGAATAAGCGGCGGAGCTGAGGCTCCGCCGCTTATTTTGTATTCCTTATCGCTTACTCCTCAGATCAGCGGAAGCTCGCTGAATTCTTGGTAACTGGCAAAGGTGAAGCTTGGGCTATGACCGGTTCCCGGCTGTCTGCCGCGCGGATTGTACCAGCATACTTTCCAGCCTGCTGCAAGCGCGCCAACTACATCATTGTTCCAGGTATCTCCGACATACAGCGAGTTCTCCGCTGTTGTTCCGCTCACGCGGTTAACATGGGCAAAGATCTCCGGGTCCGGCTTGGCCAGCCCAACGGCATCCGAGATGAAGATCATCTCTTCCGGAATCAGCTTGTCGATGCCAAGTCCGCGCAGCTTGCTCATCTGGTGAGCCTTCGGGCCATTGGTGATAATCCCCACCTTGTGCCCAAGAGCGATGAACCGCCGCAGCTGCTCTTCTACACCGTCTATGAACTGAATGGAATACTGCCGGCCAATGTAGGACGCCTGAACTTGGGCTGCCTGCTCCCGGCTAAGGTCCATCCCGTATTCGGCAAAAGCCAGCTCCAGACGCTGCACCCGCGTCTCCTCCAGCTCAAGCTCGCCCCGCAAATACTTTGGCCAGAGCTGGTCACTGTGATGCCTCACTTTATAAAATAGCTCCGCATAGTCCAGACTGTCCTCATCCGGGGCCAAAACCTCGCGTACCGCTTCCCGGAAAGGCACCAAATGATCGTACAAAGTATCATCCAAATCAAAAAAAACCGCCAGTTTATTGCTGTTATCCACATTAACGCCCCTTACTATTCCTGCTTGGTATTCAAAAATAGATTATAAGTGTAGAACTCATCATCCCGGACATAGCCTTTCGCAACGTATAGACGCTGCGCAGTAGTATTATCTGTCATCGTAGTCAAGGTCAGCCCTTTGCTTCCAGTGCTCAAAGCGAACTCCCGGGCACCGTCCAGCAGTAAGGAGCCCAAACCCCGTCCGCGCAGCTCCGCGGCCACATACAGATCATTCAGTATCCAGAGCCGCTTCATGCTCACCGAGGAGAAGGATGGATAGAGCTGGGCAAACCCTCCGGCCTTCTTATTAGCGCCGTTCCCCGTTACAGCCATCCAAATTGCGGACTCATCCGCCTCCAGTCTGGCTTTCAGGAAAAACTGGACGCCTTGAAGATCGGAAACCTGACCATAATACACGCGATATTCATCAAACAACAGAGCAATCTGTTCAAGGTCTTCAAGGCCAGCACGTTCCAAACGATACTCCGGCATCATCATTCCAACTTTCCGGCAACAGCCAATAATAAGATGTATACATTATTTTAAAAGTTCAGCTGCCAGGTGAACATGGAGAGAATGCATTTTAGTTTGGACAATGCTTCCTATTTCCTTACTTAGTCCCTGGAGTCATAGAAGACATGCCGGGCACTGATTATGCCGTCTTCGATGTCCAGCAGCCCGAATGAATACTGCTTCTCCCGCCGCTTATCGGTCGGCGACCCGGGATTGAACAGCAGAATGCCGTTTTCCCTGCGCATCAGCGGCTGATGAGAATGACCGAATAGAATGCAGTCCACCTCATCACCTTCAAAAGCGAGCAGTGCATTCCCGTCCGTACCTTTGCGCGAATACGGGGCATGTCCGTGGATCATCCCGATACGCACACCTTCCAGCGTAATGATCTTGCGCTCTCCGAACCGCTGAATAATCTCGGCTCCATCATTATTGCCGGCAATCCCCTCGACCGGCGCGAGCTGCGACAGCATTTCATAGATCTCCAGCGCCACCCAATCCCCGAGATGCAGAATCTGGTCAACCTGGTGGAATTCCGCCACAAGCGCCTGCGGCAGCGCCTTCGCGTTCCGCGACATATGCGTATCCGATACAACTCCTATTTTCATCAGCTTCAGCTCCTAATCCCCATATTGCCCGCGCAAATATCGCAAGCAGCTATAATCATTAATATTCTGCTAATTGTACGATTTGCGTGTGGGAGAATCAAGTAAACCGGTGATTTCCCTTAAGCGATCGGGTCCAAAATGCATGATAGCCTCTATAGTTCAGTTCCCTATTCCCGCCAGTTCCACAGCCGAACTTCCCCAATCCGGATATTGCTGATCCATGTATCCTCCCGGAGCTTCAGGAGCTCCTTTACCGGACCCGTAACAACAACTCCATACAGCTTAACGCCGTGCTCCCCGAGATAACTTATGGATTCATCCAGATTAATGAATGGGGCTACGTTGTTTGATATTTTTTTATGCTGCTGCATTAGCCGCAAGGTATCCATGAAGTTCTCCTCACGCAAAGCGCCGTCCCCGTAGGATTCAACAGCTGGAGAGACCGAACTGCTTGAAGTCACCTTGCTGAACCAGCCCGATTTCTCTTCCGAGATCTTTGTTACCTTCATGTCATCGGCATGCCACAGCGGTGTATAAGGAAATCCAAGGGGAGTGCCGGCAAAGCGTTCACGCGAGAATTGACCGGCATCTGCAGCGAACCACACAGGCAGCAGATTCAATGGCTCCAGCTTCTTCAGCAGCTCATCCGTTGTGTATAACCGGTCTAAAGACAGATAAGCCTCAGCCACGGTACCCTCGTGAAGCTTCTCCAGCATCCGCCACTCCACCCCGTCGCTGCGCAGACTGCCTGAGTTCTTCCCTGTTTCCGGGTATTGAAAGTAATAATTCCCGCCACTCCGTTCATCCGTCCAGGAGAACTTGCCTACACCGCCCAGCCCCAGCAGAAACGGAGTGGAGTAGCTTCCCACATCCACCGTTTCCCCGCCGATTTGCTTCAGCAGCTTACCTGACATTTCCATTCTGAAAAAGAACTTCGCGTTGCTGCTCAAATGGACAATCGTATTCGGGCGGGAGACAGCTACCGCTGATGATACTACATCACTGTAAGTCTCCCCCCGGCCACCGGTACTATAGAACACTGCAGTGATAATACCGCTGATGGTCCAAAATGCCAGAAATGCCGCCAGTACAGTAAACGTATTGGCTATTCGCGCCCTCCATTTGCCGCGGCGGATAATGCCCTTTTCCCTGCCGGACGCAGATTTCCTCTTTCTCTTTCCCTTACCCTTGCTCTTGCCGTTGGAGAGAACTACCTCCTGATGTTCAGACATATGGTCTTCCCGTTCCATCAGCTCATCTACATAGACCTGATAGGCCTCCAGCTTCTCCAGCTCTTGCTCCAGTTCAGTCCGTTCCTCTTCCGGCAGCGTCCCCTCGCTGTACTTCCGCAGCTTCTCCTTGAACTCCTCACTCATGCCTGCTCCTCCTCCGCTCTGCCTCCCGCAGCCGCTGTCTGGCGCGGAATAACAATATTTTATATTGTGACAGCCCCACATCCATGATCTCCGCCGCTTCCTTGTAAGACATTCCGTGAAAATCATACAACAGCAGCGCGTGCCGCTGCCCCTCCGGCAGGCTATCTACAGACAAGGCCATCTCTTCCAGACGTTCCTGCCGCAGCAGGGTGCCTTCGGTCGTATCCGGATGGGCCAGCTCATTGAAATAACCCGCTTCTTTGGTGACACTCCGGCTCTCTTTCCGCTTGTAATCCACAAAAGCATTATAGGCAACGCGGAACAGCCACGGCTTGATGGTATCTTCACGGCAATTCTCCAGGTACAGATAAGCCCGGTAAAAAGTCTCCTGCATTAAATCTTCGGCCACATGGTGATCATGACAGAGGGAGCGCAAATAGCGGTAAATATCCTGAACATAACTCTGATAAAGATCATCCAGCGAATTTGGCTTCATTCCCTCCCCCCTTACTCTAACCACGTATAAGATTGGAAAAAGTTACATGGTCAGGATAAACTTTTTTTTCTGATTAAACAGGTGATGAACGGAGGACGGGGATTCTGAGCTTATGAAAAACAGAAAGAATGGTAAATGGATCCATATTAAGGTATGGTTTACTTACTGAATAATTATGTACGGAACAAGTCTGAATGAAAAGGATGATGATTATATGCGTTACCGTTTTGCTAGGGTCTTGCTTATAGGTTTGATATTTTTTGCCGGGTTCGGAGCACATAACGATGCACAGGCTAAAGGGCAAGACGAAATCCCCATCCATTTGAAAATGGACAAATATTTCATCCTCTATACCCAGCCTTCCCCGCCCTTTATGGATGGCAATAACCGCCTGCTGTTCCCCCTTCGAGCAATACAGGATTTAATGGGGGGAACTGTTTCTTATAATCCTTTGACTAAAACGGCTGCAATATCATTGCTGGATCATGAGTTTAACGTTGCTATTCATTCTAATCTGGCCACCGTTGACGACAGCAGCATTATTATGGATACCCAGCCTGTACTTATAAAGGGATCCATGTTTCTGCCGTTGCGTTTGTTTCTTGATCATACGGATGCCAAGTACACCTGGGATCAAAAAATGCAGCTGCTCCAGATCACGGATGAACGAATTGTGATTGGTCAACCTTTTGTGGATTTTATGGGCAACGACGTAACTTCTGGCCATATAGATGGAGCTTTTCAACTGACTTCATTTATTATGAAACCTCATTCCATGTCGGTCACAGCGCTCAATATTTCAGGTGAGGATGTAGCGAAAGGCATAGCGGACATTCATCCATTAGTCTCCTTCAAGGACGGAGGGTTCTCGACTGATGCATACTCCAAGCCAAGCTATCCGGATCTGCCAGCAGTTAAAAAGAATCATTCAATCACGGTAAAACGACCCCTTGATGCAAAAAATACCGCATACATTATTTCAGTAGGCAGACGGGTGCCTTAAATATAAGCAGGCTATACCTGGCCAGCACAAGAAAACCGGAGTCTTGTTTGAACCGGTTTTCTTGTGTTTAAAAGCCACTGTTATGTCTTCCAGACTATAATCCTTTGCTGATTTTGCAGATGAAAAAGGGGTATCCAGGAAAGGCATCATAACTATCCTTTTGTGCTATACAAGCTTGTGAATGGCTTATGTACTCTTCCAATAATTCTAGGCCGCTGTTCTTTAAACTAGCCATAAACATTAAATATCCTTCCGGTTTTAGTAAGCTGAAACAAGCATCCAGGCATTTCTTAAATTCTCCGGACTCATCAATACTGGAACCAATCAAGGTTACTATATCAAAGGCATTTTGAGGCAAGTCCAAATCAAATATGCTCTTGCATAAAACCGTCGAAGGATTCGGGTGCCCTTCCCTCTTTTGTCTATACTGAAATATCCCGCAGATCTCATCGTCAATATCAATACTGGTTAACTTGCCTTTATCCTTAAGCCAATACCCAAGATAATCATCCCAATCTCCGGTCCCGATCCCCACGTTGCATACCTGTATTCCATCAAAAATTTTGAATAACCTCTTAACGTAATCCCTTGTCACAAGCTGTGTGTGAATGCACGTCGGAGAAGTGTTCCACTCCCCGGCTTCCGGTCCCTTCAGTTCCATATAATATTGTAGTAGTTTTTCATCATTCATAATCAGGGTAAACGCCTCCTTATTCACTGTAAACAGTTCTTTATACAAGTTCGCTTAATCTCATTAATCTCCTTTTTTGGAAGCTGATTGGCTACTCTCTGGAAAACGATGCAGGCATTGCATAAGATAACATTGGTCTTTTCCTTCGAACTGTTAAAAACTAAAAGAAAAAGAAACCCGGCTCGTGTACCAGGTTTCTTAATAAGCTGAGGCGCCTTCCGGCTCCCTCTACTACCAAATAAACTAATAAAATCCAATCGCGGACGAGCCGTCCTTCATCCATTCGCGCTTGCGTCCCTTGTCCAGCTCACCGCGCATTCCGCGGACAAGCGCCTCCACATCGGCTCTGCCGTTCTCATGCCATTCCAGTGCCGCACTGACATACAGCTCGCCAAGCTGGGTCAGGGAGAAATCTCCGGTCAAGCGTGCGGCCAGATCAACTCCCTCATCACCGGCAAAGGTGGAGAAGCCGCGCAGCCGCAAATACTCCAGCCTTAGCTCCTCATTCGGCATTTTGATCTCATAGGCCCGGTCAAAACGTCCGGCGCGGTTCATCAGTCCGGGATCTATCTTCTCCGGATAGTTGGTCGTGCCGATCAGAAAGATGCCTTCCTTGGAGGTCGCCCCGTCCAAAGTATTCAGGAAAAAGGATCTGACCTCCTGCGGCATAGAGTCGATATCCTCAATCACCAGCACCATCGGTGCCAGCCGGGCTGCGGCTTCAAACACCTCGCCTACCGACTCGCTGCTTGTATATTCGGTGATCTGCCAATAGATCACCGGTCCGGGCACACTTCCGGCGATGGACTTGACGAGCGTCGTCTTGCCGTTGCCCGGATGCCCGTAGAGCAGAATCCCCCGTTTATAAGGGATGTCATAGGTCACATAGAAGCTGCGGTCCGAATCGAAAAACTGGTCGAGCGAGCGGTAGATTTCCTTTTTGATCGCGACATCCAGCACCACTTCCTCTCGTCCGACAGAACGGGTGATTGGCTCATCTTCCCGGAAAATACCGTTGCGCCGATCGGTGAACACCGTCACCTTATTGATATTCTGCTCCCGCTGCCGCGTGCGCACATTGCTCAGGAAAGCCTGCAGCTGCGCGTCGGAGGCGGCAAATACAAAATCCTGAAAGTTGATGCCGTTCTCCTGAAATACGGGCACGCGTGCCAGCGCCACGCCCATGGCAGGATAAGCCAGCACATTGTTGCGGATCGACAGGTGAATATTATATTCCGGCTGCTCCTTGTCATCGTCGTAGACAAAGGTACGGTCCTCCAGCCGGTCAAATATCCGCGCCACATGCTCTACTCCGGGGTTGCCGGACTGCACATCATTCTCCAGCAGCTTCCAATACTCACTGTTGGGGTCGTCGCTGGCGTACAGCTCATAGCGGACACCATAGCGGGCATAAAGAGCTTCAAGGATACCGTCTACTAGGCGGGCGTAGACGTCGTACCCCTTGATCATGCCACTCGTGCCTCCATCGTATTCGTAAATCACAGCCTGTTTCTTGCACTCCTGCTCCATCCTATTTGGTCCCCTTTATCGCTGCGAGCGGCTTGCACTTGGCCACAACGGCAGCCAGGCCGGCGCCCGTAACGCTTTCTATGATCTCATCTACATTCTTATAGGCTTGGGGAGATTCGTCAATGATAGATTCCAGGGAATGCTGGTTTACTACAATCTCATCTTCTTTGCCTACCTTTAGCGACTGGGAAAATTCATGAACAGACACCAGCCGTTTCGTTGCCGTGCGTGAACGGATCCGCCCTGCACCGTGGCAGATGGAATAAAAGTTCTCTTCCCCGCCGGGCTGCCCGACCATGATATAAGAGGCGGTGCCCATTGAGCCGGGAATCAGCGCCGGGTGACCGGTCGCAGCATAGGGCCGCGGATTGTCCGGATGCTGAGCCGGCAAGGCACGGGTTGCCCCCTTGCGGTGCACAAATTTGGTCCCCGAAGAGGTCTCTTCCTTCCAGGCATAATTGTGCATCAGGTCATACAGGGTGCGCAGCTCACATTTCGTGCCGAATACCTCACGGAACGCTTCGCGGACACCGTAGGCGATCAGATGCCGGTTCACGACAGCGTAGTTCAAGGCGGAGTACATCAGATTAACATAACGCTGGCCTTGCGGATGTTCCAGCGGGGCAAAGATCAGGCGCGGATCGGCGCTGCCAAGGCCTAGCTGCCCCATCACCTTGGCGAAGGCCGGGGTGCAGAACTGGTTGACCATGCCGCCCCAGGCCCGTGAGCCGGAATGGATCATCACGGCAACCTGCCCGTCCTGCAGCCCCCAGGCTTCCGCCACCTCCCGCTGTTCCTCCGCAATCTCAATCGCCTGAATCTCGACGAAATGATTGCCTCCTCCAAGGGTACCCAGCTGACGGTGTCCGCGGTGCCAGGCCATATCGGGCAGCTCATTCAGGATCTCCTCGTCAAACGCCAGCTTGCTGATCTCCACATGGGAAAGCGCGCTTGATTTCTTCGGAGTGTAGCTGTCGGGTACATATTTGTTCGGCAGCCCGTGCAGCCCCTTGCGGACTACATTCTCCAGCCGGATATCGCTGTAATGGCCCCGCTGCTGCGCCTCCATCGGCAAATATTTCTCGATGGCGCGGACCAGCTTTCTCCGCAGCTTAACCTCACGCAGATCATCCTTGTGCAGATTGGTGAGATGCACGCGCATTCCGCAGCCGATGTCGCTGCCCACGATAGAGGGCGACACATATCCTCCTGCCGCATCCCATACCGCAGTTGTGCCGATGCAGGTGCCGACGCCTACATGTACATCCGGTGTATAGCTCATATATTCAATATTCGGGATTTGCAGGTTGTTGTTTGCCATTTCCATGACCTTATAGTCCAGTGTGGCAAATAATTGCCCGCTGGCATAGACCTTCAGGTCGCCTCCCGGAAGAGCCACCCGGTGTTTATATTGCGGCTCATCGAAGTCCGCTTGTTGTGAATTACTATTCATAAGTTATTTTCAATTCCTCTCAAGTTCGTTAATAAGTTAAATTAAATTATCTTTCCGTTCGTGAAATCTTTAGTGTTTCAGGTACGCAAAAAAAGCCGCAGATCAGTTCTGATCCACGGCTCTCGAAGAGCTAATCATTGCTTCAAAATTACCTAACATAATTTAAAGCTTACCCATGTGCAAGAATGCGACAGGATGAGCCAAGGGCACATCATGTCTCCCGGACGAAGGCGATGAGATCAGATGGTTCATATGCGGTTGTAATGTGGCAAGGCAACAATTCCAGTACAATAGTTCCAATCATGGCCCATCGGCCTCCCTTCTCTAAATGATAAACCCAATAATATATGGCTCTGCTGCAGATTGTCAACCCTTATATTGGAAGTCCTGTCCGCCAGGCTGCAAAAAAAGCCGCAGAATCTACTGAATTCTGCGGCTCGCCTGCGCAAAAAATACATCAAAAGGACTATTTCCCCTGCACGCAAAAAAAGAAGACACCCTCTCAGGCGCCTCTTCATAGGTTATTTGTTTACTTGAATTTATGCCAATCCTGTTTGCTGTTCTCCAGCAAATGGGCAAAATCATTCTCCAGCCGCTTCTGCTCGGCTTTCCGCTGATCCTCTACCGCTTTGCGGGCTGCCTCTTTCTTGTCATTCTCCTCGGCTTTGAGCGCATCGGACTGCGCCTTCAGCTTGTCGAGCACATCACTGCTGAGGAGATCCCGGAGTGTTGCCGGAGCATCCGATGCAGCGGGACGTGGAGCAGGGGTTATTTTCTTTTTTTTGGCCATGTAACTCATCCTTTCGGGCATTGCATGTAGTTCAAATTTGTTTTAGTTATAGGTCTTTTCGTTTATAATATTCAGTAAGAGGTGAGCCTTATGAAATCCCTAGATTTGTGTCCAAAGTTACAGAAAAGCATGGATATCATCGGCAGACGTTGGACAGGCTTAATCATCTATCAGCTCCTTCAGGGACCACAGCGCTTCAGTGTTATCGAGTCTTCTCTGCCCGTCAGCGGCAGACTCTTGTCCGAACGGCTTAAGGAACTGGAGCTGGAAGGCATTGTCCTCCGCGAAGTATTTCCCGAGACACCCGTAAGAATTCAATACTCCTTGACGGATAAAGGGCGGGCGCTGGAATCGGTCATCCGTGATCTGCAGGAATGGTCGGAATCCTGGATTGAACCGGAAGGCTGCGGGCCTGAAGGAATTCCTCCTGATTAAGAGTTATCCTTCTCATACTGCACAAACAATGGTGCGCTGTTCCTTACAGCTTACGGCCGATAATGACCAGATCACGTTGAATGCCGTCCATTTCAGCAACTCCAGGCAGCAGTCCCCATTGTTCAAAACCAAATTTCCGCAGCAGAGCCAGGCTTGGCTCGTTGTGGCCGAATACAAAACCAACTAAATTCTGAAGACCAAGGCGCGGGCATTCTTCCAGTGCCTTGGTCAGCAGGATACTCCCGGCACCGCTGCCGCGGAACTTCCCGCTTACATATACACTGACTTCTGCGGTTCCATTATAGGCCGGACGGCCATAGAACGACTGGAAGCTGAACCAGGCGGCAACCTCGCCGTCCTGCTTCAGTACCCACAGCGGGCGATGATGGCTGTTATGCTCATGGAACCAGTGCAAACGGTCCTCCACCCGAACCGGCTCCAGGTCAGCAGTAACCATCCGTCCGGCTACCGTTGAATTATAAATCTCCACAATTGCCCCTAAATCCTCTAGTGTTGCATCTTCAATGCTGTAATTGTGCCAAGCCATTCTTCAGATCCTCCTAAAAGTTGTATAAGCCCTTATCTGCTCCGGTCTGTTCCAGGCTCCACTGCCACAAATGCTCGGCATCTTCCTGATTCAATGCCCGCGGTGACAGCTCTTTGATCTTTCGGCGGTAATAATATTGTCCGGTCACTCCCAGCAGCTCCGGCGCCGTCGCGAGATAGATTGCCGTGTCCGCCCCCTGCTCGGGTGTCAGGAAGAAATAGGATAACAGCTTGAGCACCGAGCGGCCAAAGCCTGTCTCCCGGTTAACCCCGATGTTGGTCCCCACAGCACCCGGATGTACAGCATTGACCGTAACTTCCGTGCCCTGCAGGCGCTTGGCCAGCTCTCTCGTAAAAAGGATATTGGCCAGCTTGGAACGCGCGTAAGCCTTGGCCGGATTGAAACCGCGCGACAGAGTAGGATCGTTCAAATACAGCTTTCCGATCTTGTAGGCCCCGGAAGCAACGACCACAATCCTGCCTTGCTCTGCCGCCTTTAGCTGATCCAGCAGCAGACGGGTCAGCAAGAAGTGTCCCAAATGGTTCACGCCGAAGTCCTGCTCGAAGCCGTCCGCCGTAAGCTCACGTCTAACGGCCACTACACCGGCATTGTTAATCAATACGTCGAGTATGGGGTGGCTCGCCTTGAATTCCGCTGCAAACTCGCGGATACTCTGAAACGAAGCCAAATCGCATAACATCAGCGTGATATGGTCAGATCCGCTCTCCCGCTTGGCTTCCGCCAGCGCCTCTTCCCCGCGCTTGCGGCTGCGGCAGGCCATCACCATTGTTGCTCCCTGGCGGGCCATTTCAATCGTCGTTGCCAATCCCATCCCGGAGTTACCTCCGGTTATAAGCACCGTCTTTCCATTCATGGCCAATCCCCTCTCTAGCAACCTGCCAATTACACCTGCCAGCCTGGCCTTTCCACAGCATATGTTTTAAGATTATGTTACATCAAATCAGGTGCACAAGAAAAGCCTTTCAGTACATATGGCTATTCAGCTGTGTGAATCGCTCGTCCAGATTGCTGTAGTCCTGTAATTGTATCATTATTTGAATAGGATACGGCGTCAATCGAATGGAGTACAGGATACATCAGCCGGCAATCAGCATCTAGCGGCTCAGACTGTCTCGCGGACTCAGGAGACATTATTCTGTACAAAAAGGACTCCAGACTCTTCGAACGGACACCAGCGCCGCTATCTTATTGAAACTGGGTAGTTTAGCCCGTTTTCCAAGCAAATAAGGGCTATGCAGTCCGCGTACAGTGCTGGTCATGGGATTTGAGCCAAATAAAGAACATACAGTCCGCCGAGCAGAAACAGCACCAAAACCATGCTCACGGATATACGTTTGGCGGGTTACGCATCGCATGCTCAAAGTTACACGATTGCGGGTTACGCATCGCATGCTCAAAGATACACGTTTGCGGGTTACGCAACGCATGCTCAAAGTTTCACGATTGGCGGGTTACCCAACGTATGCTCAAAGTTTCACGATTATCGGGTTACGCATCGCATGCTCAAAGTTTCACTTTTGCGGATTACGCATCGCATGCTCAAAGTTTCACGATTGGCGGGGTACGCACTGCATGCTGAGGAAGGCGAGGTCATCCTGCTGGCTCCGGACCGCAAGGTCCCGAACGGAACGCCGATTGCTAACTGAGAAAACTTATATGGAGGTGAATTCCGGGAATCCTGTTCCCGGAGCTGAACTATGAATATTGGCCCAAATGTTATCGTACTGACTGTCCCCATGATCTCTCCCATAATGGGTCCTACCAAGATTTATCCGGTGCTGCTGAAAGATGGGGAGGACTTGACCCTCATAGACACCGGCATGTTCGGCCAATACGATGCTCTGCTGCAAGCTATAGAGCAAGCGGGCGAACAGCTTTCCAGCATTAAACGCATTATCCTCACCCATCAGGATATTGATCATATCGGCAATCTCCCTTTGCTCGTGCAGAAGCTCCCCGGCGTTGAGCTGTTCGCCCATCCGGGCGATATTCCGGCAATCACGAACAGCCAGCCGATGCTGAAGATGAATCCGCAGCGGGTCGCGCAGATGCCGCAGGCATTTCAGGAGCAGTTCCATGCGTTTCTGGAGCAGCTGGCGCAGCTCGGTAGCTTCACGGAGCTGCATGACGGCCAGCGGCTGCCGTGGGGCGGCGGCATCGAAATTATTCATACCCCCGGCCATACGCCGGGGCATATCTGCCTTTATGTGCAGGAACAAGCGCTACTGCTGGCAGTCGATGAGCTGCTCGTAGTAGACGGACAGTTGACCGGACCGGCAGAGTCGGCCACACCGGACATGCCGCAGGCGCTGCGCAGCCTACACAAGCTGGAAGGACGGTTAATCCAGTCCGTCCTGTGTTACCACGGCGGACTCTACGGCGGCAGTCCGCAGGAGCTTATCAACCAATTGACGGATGCGCTCTAACAGAGCAACTCCGGCTATAGTCCAGACATAAATCAGGCCCGCAAGTAGAGTAATCTACGAGCGGGCCTGATTTATGCTCATGATGGGATATCAAACGAGGAGCGGCATTAGGCTCATTTCCAGTTTGGCTTAAGGGCAATCAGCTTGTCGTCATTGTTTCCGGGCTCGCCCCTGCCATCCCGGTTATTCGTCATTACATATAAGGTACCATCCGGACCCTCGGCCACATTGCGGAGCCGGCCCCATTTCTCCTGGAACAATGCTGTTGCCTTAGCCTTCCCGCCTCCGGACGACGGGGAGATCCACAGCAGTTGTTCTCCGGCCAGCCCGGCAACCAGCAGTTCACCGCTCCATGGCCCCTGTGTAATAAAAGCCATTCCCGACGGAGCCCAGGTTTGGCTGCCGCTATGCAGCAGCGGAAGCCTCAGACTCACCTCACCTTTGCCTGCGGTTTCATCGCCTTCAATAAGCGGCCAGCCGTAATTGCCGCCTGCCTCAATGATATTGATTTCGTCATGGCTGGACTGGCCATGCTCCGAGCTGTAAAGCACTCCAGTGTCCGGCTGCCAGGCCAACCCTTGCGGGTTGCGGTGGCCCCAGCTGTAGACGGGAGAATCCGGCCAAGGGTTATTCTGCGGGATGGACCCGTCAAGGGAGATTCGCAGGATTTTCCCGCCCAGACTGTCCTTATCCTGTGCCAGCTCCGGCTTATAACGTTCACCGGCAGTGACGTACAGATATCCGTCCGGTCCTACTTTAATCCTGCCGCCGTTATGATTGGTGTCTCCAGGGATGCCATCCAGCATCACCTTGTTAATCTCCGCTTTGCCGCTGCTGATCTTGAGCCGCAGTACGCGGTTCTGCACTCCGCCGTCTGTATGGAGATAGGAATGGTAGACGTAGGCATATCCGCTTTTTTCAAACGCCGGATCCAGCGCACGTCCCAAGAGACCGCCCTCCCCCTTGCTGACAAACGGCGCAAGAAGCTCCAGCAGCGGAGCCTTTCTCAGTTTACCGTTCTCAATCACCCGCAGGCTGCCGGGCCGTTCGGTAAAAAAAATCCGCCCATCCGGAGCAAATACCATTTCCCAAGGGACATTCAGCCCCGTTGCTACTGTTTGAGCTGTATAGGGGAAGGATGCTTTGGACTTTACTGAAGTTGTTGTTGCAGGATCCTCAGATACTGTAAATGGGGTTGGTTCTGCAGAGGGAGCGGGGCTCGATGAGACCTGAGTCTCTGCCTGCTGATCCTGATTGCCATCCGATGTATAATTTGACGGAGAAACCAAGGATGGATCTGCGCTCTCTGCAGGTTTTCCCGACAGGCGCGGCCCTGCACTCTTCAGCGGTTCCCCCGCATTACTGGTTTCGGAAGGAGCTGTGCAGGCTGACAACCCTCCTGTCAGCAGGATCAACATACAGCACCCTAGAAGGCTGTGGTGGACTTTTCTTTTGCCGGACATGGCTGTCACCTCCTGAAAGAATATATGAACACTGGCTTCAAAGCTTGTTATGTTCAGTCTGCAATCAATTTGGGCAACTATTACCCGGCCTTGCGGTTCGCTAAACCCTTTGGGCAAGCAAATCTACAGAGACGTGCACCCTGCCGGTTAATGATCTATAATGAAAACATTGCTTTTTTTTATCGTGATGACGAAAGGGGAACACCTGAAATGAATGATGCTTTACAAAGTTTGGCTGGAGGAATGGCGGGAGAAGGGCTGGACGCTCTGCTCGTCACCGATCCCAAACATGTCTACTACTTGACCGGGTTTGCCAGCAATCCGCATGAACGTTTTCTTGGCCTGCTGCTGATTCGCGGAGAGGAGCCCGTCCTGATTGTCCCGGCACTGGATGCCGAAGCGGCGCATGCGGCTTCCTCCGTCACGACGATCCTGACACACAGCGATACCGATAATCCGTATGAGCTGCTAAAGTCGCAATTTGGCGGCAAAACACCTGGAACACTCGGCATAGAGAAAGAGCATTTCTCCGTGAGCCGGTATGAGCTACTCGCCGATTCTGTGCCTGCAGCGCAATTTAGCGATATCGGTCCCCTGCTCCGGGCGATGCGCGCCAAGAAGACACCGGAGGAAGTCAGCCGGATGAAACATGCCGCCGAGCTGGTGGAGGAGGTTCTGCGCCGAGGTCTAAAACATGTGAAAAGCGGAGTCAGCGAAATTGAGCTGGTAGCCGAGCTGGAATATCTGATGAAAAAGGTCGGTGCCTCCGGTCCTTCCTTCGACACTATGGTCCTCAGTGGTTCTAATACTGCCCTTCCGCATGGTGTGCCGGGAGACCGCATCATCCAGCCGGGTGATTTCCTGATGTTCGACCTTGGCGTATATGCCGCCGGGTATGCTTCCGACATCACACGGACCTTTGCCGTGGAGGAAGCGGACAGCAAGCTGACCGAAATCTACAACACGGTGCTGGCCGCTAACCTGGCAGGCATTGCCGCTTCCCGAGCAGGAGCCACCTTCGGCTCAGTGGACCGGGCAGCGCGTGAAGTGATCGAAAATGCGGGTTACGGGGAATATTTCATGCACCGTGTCGGCCATGGACTTGGCATGGATACCCATGAGTATCCTTCCCTTCACGGTTTAAATACGGATATTATCGAGAACGGCAACGTATTCACCGTGGAACCGGGCATCTATGTGCCGGGCGTAGGCGGTGTACGTATTGAAGATGATGTCTTTATTACGGCAGAAGGTCCCGTAACGCTGACCAGCTTCCCGAAAGAGCTGACTATCCTCCATTTGTAACAGCATTCCAATATAAGATATGTCCATCAAAAAAAGCAGTGAGCCGACCCCATAACGGGAGACTCACTGCTTTTTTATGGTCACAATCTATGAAATGCTGCGGCTTTCCGCATCCTTCAGGGCCGGCTCTTCCTCTTCGGCAAACTTAAAGGAGCGGGCAATGTAAAGGATTGGCGTGCCTGCACCGGTCAGCAGGAATTTCACTACATAGGTAGTCAGCAAAATTTCGATCCACACCTGCATATCGAATCTGCCGGCAAACGCAATGGTGCAAAAAATCAGCGTATCAACAAATGAACTGATCATCGTACTGCCGTTGGAGCGGATCCAAAGCTGGCGCGAGGTGCTGTAGTATTTGCGGATCCACGAATACAGGCGCACGTCGAGGAACTGGCTGATGAAATAGGCAGCAAGGCTTCCCAGCGCCAGACGTGGCATCAGTCCAAAGATCGTTTCCAGCGAGGTCTGGAAAATGGGATCTCCCTGCGGTTTGAACACCAGCGCCATCTGCATAATCACCGTAGTCATCAGCAGGGTGAAAAAGCCGAACCATACGGCATTGCGTGCTTCCTTCCGCCCGTACCGTTCATTAAGCAAATCGCTGGTCATATACAGCGTTACATACATCGTATTGCCCAGCGTCATCACGATGTCCAGCGGCATGGCAATCGTCTTGGCCACCTGAATATTGGCGATGACCGTAGCAACTCCAACCCAGGCATACAGCCCCTTTTTACCAAAGAGACGGTAACAGAGCAGAAATAGGCCGAAGTTGACAATAACGAACAAAATTCCCCACAACAAATTAAACATTTTTCTATACTTCCTCCTAGTTTTGGTTACGCGGGATGGTTACGAACCGCGGATATTTTGTTTATAGGAACAAAACATTAATACTCTACCATATAAAAAGCTAACATTCTATGAGAATTTTAAATTTTCAGAAAAGAAGAATGTTGTCACTTATTTTCGGCAAACAAATGGTTCATTCGATAATTATTCATATTTTTCTGAAAAATATGCGTTATAATTCAATTTTTTCACTATTCAACCGGAGGTTAATTCTATAGAATAGTTATCAATCATATCCCCGGAACGATAGCCTGATATATGACCAACATCAATGGAGTATATAGCTGTGTGCCCGCTTATAAGCGTTGGCATGGGATCGATGCATTCAAATAGAAAAGGAGAGAATGGATATGTCACGCTTTAAGAATTCAATCAGCCGCAAATTTACACTTTTGTTGTTTGTCGTCCTATTGCTCACATCTCTTGTGTTAAGTATCAGCTTCTACTTTATATCAATGAGTACCATCGACGGCTACGTAATGCCGCAAATTAACAAGCTTCTGACCGGGGCCGCTCAGGATGTCTACAAGAATTTGAACGCAACCCACGCCCAGCAGACCCTGAGTAAGAGTGCACAAGCCACCACGAATGTCGAATACTATTTCCAGGAAAAAAGAAAGCTGCATGATGTGGAGACCATTTTCCTCATCGAAATGAAAGATGGAAAGGCCACCGTACTGGCCGCAGATCACGGCTCAAAGCTGAAGGCTGAAGAAAACCTTAAGGTATTGCCCGCTATGGAACAAGCCGCTAAAGGAAAAACGGGGCTTAGTGAAATCTATAGTGACAGTCACGGTATACATAAGACCGCCTATGTCAGTGTTCCCGGCAGCAGGATGGTCATCGGAGTAAGTTCTGACGTTGGTTTTGTTGAAGACAAGATAAACAGCATCGTTTGGGCAAGTATAGGAATTACACTGCTGTCGCTGATCATTGGAACCGCCGCCGCGACCTTCATGAGCCGGAAAATCACGCGGCCGCTCTCTCAGCTTACCGCTTATAGCAATAAGCTCGCTGCCGGTGATTTCACGCAGAATCTGGTTATCAAGGGCAACGATGAGGTCGGCCAGTTGTCGGTGAGCTTCCAAAGTATGGGACAACGGCTTAAGGAAATGATCGGGCAGGTTCTCGATACATCAGGCAGTGTCGTCGCCGATGCCAATGATCTGAAAGCGCGTGTTGAAGTGCTGGGCGAAATGGCCGAGCGTTCGGCGCTATCCGTTACGGAGATCGGCAAAGGCAGTACAACTATTGCCAGCAGCGCACTGGAGAACTCCAGAGCCATGGAAGAAATCAATTTCGGCATTCAGCATATCGCATCCGCAGCCGGTGAAGTCACCGAGCAGATCAGTGAAGCTGCAGCGGAAGCCATGGGCGGCAATGAGGTTGCCCAGAGTGCCGTACAGCAAATGCGTCAGGTGGAGCATGCCTCTCAGAAGTCGCTGGAGCAGTTCCGCATCATGAATGAACGTTCCCTGATGATTGGCGGGGTTGTCCAGGGCATCACCGAAATAACCAAGCAGATTCAGATGCTGTCGCTGAATGCTTCCATTGAAGCGGCACGCGCAGGCGAGCATGGCCGCGGTTTTGCTGTTGTAGCCGGAGAAGTCCGCAAGTTGTCCGAGCAGTCCAAGGAATCCAATGAGCAGATCCGTGACTTCCTGCTTAGCCTGCAGGAGGATATGAACCGTTCGGTGGAAGAAATGAATCATGTGAACTCGGAAGTAGCCTCGGGCGTAGGCAAAGCGGTGGAAGCCGGCAATGCCTTTAATCAACTGCTTATTCTTATTCAAAGCATCAATCACAGCATTCAGTCCGTATCTGCCGCCACCCAGCAGATTTCGGCCGGCACCGAAGAAGTAAGCGCCTCGGTGGAGGAAACCGCACAAATCACCGGCAAATCGCAAGCCAGCGCAGAATTGCTTGCCGAGAACTCCTCACGGCAGCACGAGGAGCTGGATGGCCACTCCCTGACCGTGGAGCATCTGCATGAACAAGCGGTGAAGCTGCAGGAAGCTGTGAAGCAGTTCAAGATTTAAAGAGAACCCGCTTCTTTCGAACCATATCAAAAGGCAGTCCACAGCTTATCAAAGCTTGGACTGCCTTTTTGTTAGGTTGCGCTGCAATTTAAAAACGCTCTTCCCCTCCAGATCAGTGTCTCGGTGCCCACAGGATAACCGATACCCCAATCACACAAATACCTGCACCGATCCAGTCATACAGATCCGGTGTCTTCTTGTCCACCAGCCAGCCCCAAAGAACGGCAAGCACGATGAACACACCGCCATAGGCGGCATACACCCTGCCGAAAGAAGGGAACTTCTGCAAGGTGGGGATGATGCCGTACGCAATCAGAATTAGTGCACCAACAAGGCCGTACCAGAGCGGCCGCGACTCCCGCAGCCACAGCCAGATCAAATAACCGCCGCCGATTTCAGCCAGACCGGCAACAATAAACAGCAGAACCGCCAGCACCATTCTTAGCCCTCTTCTCCGGGAAGACCCATTATTCTGTAAACTGCCTCCATATCAAGGCTGGCTCTTACGGCATCTGCCAGACGGTCGAATTCCTGCTCGCGGAGCGCTGCCGACGAGAAGGTCCTGGCCAGCGGGGCAAGACCTTTGGCCTGCCGTATTCCGTCAAGCCAGGCTCTGCGCAGGCTATCATTATGAAACAAACCATGCAGATAAGTTCCCCATATCTTGCCGTCCGGCGTACCCCAACCTTCAGGCAACGTCTCCCCATCCGGTCCCGTCAGGTGGAACAGGCTTCTGACGCCTGCACCTTCATGTTTTGTCGTGGTACCCATATGAATCTCATATCCGGCAACAGTAATTTCCTCAGCCGCTCCGGGGTCAAAGCCGCATAATTGCAGCGGATGATTACCAGACAGCGTGCCGCTCACACGCACCGTCGTCTTATGCGGCAGAAATTCCGTGGACAGGGGCAGATAGCCCAGCCCGTCACTATCCCCCGGCTCCGCATTTTCAACAGCATGCGGATCGAGCAGCCTCCGCCCCAGCATCTGGTAACCTCCGCAAATCCCGGTAAGCTGCAGTGTTCCGTGCTCCAGCGCATCCGTTATTGCTTCAGGGAAGCCCTGCTCCCGCAAATAATTCAGGTCTGCCGCCGTATTCTTCGTGCCCGGCAGAATGATGGCATCCGGTGTGCCCAGCTCCTCTACAGAGGTCACATAACGCACAGCGGTATCCGGCTCGTCCTCCAGCGGATCGAAGTCGGTGAAGTTCGATATTCTCGGGTAGCGGATGACTGCAATATCCAGCTCCTTCGCGCTGCCGGGCTGCATACGGCCCGAAGTCCCTTCCAGTACTACGGAATCCTCCGCCTCTATCCGCAGCTGCGGCAGAAACGGCAGCACACCAAGCACCGGGATCCCGGTGCGCTGCTCCAGCCAATCCAGACCAGGCTGCAGCAAGGACAGATCGCCGCGGAATTTATTGATAATGAAGCCTTTGACACGCGCCCGCTCATGCGGCTCCAAGAGTTCGAGTGTACCCACCAGAAAGGCGAATACGCCGCCTCTGTCAATGTCTGCGATCAGCAGCACCGGCGCATCCGCCCAGCCTGCGAGATTCATATTGACGATATCCCGCGCCTTCAGGTTGATCTCGGCCGGACTTCCCGCCCCTTCCATCAGCACGATATCATAAGCTGCCCGCAGACGATCCAGCGCGTCCAGCACCGTCCCTTTGGCTTCCGGCAGAAACTTCTCGCGGTATTCCCGCGCGCTCAGCGCCGTGTGCGGTACGCCATGGACGACGATTTGCGCGCTCATCTCGCCCGAAGGCTTCAGCAGAATCGGATTCATGTCGCTGGTAGCCGTAATGCCGAAAGCTTCGGCCTGCATGCCCTGGGCACGCCCGATTTCTTTGCCGTCCACGGTGACATAGGAATTCAGCGCCATATTCTGCGACTTGAAGGGCGCCGTCCGGTAGCCGTCCTGTGTCATAATCCGCCCGATGGCTGCAGTGACGAGGCTCTTGCCGACATCCGAAGCCGTTCCCTGCATCATCAGCACGGCCGCCCGCTGTTTCTTCTCTTGTGTGTCCGCTTGGTTCTTCATGCTCTTCTCCCCGCTTTCTTCCTGCTGCCGGAGTACTGGCGAAGCAGTTGTTCTTGTTCTAGCATACGCCGGAAATGTAGCTCTCCGCAGAGCCTTCCGGCTACATCAGGTTGTGCAGCAGCACCACCAGCAGGAGCAGCAGCAGGGCCTCCAGCAGCTCGTTCAGCGCGCCGTACACATCGCCGGTGAGCCCGCCGAGCCGGCTGCTGATCCGCCGCGCCGCGAGGTGGCCGCAGAGCACTGCGGCCACCGGGGCAAGACAGGCCGCCGCCAGATGCTGCGGCCAGGTGCCGCTTGCCGCGCCGAGCGCAAGTGGCGCAGCGGCAGCGGCCAGTGAGAGCAGCGCGGCGGTGAGCAGCGCGCGCCGCTCCTGCCGGGGCTGCAGCTCCGCGAAGCTGGCTGCCAACCCCTCATTGCCGCGGGCAACAGGATAGCGGGCCATCGCCCGCACCATATACCAGCGGCTCCAGACCGGCGGCAATAACAGCAGCGGCAGCTCGTAATAGGTGCCGCCTTCAATAAATGCCGCCAGCAAGGCGGCCTTCAGCAGCAATAGCAGCACGCAGGCCAGGACGCCCATCGCCCCTACGCGGCTGTCCTTCATGATCTCCAGCATCCGCTCCCGCGAGCGGTAGCTGAGCAGTGCGTCGGCACTGTCCATCCAGCCGTCCAGGTGCAGCCCGCCGGTCAGCCCTACCCACAGGATGAGGGTGATTACAGCGGCAGGCCAAGCCGGCAGCAGCCAAGCCGCTGCAGCGGCGCACAGCGCAGCACTCCCCCCGATCGCCGCGCCGACGAGCGGATAATAGACCACGCTGCGCCGCAGCAAATCACGGGAAAAGTCGCCGCCGCCCTTTACCGGAAAACGCGACAGGAACTGAAAAGCAGCGGCAGCATCCTCCCGCGCACTCATAGCAGATACTCCCTGCTCTTCAGCTCAACCGGTATTCCGGCGGTGACGAGAAAGACCTGCTGGCACTGCCGGGCCAGCAGCGCATTCATCCGTCCGGCGAGATCACGGTACAGCCGTCCCAGTGCATATTCCGGCACGATGCCGTCGCCAACCTCGTTCGTAACCAAAACGAGCGTCCCCTGGAAAGACGCCACACTGTGCTCCAGCCTGGCGATTTCCTGCTCCACCCGCTCTTGTCTGTCAGCCTGCCCTTCCACGGCCAGCAGCACATTGGAGAGCCACAGGGTCAGGCAGTCTACAAGCACCGCCTTCCCCCCGGAGAGACGCTCCAGCAGAGCCGGCAAATCCAGCGGCTCCTCCAGCGTCTCCCACTGGCCGCCGCTTTCTTCGCGCTGCTGCCGATGCAGGGCAATCCGCGCCTTCATCTCTTCATCGAACGCTTGCCCGGTCGCCACATAGAAAGCCTGACCGGCCAGCGACAGTGTCAGGCGTTCGGCAAAGCTGCTTTTGCCGCTGCGCGCGCCGCCTGTTACAAGGATGCTCATCGGCTCTCCGCCCCGGATACCCCTGCGCTTTCGAAGGTGGCCATTTCGCGCATAATCCGGCACACCGCCTCAATCAGATGAAGGCAGAGGGCGCCCCCTGTTCCTTCGCCAAGACGCAGCCCAAGGTCGAGCAGCGCTTCCAGCCCCAGCCGCTCCAGCATCAGCTTATGCCCCTGCTCCCCTGAGACATGCGAGGCAATCATATAATGGATGGACTCCGGTGCAAGTGCTTTGGCCGCAAGCGCTGCGGCGCCGGAGATGAAGCCGTCAAGCACAACGGGAACCCGTGCAGCGGCTGCGCCCAGAATAAGACCGGCCAGACCGGCGATTTCAAGGCCCCCTACCTTAGCCAACACGTCGATAGCATCGTCCGGATCCGGTGCATTGATTTGAAGCGCCCGCTCCACCACTGCGATTTTATGGCGCAGCCGCTCATCGTCAATGCCAGTGCCCCGGCCTACAGCGGTTTCTGCGGGAATGCCTTCCAGTGCACACAGCACCGCAGCGCTGGCTGTCGTATTGCCGATGCCCATTTCGCCGGTGATAAGTATCTCCGTTCCACTCTTCACCGCTTCCTCCGCCACGTTCACCCCGGCCAAAATGGCTCTCAGCGCTTCCTCCCGGCTCATCGCCGGTCCCTGCGCCATATTGCAGGTTCCACGCCGCACCTTGCGGTCAATCAGCTCCGGATGGCTCAGGTCACCGCCTATCCCGATATCCACCAGCTTCACCTCTGCCCCGCCTTGGCGGGCCAGCACATTCACCGCTGCGCCGCCGCTGAGGAAATTATGGGCCATCTGCACCGTAACCTCCTGGGGAAATGCGCTGACTCCCTCACTGCAGACACCATGGTCTGCAGCCATAACCACTACGGTGCGTTTGCCGTAGCTTGGCTGTTCCACACCGGAGATTCCCGCCAGCCGGACGGCCAATGCCTCCAGCCGGCCAAGGCTTCCCGGCGGCTTAGTCAGACTGTTCAGCCGGTCCTCGGCGCGCAGTATCGCTTGTTCATCGGCGGGGACAATCCGCCCGATCACTTCTTCCAATGCTGAAATCATAGTTACTCCTCCTGTTTCTTCTATTACAACTCTATTTGAATAACCGTAGCTCCACGGCACAAAGCCCCCTTCTCCAAAGAAGGGGGCTTTGTGCTGCCACTGCTGCTGCCGCGAACTATTTGAGTGCATACCCCTATTTCTTCCTTAAGGATTATAGGTGATATAGCAGGATCATACAATTACATTTTTACCTTCATGCACTTGGAAAGCTGTCTATACCGCTGCTTCCGGGTGCAGAGCTTCAATGCTGTCTTGCGGAGAATTTCTTCACACGTATGATCATTTGCATTTACATTTGCATTTACACTTTCATTCACACTTGCATTTTCGTTTACATTCATATTCTTACTTTCATAAACCCTTCCATCCGCTCCAGCGCTTCGGTCAGCCTCTCTGTGGATGTCGCATAGGAGCAGCGGATATGCCCCTCGCCGCCGCTTCCGAACACATGTCCCGGAACTGCGGCGACTCCAGCCTCCCGTAGGAGGCGCAAAGCAAATTCCTCCGATTTCAGTCCGGTATGAGCGATCGACGGGAAGGCATAGAACGCACCTTGCGGCTGATGGCAGTGAAGTCCGATGGTTCTGAGCCCCTCGACAAACAGGGTTCTGCGCTGCCGGAAGCATGCCTTCATCCGGTCTTTGTCGGGCAGCCCGCTGCGCAGGGATTCGATCGCGGCAATCTGGCCCAGCACCGGCGCACACATCGCGGTATACTGATGTATCTTCAGCATCGCTGCCAGCAGCTCATGATTCCCGCAGACATAACCGACACGCCAGCCGGTCATGGCGAATGCCTTCGAGAAGCCGCTGATCACTATCGTCCGCTCCTGCATGCCGGGGAGCGAAGCGATACTAACATGAGTGCTGTCATAGGTAAGCTCCGCATAGATTTCATCCGACAGCACGAGCAGATTATGCTCTTTTACAACTTCTGCAATCGGCAGCCAGTCCTCATAGGACATGACTGCTCCCGTAGGATTATTCGGGAAATTCACTACCAGCAGCTTCGAGCGTGGGGTGATGGCCTTACGCAGCGCTTCCGCTGTAAGCTTGAAGCCCTGCTCTGCCGTAGCTTCCACCTCAACCAGCGCCCCTCCGTTTAAGTGGGCAATCGGCGAATAGGCAATATAGCTGGGAGAAGGGATGATGATCTCATCACCCGGAGCCGTGAAAGCGCGCAGTGCCAGATCAAGGGCTTCGCTGCTGCCCACCGTAACCATGATCTCGTCCGCCGGATGATACTGCAGTCCAAAGCTGCTCCCCAGATATTGGGCGATCTCTTCTCTAAGCTCCAGCAGTCCGGCATTCGGGGTGTACATCGTTTCCCCGCGGTTCAAAGCGCGGACGCAGGCAGCTCTTACATGCTCAGGTGTAGCGAAATCCGGTTCACCTACGCCCAGTGATATAATATCGTTGTTACCGGCAGTGAGATCAAAAAAAGCCCGGATGCCCGAAGGCGCAATCTCCCGCACACGGGGAGCTATCCAATCCTCTGCCATCTTGCGGTTCTCCTTAAGCATGACCTGCTACCTCTTGCCTTTCTTCTTCCATCTTCGTCACCATTACCTCTTGCGTTACTTGAACTGCCTGATTCGCTCGCCGTTCCTTCAGAGAACTTTCGATAATCTCATCCAGCAGGCTGCTGAAGGTGAATCCGGCCGCAAGTGCGCTTTTGGGCAGCAGGCTCGTTTCGGTCATGCCCGGAAGCGTATTGACCTCAAGTACGCAGGGAATCCCATTCTTCAGCAGCATATCCACCCGTGCATATACCGAGCATTTCAGCGCACGATAACAGGCCAGCGCCGCCGCTTGCACCCGCTCCAGGATCTCGGCAGGCAGCTGAATTACCCGTTCGTCTGCTCCGCCCTGCTCATATTTGGAGCTGTAATCGAACCAGTCCGCGCCCAGCGCATGGATGCCGATAACGGGCAGCAGGGTTCCGCCGAGGATCGGGCAGGTAATCTCCTGACCTTCGGTATACGATTCGACGAGTACCGACTGGTCTGCGGCAAAAGCTCTCTCCACCGCGCTCCGCAGCTCCTGCGAGCTATTCACTTTGGTCATCCCGATGCTGGAACCGCCTGAGTTCGGCTTCACCATCACCGGGTAACCGAGTCGTTCCACGGCTTCCGGCGCAACATCCTCCGTCCGGTCCCAGCACAGCCAGTCAGGCGTAGGAACACCTTTGCTGCGGAGAATTGTTTTGGACAGATGTTTATCCATGCACAGGCTGCTGGACAGCACGCCACTCCCGGAATATGGGATGCCAAGCGTCTCCAGCGTCCCCTGAACCGTTCCATCCTCACCATAGGTTCCATGAAGGGCCAGCAGCGCAAAATCCAGACCTTTTACCTGTCCGATCAGCTGTTCACGCTCTGTAATAACCACCGGGACAACCTCATATTTGCTCCGGTCCAGGTGCTTCAGCATTTCTCTGCCGGTATTCAGCGACACTTCATATTCAGAGGAAACCCCGCCCATTATTACGCCTACTTTTATCATCCCCATAACCCCTTTTCACCCCAGTAGTTGCCGTGCTGCCCTGCCGATAATCTCGATTCCCCTGCGGATATCCCCGTCAGCCACCCTGGAGAAGCCCAGGCGCAGCGTATTTTGTCCTGTTCCATTCGTGAAGAAGATATCCCCCGCTGTAAAAATAACCCCCCGCTCACGGCAGGCATCCAGCAGCTCTCTTGTACTAAAGCCTTCGGGAAATGTTACAAAAAGATGCAGGCCGCCGTCTCCGCTTAGCCCAAAATACGGCAAATACTCCTTGCAGCATTCCAGCGTCAGCTCGTATTTCCGTTTATATTCCGTTCGCGCACGTTTGAGGTATTTTTCCAGATGGCCACCGAGCAGATATTGATACAGAATGGATTGATCCAGCGTTGAAGTATGAATACTGCGGGCTCTTTTGACACTTTCCAGATAGTAGATCAGCTCCTGATCAGCCAGCACCCAGCCTACCCGCAGTCCGGGAAACAACACTTTGGAGAAGCTGCCAAGATAGACGACGCTGTTCCCGCCGCCCGCCGCCGCGATTAACGGAGCCACATGCGAACCCGAATAGCGCAGCTCTTCGTTGAAGCCGTCCTCGATGACCGGCACCCTGTACTCCGCCATCAGCTTCATCAGTCCTTGTCTTTTTTCGGGGGACATGACTATGCCAGTGGGATTGTGATAGGAAGGCACAAAATACGCGCAGTCATACTCCCGCTCCTCCAGCGCCCGTTTCAGTTCACCGAGGTGGATGCCGTCCCGCTCCATGGTTACTCCAGTGATATCAAATCCATTCAGCCGCATATTTTTGATCGCCGTATGATGGGTCGGATTCTCGCAGAGCACACGCCCATGCTTCTGGCCAAGTGCGGACAGCACCAAATCGAAGCCTTCCGTAAAACCATTCGTAATCAGCATATCCTTGCCGCGCATATCCACGCCCTTATGCTCCATATATTGCCGCAAATAGTCTATTAAAGGCTTATACCCCTTGGCATAGCCATAGTTCAGCAGAACGTTTCCCTCTACGGACATGCGGTCCAGAAAGGCCCGCTTTACATTATCCAGATCAAACAGGCTCTCATCGGGCGCAATACTGGTAAAAGAAATCGTGCCCTTCTCCGCGCGGATTCCGCGCTTCATTATATCCAGTTCCTCCGCCAGCAGCGCGCGGCTGTTCATCCGCTCTTTCCAGTCCACGGTCCAGGAGGGGGCCGCCGCACTCTCAGTAGAGGCAGCAAGCGAAACATAACTTCCTAGACCCTGCACCGTATACGCAAAGCCGTCATCCGTAAGCCCCGCATAGGCGGAGATAATTGAATTGCGGCTGACTTTCAGCAGTGTGCTGAGCTCGCGTGTCGACGGAAGCTTCTGGCCGCCTTGGAGGGCGCCTTTTAGAATGAGATGCTTCAAATAATCCTTCACCTGAATATATACCGGACGTCCGGCAATGAGCTTGAAATCCTTAAACATGCTTCAATCGCCCCCATAGCTATCATGGCACAATCGCAAGCGTAAAAAAAGAACCACAACCCCGGGATTTTCTTCCGGTGTGGTTCTATGACGGGATAACCCATACGTCCCGCAGTGATATAGCTTTTTAATTACATAATGTGGGTACTTTTCTGTGCATCCAGTTTCTGCGGACCCACAGCTTCCCAGCTGTATACACGGCACAGGGACTAATCAACGCATGCATCATGGGATTTCTTCTAGTGCTTAGAGATACGTTTGGCAGAACATTTTTTTGAATAAGGATTACCACTGCCACTTGCCTGCGCTCCGTACCAGTGTAAGTACTGCCGCCGTTCCAGGCGGCGGAGCGGCAGCGGTACGGAAAGTCACGTCCTCCAAAGCCCGTGCCAGCAGCTGGCGGATTACACCGCCGTGGGTCACCAGCAGCACACGCAAATGCAGCGGCTCTTCACTAGGGTGGTTGTCCGGAGCGGCAGTTTGGACGGTACTGTCTTCAGGGAGCGGGCTTAATTCAGCTTCATCCCCGCTTGCTTCGGCTGCCTGCCTTAGTTCCTTTAAAAACGAGTCCAGCCGCGCTTCGAACGCCTGCCAGGATTCCCCGTCAGGCGGCGTGACCTCAGCAGGATCATCGATCCAGCTTCGATAATTGAGATTATTCTGCAGCTGCTCATAAGTACAGCCCTCCCACGCGCCGAAGCTCATCTCACGCAAACGGGAATCATAAAGGGACGACGCCTCAAGACCTGGTGCGATGCAAGCCAATGTCTCCCGGCATCTGCGCAAATCGCTGCAATATACCCGCCAGAAATCTCCGCGCAGTTCAGGCTGCTCCCTGAGCGCAGTCAACTCCTCCCGTGCTCCGGGCAGCAGAGGAATATCCGTGCTCCCCAGATAACGGCGTTCCTTATTCCACTGTGTATGGCCATGGCGGAGAAGAACTAACTTGAGCTGGAGTACTTTGGGCAGCACTTGATCCAGTTTTGGAGCCAGCACCTGTGCTTTCTCATCCCTCGGCCTTGACTCTTTCCTTATCCCCTGCTCTAGCACTTGTTTTAGCTTTGACTCTTTTCCGTGCTTTTGCCTTTGCTGTTGTTCTTGCTTTTGCCTTTGTTCTTGCCCTTGCTCTTGTCCTTGCTTTTGCTCTTGACCTTGCTCTTGACCTTGCTCTTGCTCTTGACCTTGCTCTTGACCTTGCTCTTGCTCTTGACCTTGCTCTTGCCCTTGCCCTTGCCCTTGCCCTTGCCATTGCTCTTGCTCTTGCTCTTGCTCTTGCTCTTGCTCTTGCTCTTGCTCTTGCCCTTGCTCTTGCCCTTGTTCGCGCTCTTGCTCATGCTCAAGCTCCTGTCCTTCTCCTTGTCCATGTGTTAGATCTGTCATGCTCGCCGCTCAGCCTCCGATCCAAATCCATGCCAATGCTGCGCAGAAGCAGACGAATATTGCCGAAGAGAGCAGCATCAGTCGGGAGGTCACAATAATATCCTCCGGTTCCATAGCGCGCAGCGGGTCCCCCATGTAAGCCCGGAACGAAGTGATGCCGTGATAGACATTTTCGCCTCCCAGCCGAATGCCCAGTGCTCCGGCAACTGCCGACTCCGGGTAGCCGCTGTTCGGACTGGGATGAAGGCGGGCATCGCGAAGTACGGTGCGCCAGCAGCCCCGCCAATCCAGCCGCAGCAGCCAGGCGCATAAGGTTAACAACAGCGCAGTGATTCGCGCCGGTATGTAATTGGCCACATCATCGAGCCGGGCGGATGCCCAGCCGAGATCGCGGTATTTGTCGTTCTTGTAGCCGACCATGGAATCTAGAGTGTTCACTGCACGGTAAGCCATGGCCAGCGGTGCACCGCCCAGCAGGGCGAAGAACAGCGGGGAAATAATCGCATCGACGATATTCTCCGCTACGGTTTCCACAGTGCCGCGGACAATCTCCGGGCTGTCCAGCCCAGCCGTATCGCGGCCAACGATCATTCCCAGCGCCCTGCGCGCTGCGGGAAGATCACCCTTGCGCAGCTCGACGTATACGGCAAGCCCTGCCTCCTTCAATCCTTTGGCGGCAATCGTTGTGGAGATCAGCCAAGCCTCGGCTGCCCAGCCGAGCCAGGGAGATACCCAGGACAGCAGTCCGACGAGGAGTGCTGTCAGCCCCCAGGCTCCGCCCGCCACCAGCAGCGGCAGCAGCACCCCGGCCCGCTTCAGGCTCCGCGGCTGCGAGTCAAAGCGGCGGATCAGCCGCTCGATCGCAGAAATCGCCTTCCCCATATACACTACGGGATGGGGAAGACTCCTTGGATCGCCTACGATCAGGTCCAGCACATAGGCTGCCAGCAATATTAAGGCAAGACTCACGGGTGCTCACCCCGCCGGGTTATCAGGAATTGGCTGCTCATTGCCCGCCCTTCCTAGCCTGCTCCTGTAGAGCAGATGGCACAGCTTGGGTCAGTCGAGCGGATGACACAGTTTGAGCCAGTGGAGCAGGTGGCACAGCTTGAGCCATGGGGGCGCTTTGGATGGCTTGCGCCTTGGAATCGTGCTGCACAACTTGATCCGTTTGAGCCGATATTACTGGTTCAGCCAATTGTTCCACCTTGGCTGGCTGCACAGAATGCGCCGGCTGCACGGATTTCACCGACTGCAGGCTGCCGGTAACAGCGGCATACACCAGCCGGCCAATCGCACCGCCAAGATCAGTCGCTGTTCCTGCGTAGACATGCTCCGCGCCGTAGCGCCCGCTTTGGCTCACCGCAAGCACAATCGCATCCGTGGTTGTGCCGGTTGCAATCAGGCCGTTCTCGGGATCGGTGACGCCGAGATCGGCCAGGGCGGCAGCTTTGGCTTCGGCTGCCGTCATTACAGCATTGACCATCGCCGCCGGAGTCAGCCGTCCGTCAATGCCGAGCATAATATTGATCGTGCCGGGGCGGTAAGCCGCCAGCACGGGGCGCTCCACCCCGGCACGCGCAGCATTGCCCGAAGCGGCCGTCACACAGCAAAAGATGCCTGCCGAGCCGGTATCTTCTTCTATCACAGCTGCGTGCTCCAGCGGCACAGCAGTCATAAGGCCCGCACAGCCTTCTTGCGGGTAGCCCCATTCGCGCAATATAAACTCCATATCCCGCACAGGATCGCTGCATTCGTAATCACGACTGACAAATTGGTTGACGGCCCGCTGTAGACGCCCCATTCCCCCGCCGTACACCGCACTCGAAATCCCATCCGCCTCAGCCGGGAACTCCAGCAGCAGATGTCCTTCCTTCCATTCCAGCACAAGCCCCGGCCATACCCTGCTCAGGTACACAGTTTCCCCGCCGGTAAGATTAAAAGGGATTTTCACTTCATCCATCTTCTATCCGTCTCCCCTCACAGTTCTTTTCCAAACTCTATGCACAGCATCAGCCTTGCTTGCAGTTTCAACCTCGTTCACACTTCAGCTCCTTGTTCACAGCTTACTGCGGCTCCGTAACTCCTACTGTAATTGTACTCAAAAAGCGGGCAAGAAGAAGCGTGCCATCCAGCCGATCTCCCTAAACCTTGCCGCACAAGGAGTGAATAACATAAGACTTTCATCAACGTTGGATTCCTGCTAAGTATAGAAGGGCAGCCGGATCACTATGACTTTTTATAGAAATAACCTTAGCTCTCTAACAAACCTTTTCTCCTCTAACATGCCTCTTCTCTTCTAACCTACTTCTTCTCAACTAACATACTACTTCTCCTTTAACCTGCCTCTTCTTAGCTAACTTACTTCTTCCCCTCCAACCTGCCTCTTCTCAGCTAACCTACTTCTTCTCTTCTAACCTACTTCTTCTCAACTAACCTGCTTCTTCTCCTCTAACCTGCCTCTTCTCATCCTCAGCTATAGGGATAACTGCATTCTGT